>RQOS01000037.1 GCA_008373205.1 SAR202 cluster bacterium
GGGGGAAAATGGGTAAAAAAATGGGTAAAAAAATCCTGAAAAACTATAGTAATAGTTTTTTTACTGTAACAAGGTTTTTACCAAAAGAAAAAAGAGATCTTGTAGAAATAATATATGCGTCGGTAAGATATCCAGATGAGATTGTTGATACTTTTGATATGAGTAACGTGAAAAAAAATCAACTTTTAGATTCTTGGAAAGAGCAATTTATAGCATCTAAAACATTTTCTTCAATCACAAAATCAGTAGATTCAGGCATTCCAACTATTATTTCCTGCTATAGAAAAGCTGCTATTGAAAAATCAATTCCAGATGAATATTACATTTCTTTCATTGAAGCAATGAGGAAAGATATAGAAATTTCAGAATATAAAAAAATGGAAGATTTAATAGATGATTATGTTTATGGTTCAGCTATAGTTGTTGGATATTTTTTAGCATATATTTATGGTCCTGAAGAAGGATATTCAGTTGAAGATTTACTAACTCCTTCAAAAGATTTAGGTATAGCTTTACAACTTACTAATTTTGCTAGAGATGTTTATGAGGATTATTTCAGAGGAAGATTTTATGCCCCAACAGAATTATTATGCAAACCAACAAATAAAAATGATCTAGAAAGCTATGTCCTCAATGCAAGGAAAATTTTGGCAACTGAAGCTGAAAAATGGTATCTAAAGGCTGAAAATGGAATGAATTATTTTGCATCTGATAGTCAAATAGCAATAAAAACTTGTTTAGAATTATTTAGAAAATTAAATAATAAAATACTTCTTGAAGAGATGCCATTAGACCACAGATATAGCCTATCAACCAAAGATAAGTTTTCTTTTTTACCACTAAGTAAACTTTGGAAACTAATACTACTATATTTTTGATGAAAAACACTAAACCAAAAGCAGTAATTATAGGAGCAGGTGTAGGGGGGCTTTCTTTAGGCCCCATGCTATCAAAAAATGGCTTTGATGTTCATATATATGAAAGTAATAAAACTATAGGTGGTAGAGCAAATATTTTAAAGAAGAAAGGGTTCACTTTTGATACAGGCCCTTCTTTATTAAATTATCCTTGGGTTTACGAAGATTATTTCAATTCGTTAGGTAAAAACTTTTATGACTATGTAGAGTTAATATCTGTTGATCCTGCTGTAAATTTTATGTGGAGAGATCATTCAAATTTTCAATTAAGCTCAGATATGACAACTCTTTCTGAAGAGGTCGCAAAATTTAATTCTGAAGATAGATATGGGTTAGTAGATTTTTTCAAAAATAGCAACAAGAAATATGATTTAGCATTTGAAAAGTTAGTCACTAGGAATTCTTCAAATATTTTTTCATGGCTAAAAAATACAGGCATGAATAATCTTTTTAAGCTTGGTTTACTCAACAATATGTACGATGAAATAGGTAAATATTTTAATGAAAAAAAGATCATCGAAGCATTTAGTTCTTACAGTATGTATTTAGGAGATTCACCTTATAAACTACCTGGTTTTTTTAGCATTCTACCTTTTGGTGAATTGCAATACGGATTATGGATGCCAAAAGGTGGAATGTACGGATTGATAATGGGATTAAAAAAATTAAATGAAGATTTTAATGTAACAATTCATACTGAAAAAAGAGTTGAAGAAATAAAAATTGAAAACGATCAGGTAAAAGGAGTTACACTTTCAGATCAGACTCATATTAAATCAGATATAGTAGTTTCAAATGTTGATTCATCTACAACCTTTCAATCATTAATTAATGATGATAAAAAATTCAAGAAGTACAAAATGACTCCTTCTGTTTATACATTTTATTGGGGAGTAAATAAAAAAATTGATTCCATGACTCATCATACAATTTTTCTTCCTAATAATTTTAAAAAAACTTTTAATGAATTATTTATAAATAAAGAAATTCCTGAAGATTTGCCATTCTATATATCAATACCTTCAAAGACCGATAATACACTAGCACCAAAAAATAACTCTAGTGTTTTTGCATTAGTTCCATGCCCTGTAATTTCTACAAAAAAGCCTGGTTATGATAAAGAAGATTTTAGTCAGATAAAATCTAGAATTTTTGAAAGATTAAATCATCAAAAAATCAATTTATCAGAAAACGATATTATTTTTGAAGAAGTTTGGGATCCAAATAAATGGGAGAGTGAGTTTGGATTATTTGATGGGTCAGCATTTGGACCATCCCATAATTTCTTTCAAATTGGACCCTTTAGAAATCAAAATATGTCAAAAAAATATAAAAATCTATACTTTGTAGGAGCTTCAACTACTCCAGGAACAGGGGTTCCAATGTGTGTATTAAGCTCTAAAATGACAACAGAAAAGATTCTAACTCATTACTCAAATGATTGATATATTACTAATAATAATTTCTGTATTCATTTTTTATTCATTTTTTATTTCATTAGTGAATATTTTTTGGAAAGAAAAAAAAATAAATAATCTAGGAAACTATAAAATTTCAGTACTTATTCCAGCAAGAAATGAGGAAAATAATATTTCAAAATGTGTAGAATCTATACTGAAAAGTGAAAGTTATTTTTCAGAAATACTTATTTATAATGATCACTCTGATGATAATACTCAAATTGAGATAGATAAATTATTAAAATTAGATAAAAGAATTAAACAAGCCAATACTAAGACATTATCAAAAGGCTGGATAGGAAAATCATTTGCTTGTTATCAACTTGCAAAACAGTCACTAGGAGACTGGATTTTATTTGTAGATGCCGATACTGAATTTTCTGGAAAGATTGAAGATTTGGTTTCCTTAGCCAAGGAAAAGAACGTTTCAATGCTTTCGGCTTGGCCAAAGATAAAAATGGATTCTATGTCTGAGAAAATTTTTATGCCTTTATTAAATTTTGTAGTTTTTTCTCTATGTCCTGTTCCTTTTTCTAAAAAAATAAATTCAAAAAACCTAGGTCTTGCACATGGAGCTTGCATTTTATTCAATAAAAAAGTTTATTCTGAGCTTGGTGGTCATAAATTAGTCAAGAATGATCTTTTTGAAGATACGAGGTTAGCTAGAATTTGGAGAGTTAAAAATAAAAAAAATTACTGCATTGACGGTAAAGATTTAATATCTGTCAAAATGTATAGTTCATTCACTTCAATTTGGAATGGATTCTTAAAAAATTACTATCCTAGTTTTTCAAAAGAAGTTTCTTTTTTCATTTTTCAAATATTCTTCTTTCTTTCTTATTTTCTAATACCCATATATATAATTTTTAGAATGATTAATAGTTTTGAAATTCTATACTTAATATTATTATTTTTTATATTCTTACCTAGAATCATTATAAGTATTAAGTTTAAACACAGTTTATTATCAGTAATATTACACCCTTTTGCGATATTAACTATGATCATATTAGGATTTAATTCATGGTGGAACTTCAAATATGGTAAGGGATTAAAGTGGAAAGATAGAATATATGAAAAATAGAAAAGAAGTAGTAATTATAGGAGGTGGCTTAGGAGGAATAGCAACTGCAATTTTTCTTTCACAAAGAAATTTCAATGTCACAATAATTGAAAAAAATGAAAATATTGGTGGCAAGATGAATTTTTTTACAAAAAATGGGTATTCATTTGATACAGGCCCTTCATTAATAACTATTCCTCATATTTTTGAAAATATGTTTAGTGAAGTAGGTGAAAAAATGAGTGATCATTTAGAACTTATTAAGATCAATCCTTTATTCAGATATATGTTTGAAGATTCTAATTTAATATATGATTCGAATTTTAGTCTTATAGAAAAAAATGTTAATAATAAAAATATTAAAGAGCTTGATAATTTTTACGATTTTATGACTAAGGCATCAAAGCTTTATAATTTATCAGAGAATACATTTTTCAAGAATGAAATCTTTTCAGCTCCTTCAACTAAAGATCTAATAACTTTATTAAAGTCTCCATTTAATCTATTTTTCAAAAAATATAGCGACTTGGTTAATAAAACCTTTATGGATGATAGGTTGAGGAAAATCTTTCTGAGATATCCAACTTACGTAGGAGCATCTCCTTACAAATCACAAGGCATTCTATCGATTATTCCATTTATGGAGCTTTCTTTTGGAGGATGGTATGTAAAGGGAGGCTTGTATAAAATCATTGAATCTTTAGAGAAAATACTAAAATCTAATGGAGTTAAAATAATCCTGAACAAAAAAGTTTCTTCAATTAATTTAAAAAACAAAAAGATAGAATCCATAGTTTTAGAACAAAAAGAAACTATTTCAGCTGACATAGTTGTAAGCAATGTTGATCCCATAATTACTAAAACTATGCTTGATAAAAAATTCAGATTATCAGAAAAGAATTTATCAATGTCAGGATTAGTTTTTCTTGTGGGAGTTGAAAAAAAAATAGATCAATTGCATCATCATAATGTAATATTTTCAGATGATTATGAAAATGAATTTAAGGAAATTTTTGAAAAAAATATTTTCCCAAGTGACCCAACAATTTATATAAATTGCCCAACAAAAACTGATAAATCTCTCGCTCCTAAACAATGTGAGAGTGTATTTTTAATGTGTAATGCACCTGCTAATAAGAGTATTTGGGGAGAAAGTGAAATTAAAGAAGCTTTCAACAAGGTATACGCTAAATTAAAATCAAAAGACTTAGGTGACATTATAGATAAATCTAATTTTATAGAGACTATTACACCTAATGATTTAGAAAAGAAGTATGCGGCTCCATTTGGATCTATTTATGGAAAGGTTTCTCATGGAATAAGCGGGACTGTTTTTAGGCAACCAAATAAAGATAGAAAAATTAATGGACTTTATTATGTTGGCGGAGGAACACACCCGGGCGGAGGAACACCAACAGTAATTATGTCTGGAGAGATAGTAGGAAAGAGGATAATTAAAGACTATGCATAAAGCACTTAAAACTAAAAAAATATTTATATTATCAAGTGTCGCATTATTTGTAATTTTATTATTTGGTGGAGTATTCTCAGAACTTGGATTAGTCTCTAATCCCCCTGATTGGGCACCAAATTTATTTATGATTTTTGGATGTATATTAATTATTATTTTTTCAAAAAAGAAACTTGCATATACATTAATATTATGTGGAATAATAGGATTTTTTTATGAAGTTGCTGGAGTGCATTTAGGATTTCTCTTTGGAAGCTACAATTATACTGATGTATTCAATATTAAACTTTTTTCAGTTCCAATTGTGATGATTTGCGCATGGATTATAGTGCTAACCTTCACACTCAGCATTATTCAGGATTTGCCTAAAACCTATAGTTTTATTGTTGGGGCATTAATTATGGTAATTATTGATCTATTGATCGATCCTGTTGCAGTTCATGGGTTAGAAATATGGAAATGGGATAGTAAAGGCTTTTATTACGATATACCAATCCATAATTTCTTGGGATGGTTTTTTTTATCTATTCCACTAATTATTTTGTTTTCTTTCTTTGACTATAAAATTCATAAATTTAGCAGACTTACTTCCATAGCTATCATTTCTTTTTTTGTGATTATTGGCATATTAAATGGTCTGCTATTGGCTAGTTTTATTGGGATTTTAACTATTACATTTAACTTTTTACACTATTATAAATACAATGTAAAAAAATTATAAATAAAAGCATTTATGAAAAAAAGAAAATACAAAAAAAATGATTTGTTATCAATTATCGGTTTAGGCGGTATTTCGATTAAAGGACTTGGTCTAAAAAATTCCTCTAATCTAATTTCTTATGCTTATGATAATGGAGTGAATTATTTTGATGTAGCCCCAGGATATGGTGATGCTCAGGAATTAATGGGAGAAGGCTTAAGGTCATATAGAAAGAATGTTTTTCTAGCCTGCAAAACTAAATATAGGAATCAACTAGATTCAACAAATGATCTAAATAATTCTCTAAAGTTATTGAAAACAGATTATTTTGATCTTTATCAATTACATGGGATGAAAACTTATAATGACTATCAAAATGTTGTCTCAAAGGATGGTGCTCTTAAGACACTTATTGAAGCAAAAGAAAAAGGAAAAGTTAGGTACATAGGATTTTCTTGCCACTCAATAGAAGTCGCAAAACTATTAATTAATGAAGATATTTTTGATTCTATATTGTTTCCTGTAAATTGGGGGCTAATGATTAAAGAAAATTTTGGTAAAGAAATTTTAGATTTATGTGAAAAAAAGAATATTGCAGTTCTAGCGTTAAAATCAATGGCTGACAGAAGATGGGAAGAAGGCGAAATTAGAACTCATAAAAATTGCTGGTATAAACCTATTACAGATCCTAAATTAATAAATCTATCAATAAAGTTCACTCTTTCAAAAAATGTTACTTCCCTACTTCCACCTGGAGATAAAGATTTATTCAAGAAAGCTTTAGAATTAGCAAAAAATTATAGTGAATTAAGTAATGAAGAATATCTTTATTTAGAAGATTTATCTAAAACCTCTAAACCTATTGGAGACAGAGAGGAAATATTTATCTAATGGCAAGAGCTAATAATGTAAAGGCTTTAATTTTTGACGTATTTGGAACTGTAGTTGATTGGCGTGCCAGTATAAAAAAAGGAATACAAAATATAATTCCCAAAAAATTAACAGAGGAAGAACTAGAATCTTTTGCGGTTGAATGGAGAAGTGGATATTCAGAATATCTTAAGACCTTTAATGATGGAAATATAATTTGGAAAAAAATAGATGAGGTGCACTTATCGAAATTAAAAGAAATCTTGATAAACAGAAACTTAATTGATTTATTAGACAATAAAAAAATAAATCAATTAAACCTGCTTTGGCATAAATTAGATCCCTGGTCAGATTCTGTAGAAGGATTAAGTTTACTGAAAAAAAATTATTCTATCGGAACTCTTTCAAATGGCAATTTTTCACTCTTACTAAATATGAGCAAATTTTCTAAATTAAGTTGGGATTTCATTTTTTCAGGTGATATTTTCAAAAACTATAAACCAAATGAAAATGTATATAAAGAAGCATGTAAGTTTTTAGACTTAGATTACAATGAAGTAGCCCTAGTAGCTGCTCATGAGAATGATCTTTTGGCAGCAAAAAAAGTTGGATTGAAAACTTTTTACGTCGAAAGAAAAGATGAATTTAGAATTTATGATGAACCAACACACTTACATGAATTTGATATAGTTGCGAAGAATTTCTTAGATCTTAATAATAAAATATAATTGTATACCAAAAAGGTAAACAAATGTGTTTTTTCACTTAAATATTGAAACTATTACATGTATCCTAGTTTTTGGCTCTGAAAAGTTAATTTAATAAGACAAAAAATTATCAAAAATAATTAAAATTTGAATTATTGAATATTCTTTAATAAGGGCAATAAATTAAAATTATTTGAAAGGATAATAAATTGAAAAAACTAAGTATTTTTTCGCTGTCATTAATGGCATTATTTTTAATAGCCTGCTCTAGTTCAACTGATGATGAAGTTGTAACTGAAGAAGCTGTTGAAGTTAATAAAAGTACAGTCAATGTGACTATGTCTGAGTGGGATGTAAATGTTGATCCTAATTATAAAATGGGCAAACACATAAAACCGGGAGAGCTAACACTTATATTAACAAATGAAGGAATGCTGGAGCATAATCTTGTTCTACTAAATAATAATAAACATGAAGAATTAGAAATGTCAGCTGATGGAACAATGGCTGATGAAAGCAAACTGGATATTTTGGGTGTTATTGAAGGGTTAAAGCCGGGAGAAACAGGCCAATTAGTAATAGAGGACTTACCAGCTGGTACCTATGCATTCATATGTAACACACCTGGCCATTATTCAGAAGAAATGGTTTATAAATTTATAGCTAGATAATTTACGTTTTGGTTTATCAAAGAGCAACTCAATTTATGAGTTGCTCTTTTTGTTTAAGTTTAATATAAATAAAGGTTTTATATTAGCTATAATATCTTTATGCCTGACAATAATGAAAAATCTAAAGAAACATTTCCTATTGTGATTATTGGAGCTGGAATAGCTGGCTTATGCATAAGCTTTTATCTCAATAAAAAAAATATACCTCATATAATTATTGAAAAAGGTAAAGCTGGAAATACTTGGATTGAGGAAAGATGGGATAATTTTCATTTAGTTAATCCTAACTGGGCAATGAAAATCCCAGAATTTGGTTTTGAATCAGATCATTTCCCCTCAAAAGATCCAAATGGATTCTTAAATAAGAAAGAAATAGTTAATTATCTACAATCATTTGCAAGATACTTAAATTCTGAAATATATGAAAATGAAAAAGTGAATAAGATTTCAAAAAATAATAATTCATATGAAATCCAAACATCAAAAAGACTCATACACACAAATACAGTAATAATAGCTACTGGTGCATTTGGGAATCCGTATATTCCTGAAATTCATAAGAATCTTGATAAAGAAATTTTTCAAATTCATTCATCAAAATATAAAAATTCAAACGACTTACCTGAAGGTAAGGTTGTAGTGGTTGGATCAGGTCAATCAGGTGCACAAATTGCTGAAGATTTACTTGATTCGGGAAGAAAAGTAATACTTGCTGTCAGTAAATGTGGCAGAAGACCAAGAAAATATAGGAGCAAGGATTCTTCTTGGTGGAATTATGAGATGGGATTATTTGATAAAACTGTTAATGATGTAAAACTTGAAGAAAGATGGAAATGTAGTGCTCATACCTCAGGTGCAAAAGGGGGGCATGATATCAATCTTATTGATTTAGCAGAAAATGGTTTAGAATTATGCGGTTCAGTTAAAAATTGTCAAGGGAATAAACTTTTTCTGAAAGATAATGTTTATGAAAACGTAAAATTTTCTGATACTTATGCTATTAATTGGAGAAAAAATGTAGATAAATTCATTACAAAAAATAATATAAAAGTTCCACAAGAATCAATAAAAATTGATGAAAGAATAGAGAGTAATATCTTAAACAATTATGATCATATACTACTTAATGAAGAAATAAATAGCATAATTTGGGCAACAGGTTTTAGGTATAATTTCGATTGGATTGATTTAGACATAGCTGATAAAAATAATCATCCAATTCAATACAGAGGTGTTACTAAATATAAAGGGTTATATTTTATGGGACTTCAGTGGATGTATTCATCAAAATCAGCCCAATTTATAGGTGTAGCAGAAGATGCTGAATATATAGTAAATGATATTGTTACAAAAAAATTATTTTCTTGACCTGTATTCTTCTGTTTCATACGAATAATCAGAAAGTTCACAAACTAAGCCTTTTGGAGTTTCTTCACAATTTGATTTACTTTTTGGTAAATCATACAAATCATACATTAGAACTTGTGTCATGAAGAAATAAATTACAGCTAAAGAAACAACTACCCAAGTAATGTTAGTCCTATTTAAGGTCATAACATTTATCTCAAAAAATTCTTTAAAGGATATAAGTTTTTTTATTACTAAATTATTCATATTTATTTTGAAATAATAACATGGCGCCCCTGAGATGATTCGAACATCCGACACCCGGTTTAGGAAACCGGTGCTCTATCCTCTGAGCTACAGGGGCATTAAACTCCAATAGCTTAATTTTACATTATCAAAAGACTAGTAACTCTATAAAAAATATAAGCTAGAATTTTCTTATACTTTGTTAGGAATTATTTCTTCGAAATCTTTATGTTCTTTGTAAGGGATTATTTTTATTTTATTCTCATTTGGTACTAAAATTACTTCATTTTCACTATTATGATCATTGTAAAAAACAACATCTTCTTTAGTTACTATTAAGCTGAGAAATCGATTGTATTTGGGTTCTGATTGCAATAGTTTGTTTTTTTTATAAAACCAAGATGCAATCCCTGTACTGGTTGTCCATGAAATACCTTCTGGAGTACCAGCTCTGTAAACAGTAAATCTACCATTAGGTAAATCTTTTTTTAGGTCGTTGGATATAGGAAAAAGCTTAAATAAATCTTTCCATTTACTTTGAAATTTGTGTAGTTTTAATTCTGTTTTGTCAGAAGTATTATTTACCCACTCCTGAAGCATCATAGTTTCATACTCTTGATCAGAAAAATAGGTATAAAAGAGTCTTTCAATATCAATTCCTTCAAATGCTTCTGCAAAACTTTTATGATTGCCCATAAGCCTTGAAATAATGATTGTATCTCCTGTTAGGTCTAATTTTCTAATATGATCTTCACCATTATCAGATGCTTTAATAATTCCTTGAGCAAGAAGTAAATCTAAATGTTTTTCGTAGGGAGTAGAGCTTAATAATTCTATCCATTCTTTAAATTCATAGGGTTTAGTACTCATAGTTAGATTATAACAATATGAATAAATGGAAATATATTTATAAATAAATAGAAAAAATAATCATATAAACTAAAAATTATACTTTTGAATTGATAGACATAAATTGGTTTCTATAATTTTATAAAGAATAAAAAAAGGTAAATTTAAGTATATAAAAGAAAAAATAATTATATGAATTTTGACATTATTATAAAAAATGGAACTATAATTGACGGAACTAACAAACCTAGTTTTAAATCTGATATTGGAATAATTAAAGATAAAATATCCAAAATTGGAACACTAAACAATAGCAACGCAAAGAAAATAATTAATGCCAATGGCTTAATAGTAAGTCCAGGGTTTATTGACATGCATACGCACTCAGACATTTCTGCAATAAGTGATCCTTATAATGAAAGTAAAATTTTCCAAGGAGTAACTACAGAAGTAACTGGAAATTGTAGTTATTCTCCTTTTCCTTCTGGGAATAAAAATCCAAATACTATAAAAGAAGGGTTGTGGGAAAAAAGAGGAAATGCTGATGACCCAAGTACTGTTTGGAACTGGAATACTTTTGATGAATATGCAAATCACTTGAGTAATATTGGAACAACTATGAATATAGCTCCGCAATTAGGTTATGCGGCACTTCAAGTTGCATCTGGAGCGATTGAAAATAGGCCTGCCACAAAAGAAGAAATGACTAAAATGAAAAAATTAGCATCTGAGTCGATCGAGCAAGGGGCTTTTTCAATATCTACTGGTTTATCTGTACCTCCTTCTGCATTCTCAACAACTGAAGAAATTATAGAGATTTGCAAATCAATATCTCATTATGATGATGTATTTTATGTCACTCATGCAAGAGAAGGGGCAGGTAGGCATATTACAAAAATTGAAGAAGCCATAGAAATTGGATTCAAGAGCGAAATTTCTGTTCAATTTTCTCACTTAGCAATAACTGATTGGAGATATTATGGCGAAGGACCTAAAATGCTTAAGCTCTTTGAAGATGCTGAAGCAAAAGGCTTAGATATTACTTATGATATGTATCCATATACTGCTGCAGGCGCTGGATTAGATCAAACAATGCCCCTATGGTCACATTCTGGAGGAATTGAAAAATTTTTAGACAGATTAAGAGATAAAAAACTAAGAAAAAAAATAAGAGATGAGATAAATGATGGGATAGATGGATTAAAGCAAAAATGGGAAACCATTGTAATATCATCTGTAAAAAACACCAAAAATTCTAATCTTATTGGATTATCGATTGAAGAAATTGCTAACAAAAGAAATTTAGATCCAGCTGAAACAATTCTACAGCTCACGGAAGAAGATGAAGCTGTAGTTTCTGTAATATATCACAATAGAGTTGAGGGAGATGTTCAATGTTTCATGGATCATAGATTAGCCATGATTGGATCTGATGGAAATGCTGTATCACCTGATGGATTTTATAAGAATGGTAAACCTCATCCTCGTTTTTATGGTACTTTCCCTAGAATATTAGGAAGATACATAAGAGAAAAGAGATCAAAGCTTAAGTTAGAGGAAGCAATATACAAAATGACAGCATTTCCTGCTTGGAGATTGAACTTAAAGAAGCGTGGAGCACTTAAAGAGAATTATTATGCAGATATAACTATATTTGATTCAAAAACTGTTATGGACAATGCTACCTTTGAAAATCCACACCAATATCCAGATGGAATTAATCATGTGATTGTTAATGGTCATCTTGCTGTTGAAGATAGCAAGCATACATTGAAAAAAACAGGAAAAGTTCTTCGAAGAACTGATAAATATTAAGCTTTTCTCCAAAAGGGTTCTCTTTTTTTAATATTATTTAATATTGAATCATCAAAAGCTTCCATTTTATTTTCTTCTGCTAATTCATCAGTATTCCATCCAATTTTTTCATGTATTTCTGATTTCGAGTAATACAGCAAATAAACTATTTCAATTAGCATTAAGAAATCATCAGGAATTATAGATTCCATTAGTTCTAATATTTCACCTTTTTGAATTTCTGATAATGATGAGGCTCCGCCACCAACTCTAGAAGTAGGTTCTCGTTTAATAAAATAGATAATTTGATCAATTGAAATTTCGTATTTAGAATTTTCAGAAATTAAAATCTCAAAATCTTTCTTATCTATAGCTTCTGTTGCGCATGGCATATCATCACTAGATGGAATAATTTGATCAAAGAATGAGTATAAAATATCAATTTCATTATTAGATATACTCATAAATCAACTCCTTAGGATTGTGTCTGCTGTTCTTAAAGCAATAGCTTGAATAGTTGGTGTGGGATTTACTGCTGCGGAAGTAGTAAAAACAGAACCATCTATAATATATAAATTTTTTACATCATGAGTTTCACAATTAGAATTTACTACAGAATTTACAGGATCTTCTCCCATTTTTGCAGTACCCATAAGATGCCAACCAGCAGTTTGAAGCAAGGGATTATGATTTACCTCATAACTGCCAGCTTCCAACAAAAGCTTTTCTGCTGATTTCATTCCATGGTTTAAAAGATTCCTTGTATTCTCAGATGTTTTATAAAATATTTTTGGAAGAGGTATTCCATTTTTATCTGTTTTTGACTCATCTATTTCAACTCTATTATGAAGTTCTGGCAAATCTTCGCTAATGATAGCCATTCCTAAAGATTTCTTAAATCTTCTTTTAAATTCGTTGTGATGCTCTTTACCCCAGATAACATTATTTGTATTTCCTGTTCCTAAGGCTGTGTGAGCGGGTCCATTAGATCGAGCCATTTGAAAAGAGTAACCTCTAACAAAATTTCTATTAGGATCAGTCTCGTAAAATTCCTGAACAATTATAATATTAGCTAGAGGGCCAAGGCTGTAATTTACATCTTCATTAAAGTATCCATTTACTGAAGCATAAGGATGAAACATTAGATTCTTACCAACTAGTCCTGACGAATTTGCTAGACCATTAGGGAAAATTTTAGATTTACTATTTAGCAAAATTCTAGGAGTTCCAATTCCATTACAAGCCAAAATTACTTTTCCCGCTTCTTGAAAAAATTGATTACCCCTATTATCTACATAAATAACACCTGTAAGTTTTCCAGTATTATCAACTGAAATATTTTGTACTGCACAATTAGTTCTAACTTCAAGGCCATTTTCTATAGCAGGTTTTATGTAAGTTACATCTGTTGATGCAACAGATTGCCATTGTTTCTTAGAAGCGAATGTTCCATGATTATTCCAACCAACTCTGCCTTTATAATCCTCTGATGCTTGATATGAATCGGAAGGCCACCAATGCCAACCAAGTCTATCAGCAGCTTCTGCAATTTTTTTCCCATCGTCTCCAAGTGGAAGAGGAGGCATTGGACGTTCTGATCTAGGTGGATTTGCAGGATCTCCATTTATTCCAGAGCAGCCCATCATTATGTCATTTAGATCATAGTATTTTTCTAGATCCCAATATGAAATAGGCCAGTCAAATGCAACTCCGTCCAATGAATTCACTCTAAAGTCTGAAGGGTGAAATCTTGGAGTATGAGCTGTCCAGTGATGTGTAGAGCCTCCAACAGCATTGTACATCAAGGGATGTATATCAGAATTTTTATCTAATATTTCATAATCATTTGATAGATTTCTTACATTGGGATTAAAATGAAAAGAATTTTTTTGCTTTATCTCCCAGTCGTTAGTATCACCTGGGTAATCATTTTGGTCAAACCAATCACCTTGCTCAAGAAGAACTACTTTTGCTCCACTTTCAGATAATTTCCATGCGCAAGCACCTCCAGAAGCACCAGATCCAACAATAACAATATCAACAAACGGGAGATTCTTAGGCAAAATTATAATTCCAAATTTAAATTTTATTTTAGAATATAGTTATATATTAAGATTTAATTTTACAAAATGATTAAAGGCGCATTAACTTCAGTAATTCTCATGTTTGTATTTATACCTATACCTGTGGTACATTTTTTTGCTGTACCTTTGAGCCCTTTTATTGGAGGTTTTATAGGGGGAGCAATAGCAAAAGCAGAAAAAGAAAGAATTATAATATTCAGTTTTGTTACCGCTGGAATTGCCTTTATACCATGCTCAATAATTATCATTTTTTCTATAGTACAGCTTATAAATGAATCTGAAGTGGCTGGAATGAATCCATGGTGGGCAATTGTATTATCATCAGTGCTAATACCATATACTTGGTTTGGTAATTTAGTAGGAGCTTTAATTGGATATACCGCTAGATCAAGGGCAAACTAGTTCCTATTTATTAAGACTGGTAAGTCTGATCTCAAATAATTAGATATCGAATTATTTGAGAAACTATTAATAAAAAGACTACCTACTTTATGACTGTGATTGATCATAATATTATTTTTTATTTCAAGATTTTTTATGAATTTATACAAGCTATTTTTATTCTCAATAATTTCTGAATTATATTTTTTACTTATTCTTTCTTTAACTTTTTCCAATTCTTTTTTCTGGAAATCATTTCTTGCAAAAAAGTTAATTTTTTGAAAATTTAAAAAATTATTTTTTTCATCAATAAGTAATTCAAAAAATGAGTTATTGGAAATATCTACAGGATAAGTAATAAATAATTCATTGTCATTATTAGGATTAGTTTTTGACTCAGAAGGAATAATAATTATTGGATTTATAGATTTAATGAAAAAAAGCAAATCATTGTGTCCAAATATATATGTAAGCCTATTATTTAATCTAGCTGATATAAAGGTAGCTACAATATCTCCAAGGTAAAGCCTTTCAATTATGTGATTTTTGGAGTTAACAATATTTACAGAAATTTTAATATTTGGGTTTTTCTCATTTATTATATTTATTACTTTATCTAAATATTGATTTGCTAATTTTCTACCATGATCATGAACAAAATCATTATAAATAACATCTTTACTTTGACTTTCAGTAATTGGATTAAAAGGATGCAAAATAAAAAATAGATTTATTTCTTCATACATAAAAAAATTAGAACTCAGAATAAAATTTACAGAATTTTCAAGAGTTTCTGACCCATCTAAAATTATTAATATTTTGTTTGATTTAGCCATAATTATGTCATATCAATTATAGGACATGAGTGATCAGTACCCCATTCTCTCCAAGAGGCATCATAATTTATAACATTTTTAAATCCTGCCAATCTCAAGGACCAGAATACATGAGCTGCTCTAATTCCACCTTGACAATAGGTTATTGTGGGTATCGAAGGATCTAATTCTAAAGATTTTGCAATTTCTAAAATTTCGCCTGAAGATTTTAAGATTGGAACATCGCCAGAAGTATTAAAATTCACCCATTCTTTATGAACTGAGGTAGGTATGTATCCACCTCTATCTCCACCTCTTAGATTTATTCCATTACGTTCATCATCGGATCTAACATCTAAGATTTGATAACCTTTTTTACCATTTACAATTTCTAGAATTTTTTCTTTGTCCGCAAAAATTTCTACCTTAGGGTCACTTGGAACAAAATTACCATTAATAGGAGATTTAGAATGATCGGTGACAGTTTTCTTTTTTTCATAAAGCCATTTAGGGTAGCCTCCATCTAATACCTTAACATTAGAATGTCCATAAAAATTTAATACCCAAGCAAGTCTAAAGGAATATAAGCAAGATGATCTATCGTAACCAACTACTGTTGAAGTATTAGAAATACCTAATTTAGAAAATGTTTCTGAAATTTGAGATGAGTCTTGAACATGAGTTCTATCATCTAATGAAGTCTTAAAATAATTGTCAATAACATTAATTGATCCTTCAATATGACCCTTGGCATAATCATCACTTGAATCCAAATCTAAAATTACTAAACTAGGATCATTCAAATTTGATTCAAGCCAATCAGTTGAGACTAAAATGTCATCATGATGATATTTTCTTTCTTCGATACTTAAAAATTTCATAAAAACTTCACCTCAAAATTTTATACTATTAATTTACAATTAAATTTATTAATGTATGGATAAGAATATATTTTTTAAATTATGAATCAAGAATTAATCTACAAAAAAAATATTAAAAAATTAATGTCATTAACGAATTTCGAATATGATAAATTGAAATCTAGACCTCCCGGATTTCATCTTAATCGAGTTGATTTCATGATGAAAAAATTTAATTATCCAAATAAAAAAAATAATTTTATTCATGTTGCAGGATCTAAAGGTAAAGGATCTACTTCAAATTTAATTTCGTACGCTCTATCTGATAGAAAAGTTGGTTTATTTACCTCTCCTCACATGCATAAACTCACTGAAAGAATAAAAATAAACAATAGTCCCATTTCATACAGTCTATTCAATTTTTATTTCTCAAAAGTATGGAAGATAGTTCCAATAATGCATAAAGAAATAAATCAAATGCCTACATTTTTTGAGTTTATTACTCTTTTAGCATTAGTGATTTTTAAGGAAGAGAATGTGGAAATATCAATCATCGAAGTTGGGCTAGGAGGAAGGTTAGACTCAACTAATGTTATTGAATCAGATATATCCGTTATAACAGGTATAAGCAGAGATCATACAAAAATTCTTGGTAATACGTTAATTAAGATTTCAAATGAGAAAGCAGGAATAATTAAACTTAATACTCCCGTTATTCTTTCGCATCAAATAAAAAGAGTAAGCGAAAATATACAATCAATAGCCAAAAGTAAAAAAGCTAAAATATATAACTCATCTGATATAAAAATTAAATCAAAAATAGTAAATACAAAGAAAAGTTTTATTCAGAAAGTAGTATTGAATGACAAATATAAATTTAATTTAAGTCTAATTGGAGATCATCAGTTAGAAAACTTAAGAACTGCAATCAAGGCTATTGAAATATTTTATAAATTGAAAAATGAAAAAATAAATTGGGCTTTAATAACTAAAAATATTTCTAAAATAAAAATGATAGGTAGATGCGAAGTAATAAAGGTTGAAAATAATTACTGGATAGCAGATGGAGCTCAAAATAATAAATCATCTAGAGCATTAATCAGAACTATAAAAAAACTAAATTTTGATATCAAAAAAATTTTATGGATTTATGGGTCTAGCGATGGGCATAGTTCAAAAGAAACTGTAAAGTCCTTAGAGAAACTAAATCCTAAAATTATTCTAACTAAAAGTAGATTACCCAAGGCAAAGAGTCCAATAAATATAACAAAAGAATTGAAAAATCTTAATTTAGATATAATAGAATTAACAAATAATTCACAAGAAGCTTTTACTAAAGCTAAAGAAATAGCTAATGCTGGAGATTGTATTGTTGCTTTTGGATCTTTATATATAGCTGCAGAATTTGTTGAATTGATAAAAAATATAAAACCAGAATATTATATTTATGAGTAAAAAAATTGTTGTTACAGGAATAGGATCATTGACTTGCCTTGGAGATAATGTATCTGATCTATGGGAAAGTCTAAAAAATGGTGTTTCAGGTATAAGAAGGATAACTCAAGTAGATCCAGATTCTTTCCCTTGTAAAGTAAGTGGAGAAGTTCAAAATTTTGATCCAAGTGATTGGATGGACAAGAAAGAATCTAAAAGAATGGGTAGATTCTCCCAACTAGCCGTAGCTGCTGCAAAAGAAGCGATTGATCAATCAGGTTTTTTAGGAAAAGTGAAACCAGAAAAAATTGGTGTCCTTATTGGAACAGGATCTGGAGGACTCCCTGAAACTGATAAACAAGCAGCTGTTAAAGAAAACAGAGGCGTAATGAGAATGAGTCCCTTTTATATTCCATCTATGCTAGCAAACATGGCTTCAGCTAATATTTCAAGAATTTATGGAGCTACAGGATATAACAGTACTTGTATAACAGCTTGTGCAGCTTCAACTCAAGCGATAGGTGAAGCAGCTGAAATAATTAAAAATAATAGAGCTGATGTTGTAATAACAGGAGGTTCTGAATCAGGAATTTGTGAAATCGGAATGGGTGGATTTAGCACAATGCATGCACTAACAACATGGGATGGTGATCCATCTAAAGCTAGCAGGCCATTTGATGCGAATAGAGATGGGTTTGCACCTTCTGAAGGTGCAGGCATATTAATACTTGAATCAGAAGAACATGCTTTGAATAGAGGTGCAAATCCAATAGCAGAAATAGCTGGATTTGGGGTTACATCAGATGCATTTCATCTAGTACAACCTCATAAAGATGGATTAGGAGCATCGAATGCAATGAATTTAGCAATAGAAGATGCAGGAATAACTATAAATGATATAGATTATATAAATGCGCATGGGACATCTACTCCCACAAATGATCGAATAGAAACGCTAGCTATAAAAAACACATTTAAGGACCTATCTAACAAAATACCTATTTCCTCCACAAAATCAATGATAGGCCATTCGCTAGGAGCATCAGGAGCTTTAGAAATTATTGCTTGTATTAATTCCACAATTGAAAATATTATTCATCCAACAATTAATCAAGAAAATAGTGATCCAGATTGTGATCTAAATTATGTTCCAAATAAAAATATTTCAAAAGAAGTAAATTTTGCTCTATCAAATAGCTTTGGATTTGGTGGTCAAAATGCTTGTGTAGTAGTTAAGAAATATCAATAAGATTTGCATTGTTATTGATTATTTGAACTCCAACTTTATCTCCAACAGAAAAATCATTTTCACCAATCATACTTATGCTTATTATCTGGTTATTTTCAGTATCCTTAACTAAATAAAGCTGACTTCCTTCAAGAAATTCTTCTTCCACAATCTCATATTTATTACCTGTATGATCCAAGGATAGTTGATTTGGTCTGACATTTATACTTATATTATTTGAACTAGTAATTTTTTCAGAGATTATGAATTCTCCTATTTTAGTTATTATTTTTCCATTCGAAGGAGTGCCTTCTAAAATATTAGAATTAGAAATACTCTTTGCTATTATTTTATGTAATGGATTATGAAAGATTTCATAGGGAGAATCAAACTGAATAATTTTACCTTTGTAAAGATATCCAATTTTATCAGATAGACTAAGTGCTTCTTCAGAATCATGAGTTATTAGGAGAACAGTGCTACCCATTTTAGAAAAGATTTTTTTAAGATCTCTCCTAATATCTTGACGCAAATTTTTATCTAAATTTGAATAGGGTTCATCCATTAATAAAAGCTTAGGTTTTCTTACAAGAGATCTTGCTAAAGAAACTCTTTGCCTTTGACCACCAGAAAGTTGATCTATGTATCTATCAAATAAATTTTCAACCCTCAATAAATTAACTATTTCATCAACAAAGTTTTTATCAAAATTTCTCTTATCAAGGCCATAGTAAATATTTTTTTCAACATTAAAATGAGGGAATAGAGCATAATCTTGAAAAATAGTTCCTACTGGCCTTTTTTCTGGTGGTAAATGATAGAACGAAGAAGACATCAAATTACCATCAACTCTAATATATCCATTTTCTATTTTTTCTAGACCATTTATTGCTCTAAATAGAGTTGTTTTACCAACACCACTATCACCTAGCACTGTAACAAATTCACCTTCATTAACATCTATAGAAAAATCATCTAATATAGGTTCATTTCGATTATAACTAAAGGTAATTTCTTCAATTTGTAGAATTTTATTATCTTTAATCATAATCCTACCTTCTTTGATAAATCATTAGACATAAACAAATATGTGGGAATACCTGCAATTAAAATCAAGATTAATGATGCTGCGGCAGTATCCATAAAAAAAGCTTCACTTGCTGAAGACCATATGCTAGTAGCTAAAGTAGAAAAACCAAGAGGGCTTAAAATTAATGTTAGTGGTAATTCTTTTAAACAAAGAATAAAAACTAAAATTCCTCCATATATAACACCAGGGGTGGATAATTTCACAATAATGTTATAAAAAGTCATAATTTTACCTTTGCCAAGCGTATATGATGCCTCTTCTAAGCTAGGATCTATTTGACTTACAGAGGACTTAACTGGAGTAATAACTGCAGGCAAAAAAGAAATCAAGTAGCCTAAAATCAAAACTATAAATGTTTGATAAATAATATCAATATAATTTATTGTAAAAAAGACTAAAGACATAGCTACAACTATGCCAGGCAAAGAAAGGCCAATATAGGAAACTTTCTCTAAAACAAATGAAATTATTCTTATCTTTTTTCTGATAATTAGTACCGCTATTGTAGCTAATAATGTGATTATTAGTGCTGATACAAATGATATTAAAATAGTGCTTAGAATGTCAGAGAAAATATTCTTAAATAAATTATCGAAAGAGTTATCAAAATAAACTCCAGATATAAACCAATAAATAAGCACTAAAACAGGAAGTAAAAAACCTAAAATACTAGGGATTAATGCAAACGGTAAAATTATCCACCTCCAATATCCCAAATCTAAAATTTTCAAATTAGCTGTATTTGAATTGGAGAAATATCTTGAATTACTTCTTGTCCTAGATTCAATGAATAAAATAAAGAAACAAAATAAAATTGCAATTGAACAAATCTCTAAAACTCCATAGTTACCTATACTACTGTACATCCTATTGAATATAGCTATAGTAAAAGTATTAAATCTTAATAGTGCAACAGCACCAAAATCACTGAGCACATACAACGAAACTAGAAGTGAGCCTGAAGCCACTGTAGGCATCACTAGTGGGAAAATTATTTTACTAAAAGTTTTCGGAACGCTAGCACCTAAGGTTCTGGATGCATCAATCATCTGAAAATCAAACCTTCTAAAGGTTGCGCATAAACCAATGTAAATATATGGATATGTGATCAAGGTTAATACAATTACTGATCCTGAAAGGCCATAAAATGAAGGTAAAGGGCCAGTTCCAAAAAATTTATTTAGAATATCATACGCTATTCCTCTTGGACCCCATAATTCAATTTGAGTAGTAGCCATTACATAACTAGGCAGAGCTATAGGAAGAACACTGATAGAAATTAGATATTTTGCAAATGGCAAATTTGTTCTAACATTCAAGAAAGCTAGAGGTAATGAGATTAGAGTTGCTAAACAAACTACCAACAAAACAAGTAAGACTGAGTTAATTGTAATCTTTAAAATATTATAATTTAGTATAAAGTCAAAAAATAAGTTAATCCCAAAGGTTATCTTTAGAAATATATAAATAATAGGCAAAGATAGAATAATAGAGAAAATAATAGCCCAAAATATTATGAGCATAGAAGCAAAATTTAGTTTTCTAAATTTGCTTGGAAAATATAGATTATAGTTTGATAAATTCAAATTACTTATTATTTATTACTATTTCAGTATACAATCAAATATCAACCAATGAGTATATATACTTCATTTCTCAAATATAGTTTAGTAATAAAATCAATTTTGATTTTATTGGCTATCGTAACAATCATATTTTTCTTACTATCTTCAAATTTCATTTTTTTTGATCTTCAAAAATCTTCTAATATAAATGATGAAATCCCATCTCCAGTAGTTGAAGAAAAAAAAGTTATTATTGAACCTGAAATCCCATCTCCAGTAGTAGAAAAAAAAGTTATTATTGAACCTGAAATCCCATCTCCAGTAGTAGAAAAAAAA
>RQOS01000038.1 GCA_008373205.1 SAR202 cluster bacterium
GATTCGGTTCAACAGGTGCTTTTTCAGCATATACAGTTCCAATTCAGAATAATTTACCTGAAGAAAGGCTGGCTATAATAACAACTAGTTTACAATTCTCAAGAGTATTTGGAATTTCTTTAGGCAGTTCATTATTAGGAGTTATACTTCTTCTAAATATGAACTCTTATAGTTATGAATCACCAAGGAATGAAATATATAATCCAGATAATATCGCTTCTGTAGAAAAAATACAGGAGATCAAAAATTCATATGTTGAATCAAATCTTTCCGATTCTCAATTTGATGAAGATTTAAGAATTTCTAGAAACAACTTAAAAAACGGTCTTAGAATTGTATATTATTCAGCTAGCGTAACAGCTGTGTTTGGGATTCTAATTTCGATCTATGTTTTCAGGAAATTTAGTCCACATCAATCCGAGGAGGAGGATTCAAAACAGAATGAATAGCAAGTAATCTACCTGTTGTTTTATGACCATTATAAAATCCATGCCTTACAGCAACCTCACATGTAAACATATCTCCTTGACTTAGGATAATATCATCTTCTTCGGCATATGAAAAATTTAACTTTCCTTCTAAACAATACATAGATTCTTCATGCTTAGGATGATAGTGATTTGGTGCTATTCCATTTGGATCACATATGAGTTCTGAAATACAAGTAGATTCAGCTCCCAAAAAATCTCCCACCATATCATACCGCATAACACCAGGTGTAAATTCATAAGGTTCATTTTTTGATCTATCAAAATAACCTTCATTTGGAGTTTCATGTACAAACTCGGGTTCTTGCACAACACTAGATTCTACTTTTATGTTTGGAGAAACAGTTAGTACAATTGCATTTGTTTTACCTGCATTGGCAAATCCATGAGGCTGCCCTTTTTTAGCAGTTATAGCATCACCTTTTGAAGCATTAAAAATATTATTTCCTAGCCTGAATTCAACTTGCCCATCAGAAACAAAAAGACTTTCTTCAACATTAGATATTTCATAGTAGTCAGATTTAGAGTTTGGGTCTAATTCATACTGATTAACTGAAAGCATTTTTGAACCTGTTTCTTTTCCTGTAAGTACAGTTTGCGTTACTCCATCGAAAGGTTTGTAAATTGTATTTTCATCTCGTCTATTAATTCCCATTATCTCTCCTTGTAATTATTCTTGATCCCATGCAGAATCCCAAAATTTCAGCTCTTGTTGTAATGATTCTTCGAAAATCTCATTAGCTATCTTATTATCTACTTTTTCTTTTATAGAATCAACATAATTAATAAGCCATGTTGTCACATTTTGATATTCAGGATCATTATATGCATTAATCCATCTTTTATGAAAAGATTCTTCTTTTGCTTGATTATCTTTAAGTAAATTTCTACCTATTTCATCATAGCCCCATTGGCAGGGTAATAAGGAGCATGCTATTAATTCTGATTCAAATTTATAAGCTATTGATAATAGATAATTACAATATGCTTGTGTACCCAAAGCAGATTTTGAATTAATAAGATCTGATTTCTTTATTCCAAAATCATCACAAAATGATTCATGAAGTTTCATTTCAGAGTTCAGTGTTTCGTTTAATAAATTTGATAAAAAACTCATAAATTCAAATGATTTCGCTTTTGAGATTGCTATAGAAATTACTCTGCAATACTCTATCAAAAATTTATAATCTTGAATCATATAAAATTTGAATTTATTAAATTCTAATGACCCATCTTTCATGCCTAGTACAAAGGGATGTTCAACATGAGCTTTATTCCATAAACTTAGATTATTCGATTTTAATTCATTTGAAAAAGACATTTACGCTAAAACTACCTTTACATTATCTCCAGAATTAATAGTTTTCAATTCTTCTAAATCTCCAATAATTTTGCCCATTACATTGGTAGCAGAAGCTGGGCGTATTTCGTCACCTGAACTCACAGGTGTAGGCCCAAAAAATAAGCAAATTGCATTACCTGGAGGCCAAAATGCAATATCTCCTAAATCTACGGTTTCTTTAGCCCATTCATCATTTTCTTTAGAAATGGAGGTAGAAAAGTATATTTCATCACCCCATATCTGAGAAATGCCTTCTATGGGTAGTGAATTAATTAAAGCTTTAGAAGTAGGCGAGTCATTTAATTCTCCTTCAATGGATAATTTTTCAAACTCAAAAATTATTTTTGTCATAAATTTCCTCTAAAATATAAATATAGTTATCGTTAAATAATAATACAGATTATGAATAATAAGACAGCAGTAATAATAGCAGGTGGATTAAATACTAGAATAAATATGATAAAACCACTAATTAATTTAGGTGGTAAGCAATTACTGATTCGTATTCATGATGTACTAAAGGAAATTTTTTCTGAAATAATTTTAGTAATAAGACAAGATCAAGATGGTGAAATCCCAGATTTAGGTTTAGCTTTAAAAATGTACGTGATAGAAGATGAATTCCCAAATAAAGGGCCTTTATCAGGAATTTATTCAGGACTTAATTCTTCAATAAATGAAGAAGTTTTTATTATTGGTGCTGATTATCCATTTTTATCAAAAAATTTTATAAATTATATGAGTAAGCTTTCTGAAGGTAAAAGATCAATATTTATTAAGAATAGAGAAATAATTAATCCTTTGCACGCTATATATACCAAAAGCGAATGGCAAAAAATATTTTTGAAAAATCTTAATTCGGATTCTCAATTATCTCCAAAGCAAATTATCAGTAAATCAAAATCAAATAATTTAGAATTTTTAAATTTTTCAAAGATAAAAGAAGAATATAAAGAAAGCTTATTTGATATCGACAACTTAGAGGATCTGAAAAAAGCAAAACAAATAATAACCAGAAAAGGGCATGCTATAAGACCTGATATTAGACCCGAAGGAGTATAGTTATTCGTATCTTAATGCTTCAGCAGGATAAGTCTTACTTGCTTCGTTTGCTGGTATAACACTAGCTAGAATTGAAGCTACTACAGTTATTATAATCAATATACCTACTTCCCCTATAGGTACTGCGAACTTAGCATCTTCTAGTTCTTTAGAAATTTCAAGAAATATCAACCATGATTGCAAGGTACCTAATCCTATTCCTACAAAGATCCCAAGTAATGTTATAAATGAAGATTCAATCAAGAATTGAGCTCTAATCATTGATGACTTGAATCCAATTGCTCTCAAAACACCTATCGATTGACGTCTTTCAACTACTGCTCGAACTGATAAAACTCCTATTGCAGCAACACCAACAACTAATCCTAAGCCACTAAATCCCTGAAAAAGTTTATTAAATGAATTACCCGCAGCTCTTTGATCTTCAATATTTTGCATTAAGCTCTGAGTATTCATACCATTTGCTAGAAATGTTTTTTCTAATTTTTGAGCGTATTCTGGAGCATTATCTTTATCATTAATCGCAAAATAGTACGTATCTATTGGTATATCTTCTTTCGCAACAATTTTAGTCAAAGATTCTTTAGAATAAAAGGTTGCTCCTCCACCTCCAAAACCATCAATTTCTGCAGCTAGTCTTTCAACAACTCCAATTACTATTAATTCCGTAGGATCTTCAGAACTTCTTGTTTTCTTCATCTGTACACTGAATGATTCTATTTCTCTAGGATCTTCTCTTTCGATAAATGAAGTCTTGAAGCTTCTATCTGGTGGACCAAAAGGATCTCCAGAAGCTATAATTGATCCACTTGCTACTACCAAATTAGGATCGGACATTAATGCTTCCCAAATTTCTCTATCTGTGGAACCATAACTTTCATCTATATGTGCCATTCTCCACTTAGTTGACTTTAGGAAGCTATCATCTAAGGATATTAGCCTTGAGCCTTTATAGGAATTATTTTCTCCACTTAATTCTTTGACATCAACTCTTATTGAAGAAGTTCCTGCAACGGAGGATATTTCTGACATATTTAGAGAGTCTTCTATATTACCTGAAATTGGTAAGTCAGTACTTATTGTAGCTTTTATGTCATATCCACCAGTAACTCTGTCTGGTTGATCCAGTGATACATCATTTAATCCATTTAGAATAGAAAAAATCATTAGTGTAAAAATTATGAGAGCAAACATAGCAACTGTCAGACCAGTTCTAAATTTAGATGCCATAGGATAACTAATAGCAGTTTTAGTAACGGCTTTCAAACCAGAAAATCTAGATAAAATTATATTTAATATAAAAATTAAAATTTTCGTATTTGACATCAATAACCAAACTGCTGCGGCCGTAGAAATACCTCCACCTAGAGGCCAAAACCAAGGCCCAGGCTGTGTTAGCTCACCAGTAATTGGTTCTAGTACATCTCCTGGTAAAGAACTACATAATAAGACCAAGCCTCCTTCAAAAGTTCCACCTATTTGCCCTACCGTTTCTGGGTCATTTATAAATTTTGAGGCAATAAATCTTATGAATAAACCAACAGCAAGTGCACCTCCAATTAATCCAAGGCTAAAATTCGCTAATGTTTCTGTTTGAATTCCAAGAATAATCAACATAAGTGAAAATACTGCTAACAAAATATATGATTGTTTTCCGAAAAGTATGAATAGGGATTTAATTAAACTAAATGGCCAAGAAATTGGAAAGAATATTAGATTTACTATGTTGCGTAATTTTCCTGATTTAGTAACAATTGCAATCAAGGTTTTAATAGGATAAATGATGTTCCATAAAACATTAATCATTCTATTTCTTCTAGATTCTGGAGGTTTTTTTACAAATTCATCTTTTAGCCCTCTAATGGCAACAACTATATTTAGATTTGATGCCCTATATGCAGAAAAAACTACAGTTATAAAAGTTAATATCAAACCACTTGAGAAGGCAATAAGCAATGAAGTTATTGAATAACTAGGACTAATAGAAAAAACATCCTCTCCTATAATGTCTTGAAGAACAATTACCAATGCAAAACTAAGCCCAATACCTATAAGTGTTCCAACCATAGCTGCTAAAAATGAATAAACAGTTCCCTCATAAGTAAATAACTGAATAAGATCTCTTCTTTTTAAACCTACTGCTCTTGCCATACCTAGTTCTGTAGATCTAGCTGCTGCAAGTAGAACAAAAACAAGAAATATAAGTAACATTCCAACCATTATTGAAAAAGAACCAAAGATTGTAAATATACTGGTTATCCCAGATGAAACATTCTCAGCTAATCTGACACCATCACTCTTTGTCTCCTCTACTCTTAATCTAGTTAAACCTGAAGATAACTTTAATATGCTTGCTGCTTCTTTTTGTAAACCTGATTTTTCTAAAATACCTAAAATCAATAGCTGTGTAGTATAGCTTGATATGCCAGTAATAAAATCAATATTGAATTCATCATTTTCCAGATTAGTTGATAATTGAATTAGGTCTTCGTATGTTTCATTATCAGTTTGTTGTATTTCTTTAGCTTCTTCTGATATTAGATTTGGAATACCATTGCTCTGCAGTGTATTGAATATCTCTGATGCTACATCTTGATTTGTTAGTTCAGATCTTAAAAATTTTGTTACTTCATCAGATAAATCTATAGAATTATCCCCATTCCCAACATTAGAAACAAAAATATTAGTAATTTGGTTTTCTTTTCCAAGAAGTTTTTGAAGGGTTTCCAAATCAAAAATTACAGTTGGAAAAGTTTCACCTCCTGCTACACCTTGAGATTTTAGGATATCTGATACTATGAATTCTGATGGTCCGGTAGAAGTATAGATACTTACCTTATCTCCAGCTTTAATATTTATATCTTTACTAGCTTCAGAATTAACATAAACAGTTTTAGAATCAAGATCGTCAACTGACACAATTTCATTTTCTATATTTAATAATTTTTCTTTAGAGTTTGTTAATTCTAGACCTCTGATATTCATATTACTTTCAGCTAAACCAGACCTATCATTGGATACAGGAAGTTTAGTTTCAATGTAAGGTTGAAGATCATCTATCTTATCAAAATCTTGAGTGATTTCTTTTACGAATAAAAATTCTGAATAATCGAAATATTCATCTCCAAAAAGTTGCTTCCCAGGACCACTAATTCTTTCGTCAACTGTACCTAAACTGTCAAGAACAACAGATCTAATTGAATACCTAACTGTATCTCCAATTCCTAAAGAAGTTGCAACAATTGTTGAACTAAGCATCAAACCAATAATAATTAATATACTCTGGCCTTTTCTTCTAGGAATATTTCTTGTTCCCATTCTTACAAGAATTCTTCTTCGTATACCAGCTACTGAAACAATAAGAATAATTATTAGTAATAGTGATGACATAACTAATGCTAAGTTTGTTGCTGGTATTCCAAAAATCTTATCCATGATGAGCTATACTACTTCTCCATCTTTCATATTTATTATTCTGTTAGCCCTTCCGCCAACATAATCTGAGTGGGTAACAATAACAAATGTCTGATTGTTTTCCTTATTCATTTGAGTAAGTAGATTCATAATTTCAATTTCATTTTCACTATCTAGATTTCCAGTTGGTTCATCTGCCCAAACAATAGCAGGATCATTGACCAAAGCCCTTGCGATAGTAACTCTTTGTCTTTGTCCACCTGAAAGTTCACCTGGTAATTGGTGAATTTGTTTAACTAAATCAACTTCATCTAATTTTTCTATAGCTTTATTTCTTGCAGCTTTAGCTGACATACCAGAGACTAGGAGAGGTAATTCTACATTCTCTACAGCATTTAGAACGGGGAGAAGATTATAAGTTTGAAATACAAAACCCATTTTTTTTGCACGGAACTCACTGAGTTGATCATCATTTAGATCACTTAATGATTTACCTTGAATTAAGATATCACCGTCATCTATTGTGTCTAAACCGGACAAGCAATTTAGTAATGTTGTCTTCCCACAACCACTTGGACCCATAATTCCTACAATTTCACCTTCTTCAATTGCAATTTCTACGCTTTTGAGAGCGTGTACAGGATCAAGTGCAGCACTAACGTAAGTTTTACATAAATTTGAGGTTGATATAACAATTTCTGACATAGTTTACAATTCCGCTTTTTTTAAGAATATTTTACTAGAGTAATGTTAACATATTGTGAATATTAGCATTACTTACGAATATATTAATAATAAGTTCTTTGATTAGTAGTAGAATATTAACTATATTATTGCCATATATATACTTCATTATGAAAAAAATTATTATTGTTAGACATGGACAAACGAACGCAAATGTTGATGGTATAACACAAGGACAAATTGACTCTGAATTAAATGAATTAGGAATATCTCAGGCAAAAAAAACAGGAAAATATATTAATGACAATTTTTCTATTGATGAAGCATGGGTTAGCGATTTAAGTAGAACAAAAAAAACAGCAAGTTTTATCACTAAAAACTTTTCTACAACAGAACTTATCAGAGAGATGTCATTTGGAGATTGGGAAAATCACCATTTTGAAGAGATAGGTAAAAAATTCCCAAAGCAAGTGGAGGAATATCTAACTGCAAGTGAAAACTTTAAAGCTCCTAATGGAGAAAGTTATACAGATATGTATGATAGAGGGAAAAAATTTCTTGAAAGAATAGATTATAACGAATCAAGTGTAACTCTAATAGTTTCTCATGGTGGTTTTATGAGAGTCCTTATACCATTGATAATGGGCCTTCCAAAAAAAAGCTTATTAAATTTTCAATTTGAAAATTGCTCAATAACTGAACTAAACTTTCCTAAGAAAGACCGAGTTCCTATATTGAATAGAATAAATTATACTGACCATCTAAACTAAAAGATTTAATTATCAAAAAATGTTAAAATATAAGTAAATAACATTTCAATCCCTATGGTTCAAAAAAAATCTAAGAAAAATACTCCTAAAGAAACTGATTCTGAAATAGTTGAAACCTGTGCAGGAGCCAAAGAAGGTAAAAATTGTCACTGGATAATTGACCCTCCTAATGGACCTGTATCCACAGGGACTTGCAAAAGCTGTGGTGAGACAAAAGATTTTAAAAACTCTGTAGAGTTTTCATCATGGTATGGTTCTAAATCTGATTTTGATAGCAAAAAGAAAAAAGCAGAAAAAAAATAATTCTTATGGATTTAGGATTAAAAGATAAAAATGCTCTTGTAACTGGCGGTTCTAGAGGCTTAGGATTGGCTTCTGCCATATCTTTGGCAAAAGAAGGCGTAAATATAATAATATGTGCAAGATCAGAAGAAGATTTATCTAAAGCCAAATCAATTATAGAAAAATATGATGTTAAGGTCCATGCTACTAAGCTAGATCTTGCAAATGAAGATTCTATAGAAAATTTATACAAAAAATCATTAGAATCATTCAAACAAATAGATATCTTAGTAAATAATGTTGGAGGTAGCTTGGGTACTAAATCTCTAGTTGATTCATCTGTAAAAGATTTTCAAAAAGTTATGGATATAAATACTTGGGCTGCAATTAATTTAACTAAACTATTTATTTCTAAAATGATAGAAAACGGTTGGGGTAGAGTAATTAATATTGCTTCAATTTATGGAAGAGAATTTGGTGGTTCAGCACCTTATATGGCAGCAAAAGCAGCTTTGATTGCAGCAACAAAGCATACTGCAATAGACCTAGCAAAAACAGGAGTTACTGCAAACTGCATAGCACCAGGATCAATAAAGCATGAAAAAGGCAGTTGGGAAAAATTTGTTACAAATAATTCTAAAGAAGTTGTAGATGAATTTGTAAAAAATAATTTACCTATGGGTGAATTTGGATATCCTGAAGCTGTTGGGGACACTGTAACATTCCTAGCATCAAATAATGCTAGGATGATACTAGGAACATGCCTTAATGTTGATGGAGGTCAATCCAACAGTCTGTTTTAGTTATCCTACTCTATTATTAGGATATTTCTACAGAAGCTCCAGATGCTTCAACCTTGGTCTTAATTTCTTCAGACTCTTCTTTGGAAACATCTTCTCTAATTGGCTTAGGAGCTGATTCAACAAGTTCTTTAGCTTCTTTTAAACCTAATGAAGTTACTTCTCTTACAGCCTTAATTACTGCAATTTTGTTAGCTCCAACATCCTTCAATGTTACTGTAAATTCAGATTGAGCTTCTCCACCTTCAGCTGCTTGTCCTGCATCTCCACCAGCTGGTGAGGCGGCTGCTACTGCAACTGGAGCTGCTGCGCTAACTCCAAATTCTTCTTCTAAAGCTTTTACAACTTCAGAAAGGTCTATAACAGACATTTGTTTGATTTCTTCAATCAATTCTTCTTTAGATAATGCCATAATTTTCTCCTTTTATTTTATTTTTCCTCTGTAGTATTTTCTTCTACAGAAGCTTCATCAACTTTTTCTTCAGCAGCTGGTGCTTCTTCAACTTTTTCTTCAGCAGCTGGTGCTTCTTCAACTTTTTCTTCAGCAGCTGGTGCTTCTTCAACTTTTTCTTCAGCAGCTGGTGCTTCTTCAACTTTTTCTTCAGCAGCTGGTGCTTCTTCAACTTTTTCTTCAGCAGCTGGTGCTTCTTCA
>RQOS01000039.1 GCA_008373205.1 SAR202 cluster bacterium
TAGAATCACTAAAGCTGGTCTTATTAGTTTTACTGAATCTTTAGCTGCTGAAGTTAAAGATAAAGGAATAGACGTAAATTGCGTTTGTCCTGGTCAAGTTCTAACAGAAGGATATATAGAAGCCTTTGGTGAGGACTCCATAAAGAATAAAAATATGATAGATCCTTATGAAATAGCAGAAGTCTGTAGATTTTTAGTTAGTGATCAATCATCTTCGGTTACAGGTGCAATAATTGATGCATTTGGGTCGTCAAACCCTCTATTTAATTAATAAAATTAATACTAAAAGGAGCTAACTAAATGAAATTAACTAATCCTGAAATTATAAAATCAATAACTAAATCATGGACGGGTGAGAGGGATACAAATTCAAGACCTCTAGTTTCTGACGATATCTTAAATAGGATGAAGTTAGTTACAACAGAAGAAGCATGGGGAACATGTAGAAAAAATTGATATTTTAAATAGGATGAAATTAGTTACAACAGAAGAAGCATGGGGAACATGCAGAAAAAATGGCTACCACTTTCAATTTGCAGGAAATTGGAATAACCTTCATCCTGAAAGAGTTATAGTAGGAAGAGCTGTTACATGTAGATGGGTTCCTCAAAGACCTGACTTAAATGATGCCATAGAATCCCAAGGAAAATCTGATAAAAGAATTGGAGGACAAAATTCTTGGGTAATTGACGAGTTAGAAAAAAATGATTTAATTGTAGTAGATTTATTCGGTAAAATATTTGATGGTACTTTTGCTGGAGATAATCTTACAACAGCAATAAGATCAAAAACAGGAACAGGAATGATAGTTGACGGAGGTATAAGAGATACTCAAAGAATTTACGAAATGGATGATTTTAATGCATTCATAAGAGGAGTAGATCCAAGTGCAATAAATAATGTTTCAATGCCTGAAATAAACGGAGTTACTCGCATAGGTGAAGCTACTTGTATACCCGGTGATGTTGTACTTGGAACAAGATCGGGAGTTATTTTTATACCTCCTCACCTTGCAGAACAAGATCGGGAGTTATTTTTATACCTCCTCACCTTGCAGAAGAAGTAGTTATATCTTCTGAAGATGTAAGACTCAAGGATGAGTTTGGGCAACAAAGAATTATGGAAGGTATATATACACCAGGCGAAGTAGATAGAGAATATTCAGATGATATGATAAAAGATTTTGAAAATTGGAAAAAAGAAAGAGAATAAATTATGACTAAAGATATAAGTAAACTTTCAAATCCTTCTGACCTTAAAATTACAGATATGAGAATAACTGTAGTTGGAGATGGTGGATGGAGATGGCCAATAATCAAAATTTATACAAATCAAGATATCTATGGATTGGGAGAAGTAAGAGACGGAGCATCTGCTAAGTATGCTTTAAATCTTAAGAGTAGAATTTTGGGAGAAAATCCCTGTGATATAGATAAAATTTTTCAAAAAATAAAGCAATTTGGAGGACATGGTAGATTAGGAGGAGGGGTATGTGGTGTTGAAATGGCTCTTTGTGATCTTGCAGGAAAAGCTTTTGGTGTTCCGGCTTATATGCTTGCTGGAGGTAAATATAGAGACAAAATTAAAGTCTATGCTGACACACCTGTTAAGAAAGACCCAGAAGAGATGGGAAAAGCTTTATTAGAAAGAGTGAAAAGTGGTTTTGAGTTTCTAAAAATGGATATAGGTTTATGGATAGCTGCAGAGCATACGAATGGAGTAGTAAATAAGAATTTTATTGATGTATCAGAAACAGGTGAAGCAAATAATATAATGCATCCATTTACCGGGATTCAAGTTACAGACTATGGGATTTCAAAGATGGAAGAATATGTTCAAACCGTCAGAGATATTATAGGATATGAGATTCCATTAGCTTCTGATCATTTTGGACATATGGGTGTTGAGAATGCTATTAGAATAGGTAAGTCATTAGATAAATATTCACTTGCTTGGTATGAAGATATGATTCCTTGGCAATTAGTTGATCAATGGAAAATGTTAAAAAACAGAGTAGATACACCAGTTTGTACTGGAGAAGATATATATTGTAAGGAAGGTTTTGAACCTCTTGTAGAATCAAGAGCAATTTCAGTTGCTCATCCAGATCTAGCAACATCTGGAGGAATACTAGAAACCAAAAGAATTGCTGATTACTGTAGAGATGCAGGTATTCCCATTGCCTTACATCAAGCAGGTTCTCCAATTGTGGCTATGGCGAATGTTCATTGTGCAGCTTCGATCGATAACTTTATAGCTCTAGAGATGCACTCTGTAGATAATCCATGGTGGAATGATCTTGTGAATTTAGTTGGTCAAGAAGGCCCAATTATCAAAGATGGTTATATTAATGTAACAAATGCGCCAGGTTTAGGAATTGATATAAATGAAGAAGCTATGAAAGAACATTTAGCGCAATCATCTTATGGTGTTCATGGAACTAATAATAAATTTTCAATTTATCCTAAAGGCTATTTTGAGGATACTTCAGATTGGGATGAATTAGATTCACATGATCGAACTTGGAGCTAATTTTTACCTATAAAATTGTATTTAAAATTGATAATTAGAACATTTTTCACATACATCATTTGGAATTAATCCTATATTCATCAATAACTTAAATACCTTACAGCCTGCACAAAATCCTATGAAAGCTTCTAATGCAGCAAATAATATCAGTGTTGATATTAATATTATTGATATTGAATTAAGATTTATAAGAAATGTTATTGCTGTAGATAATGAAAAAATTAAACCAATCCCTTGGGCAAATCTTTTAGGTGGTCCTGGTACTAATTTTTCTTTGAAATTTAATCTTGGAACTAATAATTTAGTAACAAAAAGTGCCAACGGACTAATTTTTGGTCCAGAAGAAACTCTTGCTAAGAATCCATAAATAAGAATTGATAAAAAAATTAAAACATAATTATTGTTATCTATTAATAAGTATAAAACTACTGAGGAAAGTGCTAGTACACCAATTGCAACAAGTCTTGCAGACACTTCATTAATTAATTCTGGGAAGCTGAAAAAGTTAGTTAGATTTTCATTCATTTGTTTATCCTATTCTAAAAAATAAAAAACCCCTCTAAATTGAGGGGTTTTCCAATAAGTACATAAAAATTAAAAGTTACTAGAGAAACCTCTCGTTTCTCATGCAACAACATATATTCTTTTCATTCATATTTTTCATATTGAAAAAATTATAGCACCATTTTAAATTTTAGGAAATTTATTTTTAT
>RQOS01000040.1 GCA_008373205.1 SAR202 cluster bacterium
AACCAAATCTTATTGATCTTTCATTATCATTTTTTTCTATTGAAAATTTTGATTTTGAATAGTTTATATGAGGATTTTTTACTTCAATATTAGTTTTTCTTATCTCAGTAATACAATCTGATATTTTGTCAAAATTATTAATATAAGAATTAAGTAAAGATGTGAAATATTCAACTTTATAATTTGCTTTAAAATAAGCTGTCCAATACGCAATCATAGCGTAAGAAACACTATGAGCTTTATTGAAAGCATATCCAGCAAAAGGTTCGATTAATTCAAAAATTTCATTAGCAATGTCGTTATCAAATCCTTTTTCTAACGAACCTTTAATGAAAGTATCTTTTTGAGCTTGCATCACTTCTTTGATTTTTTTCCCCATAGCTTTTCTAAGTATGTCTGCCTCTCCAAGGGTATATCCTCCAAATGCTTGAGCAATTTTTAATACTTGGTCTTGATAAACTATAATTCCATAAGTTTCTGAAAGAATTTCCTTTAGGGCTTCGTGAGGATATTTGATTTTTTCTTTCCCATACTTTGATCTTATAAATCTATCAATATGCTCCATTGGACCAGGTCTATATAGAGCTATCATAGCTGCTATGTCGGAAACATTAGAGGGTTTTAGATCTTTAATATATTTCCTCATTCCTGCTGATTCTAATTGAAAAACTCCAAATGTATCGCCTTCTGAAAGTAAATCAAATGTATTTTTATCTTCTTTAGAAATGCTATAAATATCAAAATTTATATTATTCATTTCTTCAATTAGTTCTATGGTTTTACCAATAATAGTAAGATTTGTTAGACCAAGAAAGTCCATTTTAAGTAACCCAACATCAGCAATAGCACCCATTGCATATTGAGTCGTAGGAGGTGCATTTTCGTCATCTGAAGTAGATCTTTGAAGAGGTACATCGTCAGTTAAATTATCTTGAGAAATTATTACTCCAGCTGCGTGAGTAGAAGCATGTCTTATTGTGCCTTCTAATTTTGTTGCAAAATCAACAACTTTTTTATAATCATTATCTCTTTGAAGAGACTTAAATTCTTCTATTTCTTGAGCATCTTTTATTTTTGTACCAACCCTCGTTGGTATTATTCCAGCTAATTTATCCCCTACTGAAATAGGTAAATCTAGAACTCTTGTAACATCCCTTACAGCAGCTTTCGCTCCCATAGTTCCAAATGTGATAATTTGAGCTATGTGGTCTTTACCGTATCTATCTACACAGTACTTCATAACTTCATTTCTTTTATCATCTTCAAAATCCATATCAATATCTGGCATTTCTCTTCTTTCAAGATTTAGAAATCTTTCAAAAACAAGATTATGTTCCATAGGATTTATTCTAGTTACTTCCAGGCAATATAAAACTAAACTTGCTGCGGCAGAACCCCTTACAGCTGATAAAATCTTTTTTGAATTAACGAAATTAAAAATATCCCAACATACTAAAAAATAATCTGGAAATTTTGTTTTTTCAATAACCTCTAACTCATACTCTAATCTTTCAATTAATTTACTGTCATTTGATTCAAATTTTTTACTAAACCCTTTATATGTAAGTTCTCTTAGGTATTCCATCGAAGATTTGCCATCTGGACATTCATATTTAGGCAATAAGCTTTTTGAAAAATCTAGTTCTATATTACATTTTTCAGCAATTACTAAAGTGTTTCTTAAACCTTCTGTTAATTCTCCCCATTGTTCATACATTTCTTCAGTGGATTTAATATGATAATTATCGTCATCAAATTTGAATCTGTGAGGATCATTAATATTTGAATTTGTTTGAAGGCACATTAGTAATTCATGAGCTGAATGATCTTCCTGATTTACATAATGGTTATCATTTGTAATTACATAAGGAATATTATTTGCTTTATGGATTCTAAGTAATTCCTCATTTATTTTTTTTTGATGAGGCACTCCTACATGTTCCATTATTTCAAGATAGAAATTATCCTTAAAAACTTCTTTAAACCATCCATAGGTTTCTTTAGTTTTTTTCTGATCATCAATTATTATTGATCTTGATAATTCAGAAGAAGGGCATCCTGATAGAGCTATTATTCCTTGTGAATTTTCTTCTAAAATTTTTTTATCAATCCTAGGCTTATAATAAAACCCATTAAGGTTAGAGTGAGTAACTAACTTCATGAGATTTTGATATCCAGTATGATTTTGTGAAAGGAGAGTTAGGTGATATGGACTCTTTTCATCCGCAGTCTTTTTTAAACTGTCTTCTTTTGCAACATATGCCTCTAATCCTATAATAGGATTGATATCATTTTGTTTAGCTAACTTATAAAACTCTACAGCTCCATACATGTTTCCATGGTCAGTTATTGCAATAGCACTTTGAGAATTTTCTTTAACTTTAGTAACCATTTTACTTAGGTTACTCATACCATCTAATAGACTATATTCTGAGTGATTATGTAAATGAACAAATGAATTCAAAGCTTTATTTTTGGATAAAAAATTTAAGTTAAATAGAGAATAGATCTCTAATGAAAATTATTCATTATTTTTTACGGCTTTTTTCTAAGAATTAATATTTTTTTTCAACGATAAGACCAATGGTATAGCAAGTATCATTCCAATAGATAAAATATAGTAAGCATAAATATATTCTCCGGTAATATCTTTAGTCAATCCGACTAAAAGTGGTGATAAAGTTCCAAAAACCGCGCCAACTGTGTTTAAAATGCCTATCATTGATCCATAATTTTTTCTTCCAAAATAATCTGCTGCCAAAGTTAATCTAAGAGGTACTGATGATCCAAAGCCTAAGCCAAAAAATAATATGAACATTACGATACCTAAACTCTGAGGAAGAAAGTCAATTGTTCCATCCATTCCCATTATTGCAACGCCACTTATTCCTAAAGTTAATAAAGTAAATGATATTGTAAGTAATATTTTCCGATCAAATTTATCAGTTATAAATCCAACAGTTATTCTGCCTGCGATATCTCCCCACCACGATAATCCAATAATTGTTGCAGCAATTGTTGTAGTTAGGCCAAATTCCTTAAATGAGGTTAGGTGAAATAAATTACTGGTAAATACAGCCTGACTTAATCCTGTTGCTAGGGCTAATTTCCAAAAGTTTCCAGTTTTTAGTGCATGAGATACAGACACACCTTTTTCTCGTGCATCTACGATATCATCATTATTATTAGGTTCAGGTTTAATTCCATCAGGATGTTGCCCATAATTTTCGGGATCTCCTCTTAGAACTAAAGAAGTAGGAAAGCCTAATACCCAAAATCCTATTCCCACTGCGAAAAGCATTGATCTCCATCCAAACTCATCAATACCTAGAACTATTAAGGGTACAGTTATTCCCCCTAAACCTGCACCAGACATTAGTATTGATATTGCTTTTCCTCTATTTTTATTAAACCAATTACCTACTACTGCTACAAATATTATGAAAGTACCAAATGACATCCCCAAGGTTAAAATAGTTATTGCACAATAAAATTCCCAAAGGCTTTGCATTCTACTCATCCAGATAAATGAACCACCTGTAAGTAAAATACCAAAGGCCATTACTCTTTTAGGCCCAAATTTTTTTATTACTGTCCCCACAAAAGGAGAAATTAAACCACTTTCTGATCTTTGAATAGATAAAGCTGCTCCAGTAGCAGCGCTACTCCAACCAAAGGTACTCAATATTGCATCAAAAAAAGGTGGGAATCCTCTCCAAAATACAGCAGATGAATACCATTGAACAATTCCTGCACTTAGAACAATCCACCATCCATAAAAAATATTAGGCTTTTTACTATTAGAGGGCAATAATTCCATATCCTCCATCAACAGGAATTATACTTCCAGTTATTCCAGAAGACATGTCACTTATCAAAAATAATGCTGTATTTGCTACCTCTTCATGAGTAATTGGTCTCTTGATAGGCGATCTTTCTTCATGAGCTTTTCTCATTTCAGTAAAACCAGGTATGCTCCTTGCTGATAAAGAAGGTAAAGGGCCGGCAGATATTGAATTAAATCTAGTTTTATTTGGACCAAATTGTGCTGATAGTTGTCTATTAATATTTTCCAAAGCTGCCTTAGCTGTACCCATTACGTTATAACCTGGATAAACTTTTGTTGATGCATCGAAAGTCATAGAAATTACAGATGCACCATCTTTAGAGAAATATTTTGAAGCTTCTCTAGCAATTGTTACTAAAGAATAAGAACTTGTTTCAAGTGCTAGTGTAAACCCATCTTTAGAAAGATCAGAAAAATCTCCACCAAGATCTTCACGGTTAGCGAATGCGATAGAGTGAACAATGAAATCTATTTCTCCATATTTCTCATTAAATTTTTTCATAACTTCTTTAACTTCATTTTCATTATTTGCATCACATTTCAATAACAAAGAATCATAAGGCTCTAAAAGTTTATCAATATTTTTTAATAATCTTTCATCAAGATAAGTAAATGCTAATTCTGCGCCTGCTTCAAAAAGTTTTTCTGATATAGCCCAAGCTATGGATCTTTGATTTGCGAGACCAAATATTATTCCTTTTTTCCCTTTTAAATCTATTTTTATGCTCATTGATTTCTCCTACTTTCTATATTCTTCCGCATTATCTACGGGCATGTATGATATCTTTTTTTGTGAATCTTCTATATCCCAAAATCTCCATTTATTATTTGAAACACCATAAAATATTTCAAACTCTACATTGTGAATTATACTTTTTTCTACCAATTGAGAAATATCTCTATGTGATAGCCATGTGGCAAAATGCCTAATAGAAGTTGAAGGATCATCAGAATTTAAGACAGTTCCTATTCTTAAATTTACAGATTTTATGTTGAAAGTTTCATAATAGTATCTACCTATAGCTTCTCCATATGATTTTGATACACCATAATATGAATCTGGTCTAATAGGGACATTTTTATCTACTTTTTTTATATTTTTTGGATCTAGACCTTCATATTTCCCTTCTACTATTTCTTTATAAGGGCTGTCATTTTCAAATAAACCTACTGCATGATTTGAACTTGCAAAAATAACTTTTTTTACATTATTTATTTTTGCTGCTTCATAAACATTTCTAGTTGATTCAATATTATTTTTGAGAACTAGTTCCCAATCTGAATCAACATTAATTACCGCACCTAAATGAATAATTGTGTCTGCTGATTCAGAAGCGATTTTAACATCTTCCAAAATATTCATATTTCCAATGATAGTATCTTGTGAATGACTTATAGGTTTTTTTATATCTAGATTAACTAATTTATATTTTTCTTTTAGATGATTATTTAAAACACTTCCTATTAACCCTGATCCCCCTGTTATTAGAATTTTATTCATGTATATTCCTCAATAATAAAGTTTTGTAAGGATAACAATTATCTTCACTGAACTCATTATAGCTAACGAGTTGAAAGTTTAATTAATCATGAGAACTAAATTTGCATTAATAGGATGTGGAGGAATGGGCTATAGACATTTGTTGGGTTACATTGAATACCTAAAGTACGATAAAAATCTTGATCTAGTAGCTTTGGTTGATTTTAATGAAAAATCATCTTCTTTCTTATCTGATAAATACTATGAACATACTGGTAAGAGATTAGAAATATTTAAAAATTATGATGAATTAGTTACATCTAACCTTTCATTAGATTCAGTAGATATAGCTACTACAAATGATACTCATCATAAAATTTCCTCATGGGCTATGAAGCAGAATTTACATGTTATGTGTGAAAAACCTGTAGCTTTATCAATAAAACTTGCTAATGAATTAATTGATGTTCAAAATAAATCAGGTAAAAAATTTGCTGTTTTTGAAAATTTTAGAAGAGATCCGATAAATAGATTTACTAAATTTGTAATAGACTCTGAAAAATTTGGAGAAGTATTATATGCATATGATTTTGAGTCTTCTTATTCTAAAGGTAAAGTAATGCATGGTACAGGTTGGAGAGCAAAAAAAAACAAGGGAGGAGGAATTGTATTGGATGCAGGGATTCATAACGCAGACCTTTTATTGTATTTTTTAGGTCCAGTAAAGTTTGTGAATGGACAATCAAAAATTTTACTTCCTCAAAGAAAACTTATAACAATGGAAGAGAGTAATCATAATCTTAAAAAATTTTATGGACATAGAATTGAAGACTATGAATCAAGTATTTCTATTAATCAGGATGCAGTAGACACTGTAATCTGTTCTATTGTTTTTGAATCAGGGGCATTAGGATCTGTTTTAATATCTGATGCAATACCAAACTTAAAATTTAATGAATCTTGGATTCATGGTTCAAAAATGAGTCTAAAAAGATCTAACTCAAGATCAGGCAAACCTATTTCAGTAAAGATAAATGAAAAAAACTATGAAGGTGAAAAATTATTTGATCTTTTTCCTAACTTTGAGTTAGATTCAACAACTCAACAAGTCTTTGGTAATTTTGATTACTCAGGTTTTGATATTTCTTTTGAAGTTTATGACAAAAAGTTAATAGCTTTAGAATATTTAGATTTTATTAATTCTTTAAGGAATGATTCAAATCCAGAGGTAGGCATCATTGAAGGTATTTCTTCATTGTCATTAGCTTATTCTTTTATAGAATCGGGTTATGTTGAGGGACAAATTAATATTAATGATTTTTCTTCCAATGGTAATCAAAAATATCTTATCTAGCTGTAAGTCCTCCATCTATTGTTAATTCAGCTCCAGTTATATAACTAGATTCGTCAGATGCAAGAAAAAGGATCGCCATAGCTACTTCCTTAGCAGTCCCTATCCTTCCCATAGGTATTTTTGATTCTGATGCAGATCTACTTTCTAAATCAGAAAATTTATCAGCTAGCATATCTGTTTCAATTGGCCCTGGATGTATTGAATTTGCTCGAATATTCTCCACAGCATGCTGTACAGCTGTATATTTTGTAAACGATCTTACTCCTCCTTTTGATGCACCATAAGCTCCGCTACCCGAATTACCAACTAATCCTGCAGTTGATGACATATTTACAATAGAGCCTCCACCAGCTTTTCTTAATGCAGGTATAGAATGCTTTGTACCTAGAAATAATCCTGTCAGATTTACTGAGATTACACTATTAAAATCATCTAAAGGGGTTTCTTCGATTGGAATAGTACTATAGATTCCAGCATTATTGACGAGTATATCAAGTTTATTATATTTAGATTCTATATAAGAAATAGCATCAACCCAATCAGATTCTTTTGTAACATCTAATGGTACTGCTGAACAATCATAACCCTCTTTTTGTAATTCTTTTATAGTTTTTTCACATTTAGATAAATCTTTGTCTCCAATAATCACAGAAGCTCCTTCTTTTACGAATAATCGAGCTGCATATTCACCTATTCCTCTTGCACCACCTGATATTAAGGCAACTTTATTTGGTAGTCTGTTCATTTTTCACCATAATTTTTCTATTTATTGAAGCTTTAATATCGATAAATTTACTCTATTTCTTAAAGTTGATATTAATTTACATTGTTTTCAAATAATATTCTATTTTGAAAGAATATAAAATTGATAAAATATAAATATGAAGAAATTTTTTTTATTCTTAATATTCACCTCTTTGGCTTTTGTTGCCTGTGGACAAAATTCGATTGTGAATGAGGTAGATAACACATCTCCTCTAACTATAAATCCGTTAGTCAATTTCAGTTTGTTTTTTAATGAATTAACTCAATCCGAAAAAGATTGTTTGATGTCTAAATTTCAAAATAAAGATGAAATGGTAAACTTTGTTTCATCAGATTCTCTTCCAAATGATCAAATGTCAGGGTGTTTATCTGAACTTACAAATTTTAGAATAATTCAAGGTCTTCTTATTTCTAATAATATCCAGTTAGATGAGACAGAAAAACAATGTATTAAGGATAAGATGTCATCTGAAAATTTTGATTATCTTGGGTACAAGTTTGGTAAACCAGTTTTTACTTATTCAATCTCTTCATTATTTTGTTTAAGTTCTGCTTCTAGACAAAATTTCTCTTTAAATTTTCAGAGTTTTATTGAAAGTGAACCTATCCTAAGAGTTTTGCCAGATAACTTAGATTCATTAGAGTGCATAGCAACAAAAACTGATAATGAAACAATAATGAATTCTTTAGATTCTATTTATATAAATTCAGGTGCATTCCCAATTCAAATTTTATCTTTGTTGCCATATTTAGTTGAATGTTCAGAATTACCATCAGAATTATCAACAGCTGGTTTAGATATTAATTCTTCTAAATGTTTATCCGATAAATTAGCTTCTAATTTTTCAGGTATAGGAGAAAATTTCTTGTTAGAAATACCTCAAATAATTCAAGATGTTGAATCTTGTAGTATAAATTCTGAAGAATTGTTAAGTTATTTTGAAATAGAAATACCGAGTTCAAATGACGATTTAGAAATTCCTGAAGAACTACAAGATCAAGTTCTAGGTGATGACCGATTCATATGTTTGTCAGAGAAATTGGAGCTAAGCGATGTTTTGGAATTTTTGTACACAGGAACCTTGTCTGATAGTGTTATAAATTCAGCAAATGAATGTGATATTTCAAAAGAAGAAATTGAAGATTTAGATATTTCTGAATTATTAAATTAATTGATAGTATAATGATCTCTATGAATGTAGAGATTGATTCAAATTCAGATTTAGTTATCGGTGCTGATATAGGAGGCTCTAATATTAGGGTTGCGTTAGTAGATTCTTCTGGGAATTTGCTTGTTAGAAAAAAAATTGATAACAAACCTTCTTTGGGAATTGAAATTGCAGGAGAAAAAATCTCACAATTAGCTCTAGAGGTATCTAAAAATAAAGCTATTAAAGGAATGGGATTTTCATCTGCAGGGCCAATTAACCAATTGACTGGAGAATACTTAAATCCTCCAAATCTTTCAGAATGGAATAAGAAATCATTGATACCTATAATTAGAAAGCATACTGGCATTGAATCAAAGGTAGGTCATGATGCTACACTAGCAGCTCTTGCAGAAATTAATTTTGGTAAAAATAAAGGTTCTAAAAATTTGATCTATCTTACAATTTCTACTGGAGTTGGAGCTGGAATGATTTCAAATGGAAATATGATCCAGGGAGAAAATTGGTTTGCAGGTGAAGTAGGGCATATTATAGTAAGTCCAGGAGGTTACGGTTGCTCTCTAGGCTGCCCAGGATGTTTGGAGGGGAATATTTCAGGCACTGCAATTGCTTCAATTGCTAAAGATATGATTACGAATGGTCATAATACTGAAATTTTAGAAAATAATAATATTGAAGATATCAACTCTAAATTAGTTATAGATTTTGCTCAAAAAAAAGATAAATTATCCGAGATTATAATTAATGATGTTTTAGAAAATTTAGGTAGAGGGTTAGCTTCTATTTTAGCTACCCTTAATCCATCAGTTATTATTCTGGGAGGTTCAGTTGCAGAAGGATTAAGTAAATTCTATTGGAATAAAATTATTGCTAAAACTGCTAAATACTCTATACCTTTTTATAAATCTGATCCTCCAATACAAATGACTACATTAGGAGAAGACGCATCAATTTTAGGAGCTTCAATTATCGCAAGTTCTTAGTCATCTATATCTGGCTGCTCAATAGGTTTCTCATAATCTGATAAAGATTTAATTGGATCATCGATATCATCATCAATTGCATCAGGTGCGATGAAAGAAGTTCCATCTTCATTTAAAGATCCCCATCCTTCTATATTTGCGGCATCATACTCATCAAAATCATTACTAATTGGTTCATCTTCTAAAATATCTTCATCAGGTTGAGGTTGTGAATCAATTTCATCTTCTTTTTTTAAGTCTAAAAGTTTATCTTTGCTTAGATCTACTATTTCAGGTTCGCTAGAAAATTTTAGTTTTTCCAATATTTCTTTTGCATAAGAACCTCCAATATTTGAGATTGCATTTACAGCAGCTTTCTGTGTATCAAGTTCTTCATCTTCTAGTAATTCTTTTATCTGATCGATATTCTCTTCATTACCTATAAGGCTCAGAGATATGCATGATTCTGATCTTATTTTATAATTATCATGCTCAAGCAATTCTTCTATCAAAGGTACCCATTTGATATTTCCATTGTTGCCCATTGAAATTATTGCAGATAACTTATCTTCTAATTCTTTACTGCTAAATTTTTCCATAATTATTTTATCAATATCTTCGTTTGATAAATGGCTAAGACTTTTCATCATATTATTTTGTTCAGTCTTATCATCTGAGTTTCTAATAAAATCAACTCCAAAGCTCATAAGTCTTGCAATTTCATTAATTCTATTTTTTTTTGTACTTATTTCTTTAATCCAATTACCAAATATATTAATTGCGTGAAATCTTATTTCTTTTTCTGGCTCATTAGTTATGATTTTTCTTAATTTTCTTATAAGAGAAAAATCGCTACTTTTCTCCATATACTTTGTACAAAAAAGACGGATTTCATTATTTTTATGATCTGTAAATAATAAAATTAGGCTCTCAAAATCATAACCCTTATTTTGATCTTCAAAATCTTTCATTTCATTTAATATATTTAAAATTTTTTCATCTGAAAGATTGATTAAATTCTTATAAGTAGAATCGAAAGAATCAAAAGATAATTCTTTATAGTTTATTTTTTCCATCACGAGGATATCTCCACATTTTTAGTATGTAGATAAGGTAACATCATTGAACCATATACCTGATCTCTTTCAAGACTTATTTCCTCTATATCCCTAAGAGCATCAAATGCATTTCCTGAAATCATTGTATTTTTTACTCTACCAATTATTTCCCCTTTTTCAATTTTGTAACCTAAAGAAATATTTGCACTAAAATTTCCAGATAATTCATTTCCTTGACCTGCGCCTAGAAGATGATCAACAAGTATTCCTTCATCAATATCGCTAATAATATTATTAATAGTGATTTGTCCTTCATCCATTACAATATTTGAAGTGGTTGGTGAAGGATTTGAGTGCACAGATCTACCTGCAGATCCTGTAGATTTTTTTGAGGATTCACTGCCAGTTTTTAAATCATATAATCCACTATCGAAAATACCTTTATTTATTAAAATATTTTTTTTAGTGACTACGCCCTCATCATCATAATTTCTAGAAGCAGGTGAGTAGTCTATATGTGGATCATCAGATAAGATTATTTTTTCATCAAATAATTTTTCTCCTTCTTTACCACATAAAGAAGATAAGTTTTTTGAAAGGTTTGTTCCGCTAAAAGAAACTAATAGTGGTGATAGTAAAGTTTGATAAAGTCCATGTGGAGTAAAAATAACAGGACATCCTTTTTTTGGTGTATCTACAATATTTTGAGCTATTGATAATTCTTTACATAATTCTGAAACCATAAGATCAATATCTTTTTCGTTTATAGCATTTACAGAGTTTTTGTATTTATAAATATTCAACATATCATTTCCATTTATGATTTGTGAAGATATATAAAAACTTATAAAACTTTCTTGAGAGTTTATATTTAACTTTGATGAATTTCTTAGGTTGCTATTTGATTCAGCTAAAGAAAAACCAGCATCACAAGATGCATTTGGAAAGCTCAAAAGGATTTTATTTATATTTTTTTTAAGTGTTTCTATAAGATATTCATTTTTATAAGATAATATTTCATCATCATAAATAATCGTGTTTTTTGAGTCTTTTTGTTCAGGAAACCTTATATCTATTGGTATTGGATAATTACTAAGTTCTTTAAAGTTTGAAATAAAATTTTCATAATCATAATTAGATGAAGATGAGAAGGTTATTTGATTATCTTTTATTGCTCTGGCTGCAAAACCCTGAGATTGATTGGACGAGACTTCTTTTAAGTTATTAGATTCGAATGAAATGCTTCTTTGATTACTTCTTTCTTCGAATATTTCATGTTGATCAAAATTCTTAACCAAATATTTTTCTATTTTTTCAATATTATCCATTTGAAACCAAGCACTTGTTAATTCTTATATGTGGTGATCCATTTGAAACAGGTAACGGCATTTGTCCTCCTTTACCACATCCTCCACCCTGATTAATTAGTAAATCATCCGCTATTCCATTTATATTTTTTAATGTTGTGAATAAGTTCCCTGATAGCTTTACAGGTCTTAAGGTTTCTTTAATTTCACCATTTTCGATTCTATAAGTTTCTGCTGATGAAAATGTGAACATCTCGTGCTCTGTCATTCCTCCATACCAATTTTTCACATACAATCCATCTTTGGTATCTTTAATAATATCTTCTTTTTTATCTTTTCCATTTTCTATGATAGTGTTACTCATTCTAACTATCGGAGGAAATGCAAATGAAATAGCCCTAGCATTCCCTGTGGCTTCCTCCGACATCTTATTAGCAGTTTCATTTGAGTGTAGTCTTCCTGTCAATATACCTTCTCTTATAAGTGGAGTTTTTGTAGCAGGAGTTCCTTCATCATCAAATTCATAAGAACCTCTAAGATTTGGTATTTTTGCTCCATCAGTAATATTTAGATCTTTATTCCCAAATTTTTTACCAAGGGTTAAAATTTCTTTTAATCTTTCATTTTCATAAACATTATCTGCTTCTGAAAGATGACCAAATGCTTCGTGAACAAAAACTCCAGCTAGAATTTGATCTAAAACTACAGTAGTTTCTTTTCCTTCAACTTTTGGTGCATCAATAAGGTCTTTAGCTTTTTTTGCACAATCTAAAATTTCTGAATCTAAATTTTCAATAATTCCATAATCTCCTAGTGATCCAATTGAGAATCCAGATTGTAACATTTCATTTCCATCTGAACTATATGCTGCAATTCTAAGTACAACATGTATAAAATTTTGTTCAATATTATTCCCCTTGCTATCTGCAAATACGACCTTTCTATCTGTGTCGGCATATATTATATCGCAGCTTTCAATATCCTCTTGACTAAGTATCAAATCTTTATAGTGATCAAGAATATTAATTTTTTCGCTCAGCTTGATTTTTCTAGGATCTTTTTTTAGAACTGGCGATATTTTAGTTCTAATAGGGTTATTTTTTTCTATTTCAAATAATTCATTAGAGTTGTACTTAGCGAGGGTCAATGTTTCTTTCATTTTTTGTGGAGCTTGATAAATATCATTAAAACTACTAAATCCCCAACCACCATTTGCCATAGCTCTAACAGATCCTCCTAATCTAGAATTTATAGAAATATTTTCTCTTACTTTTCCGCTATAAGTAATCCGTGAGGATTTATTTTCTTCTAGTCTTATTTCTTTATAGTCACCATTACCAGTTTTTAATACATCATTGATTAAATTTTCATAATTATTATTCATAAAATTATCCTACAAAAATTTTCCCTTCAATTTTATTTTTTCTTACCCATTCGATTGAGCTTATTTTTTTTTCACCTTCTGTTTTCATTCTTCCTATATCCAATAAGTTTTCATCAATTCCTATACATACCTGTTTATCAGAAAAATATAGTTCCTGTTTTTTTATCTTCTTATCATTTTTTATCATCTTACAGTCATACAAGAATACTTTTTTCGAATTTATAATTGTCCAAGAACCAGGTTGGGGGTCACAACCTCTAATTAAGTCATAAATTTTATTAGGAGAATCATTCCAATCAATTTGCTTTTCTGAACACCAAGATTCATAGGAAGCATAGTTTTCATTTTGATCAATTTTTGGAGCTTTATTTTGAATCACTAATTTTATAGACTCAATAATTGATTCAACTCCAATAGGGAATAGTTTATTAAAATATAAGCTTCCTGTTGTGTCAGATTTATCTATTTCGACTTCTTTTTGTAAAAGTATTGGACCTGTATCCAAACCTTCATCAGGCCAAAAAATTGAGATTCCTGTTTTTTTATCTCCGTTAATGATAGCCCAATTGATTGAAGAAGGTCCTCTGTGAAGAGGTAATAAAGAAGGATGATATTGAATAGTTCCTAATCTCGGACTTTTGATGATTTCCATAGGTACTATATCTGTGACATAAGCCATAACAAGGAGATCTACATCAAAAGACTTAAAGCTTTCAATTGCTTCATTATCTCTTAGTCTTTTGAAATTTTTAACTGGTAAATCATTTTCCATACCAAACTGATTTAAGGGATCTTTTGGATTAGAAGAGGAAAAAATAGAAGAAATTATAGTTCCGTTCATTTTCAAGATTTCTTCTGCAACGCTTTCACCAAAAGCAGATTGTCCAATAATTGATATCTTAATCATTAAAAAATACCATTCTGCTGTGTTGCCTAATATTTTCAAAAGCTTCAACTATTGCAAATTCATTTATTTTAGACTTATTTTTTCTTGCATCTGCAAGATGTTCCATAAGAAAATAAGCTTCAGCTTCACTAAGCTTTTTATACTCATTATGTCTTTTTAAGGTTTCATAAGTGACACCAAGTTCAACCAATGTTTTAAATGAAATTATCAATTTTATTATTGCACTTGGATGAACTAGATTCCCCTCTAAATTTTTTGGCTTATCAATTAGATTATTTGATAACAATTCTTCATAAAAAAAATTTGTAATATTAGTTATGCTAAGAATTTCATCTACAGTAAAATTTTCTTTTATCTCTGTTGAAATAGAATTAATTCTTTTTTTGATAAGCTTTAGCGGGAAGCCATCATCTTTTAATTTTTTTATTTCTTTTATTTTTTCAATGTGAGTTTCATTGAAGATTGATCTTGTTTTTGATAGTTTTTTCGGGGATTCTAAAATTTTAGATCTTACATAATAATTTATTGCAGACGCAGATACTCCTGTTATCTTAGAAATTTCTCCTATTGAATACTCAGAATTATTATTTTTCATAACTTTGATTTTACAATATTAAGATTTTTTAGAAACTAAAACAAGCAAGCTTGGAAGAACTAAAACTGAAGAAATTAGAGCCAGAAGAATCATTATGGCCGTAATTTGTCCAAAACTTGCAAAAAGTGGCATTGGTGCCATACCCATTATCGCAAATCCAGCCATACTAGAAAGTGCAGATCCTAATAATGCAATACCTGTACCGTTTAATGTTTTTCTGAGAGCTACTTCTTTGCTATTTTTTCTTATTTCCTCTCTAAACCTTTGAGTTATATGAATCGAAAAATCTATACCAACTCCGATTGATATTGCTCCAATAGTAGCCGTTACAAAATTTAGTGAATATCCTCCAATGTACATAATTCCATATAACCAGCTAACCACTAAGCCTATTGGCAAAGTTGTTATTAATGCATACCTAAATGATCTGAAAGTAATAAAAAGTACTATAAAAGATGCTATTGCTGCTAATGGTATGGACCTAAATAAAGCATTTGTTCCACTTGAAAGTTCTACATCTCTGACAAAAGGAGATCCTGTAATTCCAAAGTCTGAAAAATAATTTTTATTTTTTAGTATTTCTAATTCCCTTTCAAGTTCATTTCGAGCCATTGTGGTTACTTCCTGATTTGCTGAATCAGGTAATCCAACTCTGAGTACTGTAGAAAATTCATTTTCAGATTTTATTAAAGTAAACTTAATTCTACTAGCAGAGAATATGGTTTCATTATTTTCATTTAATAATCCTGTATCAATTAATTTATTATAATAATTATTGACCTCATTCTGATCAGCTGTATTTATTTGTCCATACTCTAACAAAGACAATATATTTGGTTCAATTAGCAATAAATTACCTTTAGAGTCATGAGCTAGAAAATCTTTGCTATCTAGCCTTTCTACTAACTTTTTTATATCAGTAATAGCATCCGGGTTATCCAAGGAACCCTTAATATAAATTAATCCTATTTCTCCAGTAGTATCACCTAGATGGTAATCTAATTTATCTAACCCTTTTACAAAATCAGATTGAGGATTAAAAAAATCTGCAACCTCAAATGAAGCTTCCAGTTTGAAGGCTAAAAAAGTACTATAAATTGTAATCAAACCAAAGAAGATTAAGGTTATTATCGGCTTTCCACTGAAAAAAATTATTATTGAACTGAAGAAAGATTCAAATTTTTCAAAAAAGCTTTTTTCTTTCTTTTTAATTTTATTGTTTACATATTCTCCTTTTACAAAATATAAAGGAATAAGCAAAAAAGAAATAATGTTAATAACAGAAAGTAATACACCTAATAAAGGAGACAGTAAAAGAAATACTATTACAGAACCTCCAGCTGTTCCAGCAGAACCTAAAGCTAGGACTAATCTAAATAATTTATTGCTAAATAAATTTTCTTTATTATCTAAATACTCTATTCTTGATAGTAAAAAAGGAGCATATATTCCAAGTACTATATAAGCCGCAAATGTTGCCACTCCTGCTGCTAGCCCGAAATGAACTATAGATTCAATTCCCGCTGTGACATTTGAAAGAAATGCTATAGCATCACTTATAAATGCTAGTGTTAATGCAGCCCCTACACCTGTAAAAGCTATAATAAATTTTTTATCGAAAGTGATATTATTAGATTTTTCTTCCTGATACCTTCTAATTGCATGAACTCCAAAATCTACACCAAGTGATATCATAGCTATTGGAACAATCATATCTGCTACCAATCCGCCTTTCAAACCAAGTAGATAAGAAAATCCTTTCAACCAAATCATTAGTATTGATAAACCTATACCAATAAGAACTACAGCCCAATAAGATCTCAAAGAAAATCCAACTACTGCTATCGCTGCAATTACAGTTAAAGTTATAAATAATGCAGATGAAAATCCTTGCCTTTCTCCTTCTAGATTTACATCTATAGCTACTCCCCAAACATTAATATTATTTAGTTCAGATTTTAGTAAATTTAATACGTTTGTATTAAATTTTTCTTTGTCTATTGTTGCTTGATCTCCAGATAAAGCAACTCTTTGGGACCCTCCTCCTAAAGACTCGTTATTAGCTAAAACAGCAATTGTAATTGCAGGAGATGTCCACCAATCAACTTCTTTTCCATTTATATTTCGTTTTGATAAATTTGAATGAACGCTAATATTTCTTCCTACTTCTTTAAAATTCTCATTACCTAGAACAACTGATAGTACTTCTTTTACTTCTTCGTTATTAGCTTCATTCAAAGATTTATTATATTCAGGATTTACAAGCAAAATATCATTTACTATATCAGCGATTGTTAGTAGACCGTTTACATTAGCTCCAGTTTCAGAATCTACGTATGAGAATAAATGCTCTTTTGGTGGAATAGTTTCTGGAGATAATCTTAGTTCTGAATCATATTTTCGCAATTTCTTTTCAGCATTGAATATTTTTAACAAATTATCTTTAGAAAGAATATCTTCTCCATTTTTACTTTCTAATATAAAAAAAGCAAAATGAGCTTCATCTGAAAATTCATTAGAGATCTTCTTATCTAAATCAATTATAGGGTCATTTGGAGATGTTGAAGCATCACCTCTATAAGGTATAAACAAGTATGATAAAATTAGTCCAATTGTAAGAAAAATGAATAACAGGAATATTTTTTTTGGATTCTCTACGAAGAATGTTGATGTACTTTCATAAATATTCATAAGGTTAATTCTAAGTATAACTTACTATAAGATTAGTTTTGTAAAGAAAATGTTAATTATATTGTCATGAAAAAAACATCAAAAATTTATTATGGATGGCTAATTGTAGTTGCCCTTTTTTTGTCAATGGCACTTGGTATAGGTACAAGGCAAGGATTTGGAATATTTGTTGATTTATGGGGATCAGAATGGGAAACTAATGTATCTTCTATAAGCCTAGCAGCAAGTATTGGCTGGTTAGTTAATGGCCTTGCAGCTCCTATTGTTGGGCAATTATCAGATAAATATGGTCCTAAAATAATTCTTATTTTTTCTGCGATAATAATATCATTATCATCAATCTTAGTTGCAACATCATTTAATGTAATAACTTTATCAATTTATTATGGATTCCTTATCTCTTTTGCAACTGCTACTGGAGGTCCTGTAGGAATATTATTATCAAAATGGTTTGCTAAAAAAAGAGGGGTTGCCATGGGTGCAGTAATGGCAGGAGGTTCCATAGGTAGTTTATTTTTTATTCCACTCTTAACGTTCATAACATTAAATTACAGTTGGCAATTAGCATGGATAATTATGGGATTATTTGGTCTTATCGTAGTAGTACCTTTATTCATTATTGTTCTAAAAAATGATCCAATTGAACTTAAGAATAATTCTTCAGAAATTTTAGAAACATTGGAATCTAATCAGGATGAAAATGGACCTCTTTGGGTAGATGAATGGTCAAAGGCTTATAATTCAAAACCTATGTGGCAACTTTCTATCGGATACTTTGTTTGTGGTATTACGACTGCTTCAATTTCAGTTCATTTTATAAATTGGGCTATATCTGAGAATATTTCTCCTTCTGAAGCAGCATTCTCATTTGGTGTTCTAAGCGCCGTTAATGGTGTTTCTGTTTTTTGTTCTGGTTATTTTTCTGATATGTTCCAAAGAAGATATATATTGGCAATGGTCTACTTTGTCAGAGGTTTAGCGTTCTTATGTCTTTTGCTGCTATCAGGTCAAATTGCATTATGGGCTTTTGCTATAGTGGGAGGAATGTCTTGGTTAGCAACTGTTCCACTAACCACAGCTCTAACATCTGAAATTTATGGTCATAAAAAACTTGGGTCTTTAGTCGGATTGATTAATATGTCCCATCAGATTGGTGGTGCTGCATCAGTAATTTTATTTGGAATGGCCTTTGATTATTTTGGAAATTATGATTTAGGACTTTGGGTAGGGGTAATTTCATTAGTAATAGCTACAATAGCTTCCTTCACTATTAGTGAAAAAAAGTTTTCATCTAGATTTTATGACAAAACAATTGAACAGACTACATAATGTTTTCTGAAAAAAAATATCAAGAAACCTTTGAAAATCACCATGGAGACTCTATAAATCCCGATTTTGCAAAGTGGGTTGTAGATTTTATTTCGAGCTTTTCTAATACCTTCTGGATTATAGTATTTTTAGTAGGTTTTCTAATTATTTTTATTTCATTTATATTTATTTTGATACTTTCTAGAAAAAAATGAAATAGATGATAAATGATCAGAATCTATAAAGGTTCACTTTATTCAGTAGTTTTATTTTTTTGAAATAAGTCTAATTAATCTTCGTAATGTAATTGTCCAACCAATTAATGCACTTAATGCGATTGAAAGAGGTTCGCCTGGTACACCTTTTCTCCAATCTTCTACATTTTTTACTGATTCAAATAAAATAAATTTATAGAGTTCTTCAATTGATCCTACTAGTCCTACTATAGTAACTAAGCCAAAGAATATAGTCCCAGCAAAGACAAGCATTTTGAAAATAATATCTTTTGAAGGATCTTGCTTCATGCTTAATTCATTTTTTGATTGTAGCCTAGCATGGACCAAAAAAATTATTCCACTAATTATTGCAGTTGTTATACCTGTAAATAAACTTGCTTCAACACTGCCATTAAACATTTGAAGCATCTCTTCGCTGTTATCAGACGCGTAGGATTCTAGTTGGAAACTGAAACTATTTCCAAAAATCATTGCAAATATTCCTTGAAGTATTCTTGAGATTCCGGCTAAACAAAAAACACCTCCAGAAATCAATCTTACAAAATAGAAATATCCATTTAATGAAATATCAAAACTAATCTTTACGCCTGTACTCTTAAATGCATAACCAATCAGAAAAATAATACCGCTTATTATTAATATTGCAAAAAGTATTCCAATTGCAACTCCGATAAAATCAAACATTAATCCTCCAATAATCGAGTTATATTATGAAAAGTCTATACTAAGAGTTTATTAAAAAGAATTGAGATATAATTGATTTTGATATAGTTTATGATGGCTTATGAAAAAAAATATTAAAGTTTTGGATGATAAAAATAGAGTAATTGATCCTTGGGAAGATTATATAAATCAAGGATATGAGAACTTAAGTTCTTTTCAGAAAATATTCAGGCCCTTATTTATATTATTATTAGCATTTTTAATTTTTATTTTGGTAATTGGTTATCTTTTAGTTAAAACAGGTCAATGGTAGAAAAGTCATAGATATATTAACTTTAAATTTAATAATTTTTGTATTCAGTGCTATAGCTACTGTAATTTTTGGTTCCTATTTGGCAAAATATGGTGACATTTTAGCTTCTATTACTGGCTTGGGAAGACTGTTTGTAGGAAGCATACTTGTAGCTTTAGCAACATCTCTTCCAGAACTTTCGGCAAACATATCTGCTGTATTGCTAGATCCTCCAAATCCAGCATTGGCTTTAGGAGATATATTGGGGTCAAACATGGTTAACATGCTTATATTTGGTTCTGTAGCTCTGATATTTGGAGGTAAAACTGTTATTGATCAGATATCCAGTAGCCAAATTTATCTTGCATCTTTATCAATTTTTATGACAATAATAGTTCTTGTTGTTGCATTGATTAATTTTTCTTATTCATTTTTTAATGTTGGATTATCATCATTGATAATAATAATTTTTTACGTAGTTGGACTTCGATTAACATACGCGCTCAAACCAGAAGAAGAGGAAGATGACGAAGATGTAGAAATATCACCTAGAAAAGCATGGCTTTATTTTATTTCAATATCTATTGGAGTGATTTTTTCTGGATACTTTTTGGCTTATAGTGTTGATAATATTTCCCATGAAACAGGAGTAGCTTCAAGTACTTTAGGTATAATTGTTTCCTCCATCGTAACATCAATGCCAGAAGCTTCAGCTTTCTTTGCATCTGTTAGATTAAGAGCAGCAGACTTAGGTGTGGCTGGATTATTTGGAAGTTGTGTGTTTAACGTTACTATCATCTTTTATACTGATATTTTTTACACAGGGAACATAGTTCAACAATTTGAAAATTCACATATTATTGCTACTTTTACAGGTTTATTCCTGATATCTTTAGCTGGACTTGCTGTTTATCTAAAATCTAAAGCCAGAGGTTTTGTTATAAACTCGACTCTAGCTTCCATAGTTTTGGTTTATGCAATAGGAATCATATTGATTACAACTTAAATTGTAAAATCAATAATTCCTCTTCCATCCTTACCAGTTTCTAGATCGTGATATGCTTCATTGATTTCTTCTAGCGAATATTTTCTTTCTATAACTGAGTTTATATCAATTTTTCCTGATTTATAAAAATCAACTATTCTTTCAAATGTTACATGTGGAGAAACAGATCCATAGTACGATCCAACTAAAGTTTTATGATCACGAACTAAGTCTACAAGATCAATATTGGCTTTTACACCTAATGGTGCTAATCCTATCAGTACCCCTGTTCCACCTTTAGTCAATGAACCCATCATTTGTTCAGTTGTTATTGCACTTCCAAACGCATCAAATCCAAAATCAACGCCTTTACCATCAGTTAATTCTAATATTTTTTCAATAGGATCATCAGTTTTTGAATTAATTGTATGTGTTGCACCAAATTTATAACTAAATTCCAACTTACTGTCTAAAATATCAACAGCAATAATCTTAGAAGAGTTCATTAAGCTACCACCAAGAATACTATTTAAGCCAACTCCACCTGTACCAAAAACCGCTATTGTTGCACCTGGGAATATATCCTTTTGATTGATCACTCCGCCAACCCCTGTTGTTACTGAACAGCCAATCAAACAAGCTACATCTATAGGAACATCATCATCAATTTTGTAACATGCGTTTTCAGGTATAACAATCTCATCAGCGAAAACTCCAAGTTTAGCCATTTGGTGAATATCATTATTATTTTCATCTTTAAGTCTAAATGTACCATCGTACTGCTTGGTTCCTGTTAATCTATTTGTGTCACATAAATTACCTAGTCCACTTCTGCAAGAATTACATGAACCACAACTAGCTACAAAAGAAAGAATACATTTATCACCCTTGTTTAGAGATTTTACATTTTCTCCAATATCTTCAATTATGCCAGCTCCTTCATGTCCGACAACGATAGGCATTGGAAAGGCAGTTTCTCCTTTCATAACATGATGATCAGAAGCGCATACTCCAGCTGCCAACATCTTCACTTTTACCTCATTGCTTTTAGGAGATTGTTGGTGCAAGTCTTTAATGACCATGGGTTTATTAGCTTCGTATAGAACAGCCGCTTTTACCATAAATAAATCCTTATCTTTCTTTTATTCTTACGAAAATAAAGCTTATAATCGCAATAATTAGTAATAATTCTACTATATTAAATGCAATATTATAAGATTGGTACTGATCAAAAATAATCCCTGAAAATATAGGACCTATTATAACCGGGATTGCAATTGGAAAATTCAAAGCCCCGAATATAGATGAGTATTTTTTCAAGCCAAATAATTCAGTCGTTACAGCTGGCCCCAAGACACCCATAGCTCCTATTCCAAATCCCATAAATGAAGACCCAATCCATAACAAAATTTCCTGATCAGAAAGTACAAATTGTATTCCTATCATTTGAAAAATTACTACTATTACAAATATAAACCTAGAAGGTATATAGTCACTTAAATAACCACTTATTAGTTTGCTTATAACTGCAAATATGCCAAATGCAGACATCATTGATGATGCAACTGGAGTGCTTATGCCTTGAGAAATAAAATGAGGCACCAATTGTATTACAACTGTAGTGCGTGCAAATTGTTGTAGGGTAAGTCCAATAGCTAGAAACCAAAATGCATTGGTTTTCATTGCTTCAGATAATTCAAAATCTGATTTATCGCCAACAATTTTTGGCTTATCTGAAGATTTTTCTGAAAAGTCTATATTTTTGTCATCTCTTATAAAAAGTAAAACAAGAATTAATACGATTATAGTCGATACTCCTAGAACATAAAAAGCCGACCTCCATCCTGATGAAAGAATTAGAAATGTGGCTATTGGAACTGAGACTACGGCAGAAAAATTATTTCCTGCCATTGTAAATCCAATCATTCTCCCTCTAATTTTAGGGAACCAAAGTCCCATTAATTTTCCAAGAGGAAGCTGTGTTGCTCCTGGTATTCCTACATATAGCAAAATACTGGATAAATAAAGCTGCCATAGTTCATTCATTGAACCCCTCATAAAGAATCCAATACTGATTATAAGTAATGAAGAGGCCATTATCTTCATTGATCCAAATTTATCTAAGAATCTTCCTGCAAAAGGTGCAATAAATGAGCTTGCTATTCCTAATGAAAGAGATAAATTGATTTGCGTTCTAGACCAGCCAAATTCTTCTTCTAAAGGAATAACAAAAGCTTGAAATGCATATTGTATTAATCCTATGGAAGTACCTACTGAAAGAAATGTTGTTACAGCAACATACCATCTTCTATACTGAGGTTTGAATATGAGATTACTCATTCTCTTATAATTAGCTCTTCTTTAATTGTTACCCCTAATCCAGGTGTATTAGGAACCTCAATCTTTCCGTCTATAACATCTAATTTTTCATTAAAAATATAAAATTTATTCTTGTAGCTACTTAGTGGAGGGTCGTTTAGCATTTCACAAAAGGGAGCATTCTCCCAGCTTGATAGTAAGTGCATATGAGCCACAACTCCTATATCTCCGCCCCCATGATGTGGAACAATTTCTTTATTTGATTTTAAAGATAACTCTCCAATTTCTATTAATGGGGTTATGCCACCTAGAACCATAGATTCTGGCTGTAATATATCATATGTATTTTTTTCTACCATATGATGAAAGTCAGCAACAACTGTATTATTTTCCCCTCCAGCAATTTTTGTTTTATTCATTGCGACTAATTCTGATAATTCTTCGTAGTTAAATCTAGGTCTAGGTTCTTCTAACCAATAGCAACCTAAATCACTCATAGCTTCGTTCATTTTTTTTGCCCTATCAAAATCCCAAATAATCCCTGGTTGCCAAGGATAGCTAGATTGTGCTTGGTTAGCATCTACTAGAATTTCAATTTCACCTGAAGTTTTCTCAACTATTTTTTCAATTGTCTCTATATCTCTATCTGCTTCATCGTGATGAAGTCTAACTTTTATAACCTTCCAACCCTCTTGTTGAATAGATTTTGCCATTTCAGCTCTTTCATCTGGTTCTGATAAGATAACAAAGCTTGAATAAGGAATAAGAAAATCTTTTTTTCTTCCTAGTATATTTGAAATAGATTTATTTTCTATTTTGCCCTTTAAATCCCATAGGGCTATGTCTACACCAGCTAATCCGTTATAAGGAATATTTCTACATTGATAGATTAGAAACTTAAAGTGGTCAATTACATCTACTGGATTTTTACCGACTAAATATTCTTTTGCGCTATTTAAAATACTTTTATCACATCCGGGGCCAATGCCAATATCACCATTTTCTAATTCAATCTCTGTGAATTCAGTACCACCAATTGTTGATTTAACTGTACTGCCTGGACTCCATGCTGGCTCTACATCACCTAAATAATCTATCAATTTAGTTTTTGAAACCCTTAAGTCTTTAATTTTCATATTTTCCTCTGTACAAACCTTTTTTATATTGGATATGATAATTTTCAAATGTTATATAAATTACCAATACTAAACTATACTCAAATGGGACATAAACATGAAAATTAAATCAATTGAAGCCTTTGCCATAGACTTAAAACCTAATATAAAAACCAAACCTAGAGTACCTAAGTCAAAAGACCCCTATGACACTAGAGGAATGGTAAGTCCTATGAACAGATATCCTGGTATTCCTAGATCTGAATGGAGTGCAGGATGGAAAAGAACAGCTTGTGTTGTAAAAGGTGAGGATGGAACCTGGGGATTTGGTTTTACTCTATATTCAGGAGTAACTGAATCAATAATTAATGATCATCTTGCCAAAATTCTAGTCGGAAAAGATTGTATGTCTACTGAAATGTTATGGGATATCATGCAACAATCAACAATCCCTTATGGAACATCTGGGTTATCAAGTTTTGCTATTAGTGCGGTTGATAATGCGATTTGGGACCTAAAAGGAAAAGTTTTACAAAGGCCTGTTTATGAAATTATTGGAGGGCCACAAAAAGAAAAGATCTTTTGTTATGCGAGCAATACGGAATTTAGTTATGGAACAAAAAATAGTATTGACTGGTTTTTAGAATTAGGATTTAAGGCAGTTAAATTGTTCTTAAGGGAGGGCCCAGAAAGTAATCTTGAGGGAATAAATAGGGCAGAAGCATTAGTTGCTTCTACAAGAGAACAAGTTGGAGACGATATTGAGATAGCAGTTGATGCATGGATGTCCTTAAATAATGAATATGCAGTTAGGCTTGCAGAGGCATTAAGGCCTTATAGAATTAAGTGGTTAGAGGATTATTTGAACCCTGAAAACCTTGATGGTTATCAAAATTTAAGAAATAGAATCCCTTGGCAAACTCTCGCTACTGGGGAACATTGGTATTCTATTTATCCTTTTGCAGTTGCTGCAAGCAAGGGAATAGTAGATATATTTCAACCAGATCTTAATTGGGTTGGAGGAATAACAGCAGGAATAAAAATATGTCATATAGCAGAAGCTCATGGATTATCCGTAATCCCTCATGCCAGTACAAATTATCCTTATGGGCAACATCTTGCATTTTCTATGCCAGCCGTTCCATGGGCTGAAAGATCTGAAGGAGTTGCTCCTCCAGGAGTCCCTTTAGAAGAGATGGTTTTATTACCGGGAACACCTGTTATAAAAGATGGATATATAATTCCTTCTGATGCTCCTGGTTTTGGGTTAGAAATAACAGAAGAGTGGTTAAGAGATAGAGCAGTATAAATAAATTTTATAAAATATGATATCTTTCTTAACTAACTTATTTATTTAAAAATAATTATGGAGGGTTAAAAATATGAATAAAATAAAAGAGAATTTAAAGGCTGGAAAAACAGTTGTAGGGACAGCTGGTTCTCCATGGGTTGAGAATATGAGTATGTTGGCTGATACAGATTTAGACTTCATTCTTTTTGATACTCAACATTCACCATTTATGGTAAAAGAATTTATCCCAGCTATAGCATCTATGGCAGGTAAAAATGCTGCGCCAATAGTTAGAGTTAGTGCAAATCAACCTGATCTTATTTGCTTTGCATTAGATGCCGGAGCAAGAGGTATAGTCGTTCCTATGGTAAATACTAAAGAAGAAGCCGAAGCAATGGTTAGAGCATGTAAGTATGCTCCTCTTGGAGATAGAAGTAATGCTGGTATTAGAGGTGATTGGGGAATTAATGTAGCAGAATACACTACTAAAGAAAAATATAGAGAATATCTAGATATGTACAATGATGAAATTGTAATTGCTCCTATGATAGAAACTCAACAAGCTATTGATAATATTGATGAAATTTTGTCAGTGGACGGGGTAGATGTTTTATTGATTGGACCTTCCGATCTTTCTATAGAGCTTGGTGTTTCTTTAGATTTTGAAGGTAGTGTTTATGAAGAAAAAGGATTAGATATTATTGCTGAAGCTTGTAAGAAACATGGTGTTGTTCCTGGTATGTATTTTATCCCTCCAACTATGGATCCTAATTTCTTCGTTGAAAAAGGCTATAAATTCTTTACAATGCCATGGGCAACTTGGGCAAATAAAGGAATAAATAACGGATTAAGTTCTATCAATCGAAAATAATCCTTAACAATAAAAACATATAAATGTATAAACCTGTACTCTTATCAATCAGTCAATAGATCGATAAGAGTATAGAATTGAAATCGGTGATACTTTTTACCAACAATTTATGCAGTCTTTTTACGAATATAATTTATCAGATAATCTGAACAAATCATTAAAAACTTTGGGTTTTAAAAATCCTACTGAAATTCAATCTAAAACTATTCCTATTGCCTTAAAGCGTCATGATATTCTTGCCAGTGCTGAGACAGGTTCAGGGAAAACAGCAGCATATCTTATACCCCTAATACATCATATTTCTACAATAGGAGGTATTTCAGGATTAATATTAACTCCTACTAGAGAATTAGCTCAACAAGTTACTGATGTTTCGAAATCTCTTGTTGGTTATAAGAGTAAAATAGAAACAGCATTAATTGTTGGCGGAGCAAGTATGAATAATCAGCTTAGACAACTTAAAAAAAGGCCAAAAATTATAGTAGGGACTCCAGGGAGAATAAATGACCATCTAGAAAAAAAAACCCTAAACCTTAAGTATTTTAATTTCTTTGTTCTAGATGAAGCTGACAGAATGCTCGATATGGGCTTTGAAGATCAAGTAGAAAAGATTATTAGATTTTTGCCTTCCAAAAGACAAACATTATTATTTTCAGCAACTCTTCCAAAAGAAATAATTAAATTATCGTCAAAATATCTGAATAATCCTAAAAGAGCAGATGTAAAAGAAAATAACGTAATAAAAACTCAGATAAAACAAAAAATACTAAACACTAAAACAGAACTCAAATATAATCAATTAGTTGATGAGATAGCAATAAGAAAAGGTTCAATACTTATATTTGTAAGAACAAAATATTCAACAGAAAAATTGAAAAAGCGACTTATGAAAGATACTGTAAAAAGCTCAGCACTTCATGGAGATCTTAGGCAAAACAAAAGAAGTAGAATATTAAAAGATTTTAGAGACGATAAATTTAGAATATTAATCGCTACAGATATTGCATCTAGAGGTCTAGATGTACCTCATATAGAACATGTAATAAATTATGACTTGCCACAAGTTCCTGAAGATTTCATTCATAGAATTGGAAGAACAGCTAGAGCAGGCTCAGTGGGTGAAGCTGTAAGTTTTATTACTCCTAATGATAAAAGAATGTGGAAATCTATAGAAAATCTAATGGAAGAATTAAAAAATCCTGAGCACGTTCCTGAAAATAAAAAAGTAAATCAAAAAGAATTTAAGAAAAGAAACAGGAACAGAAAAAGAAATTCTAAATCAAGAAAATATTATCAAAAATCTAGAAATTGATTTTTTTTGGTACCCCGTACCGGATTTGAACCGGTGATCTCCTGCGTGAAAGGCAGGCGTGTTAGGCCACTACACCAACGGGGCATATGTTATGGGTAAACAGGTAAAGCTCCTATTCCCATAGTTTCTTCAAAACCTTGCATTAGATTCATGTTTTGAATTGCGGCTCCTGCTGAACCTTTAACCAAATTATCTAGAGCACTAATTACTACCAAAGTGTTTGTATCCTTTCTAATATAAGGATACAAATAAACAAAATTAGAACCCCAAGTATGCTTTGTTGCAGGAGGTGCACTTACTATTTTAATGAATGGTTCGTTTTTGTAAAATTCTTTATATAGCTCAACTACTTCATTTTCATCTAAATCTTTTTTCAAAGATCCATAATTAGTGCCTAAAATCCCTCTTGTCATGGATACTAAATGAGGAGTGAATAAAACTTTTACTTTGTTTTCACCTAAGAAATTAAGTTCTTGAGCCATTTCAGGTTGATGCCTGTGCCCTTTAGTTCCATAAGCGGCGCAATTGTCATTTAGTTCTGAAAACCCAAAAGCTTCTTTAGCTGTTCTTCCTGCTCCAGAAATTCCAGTTTTTGAATCTACTATAATTAATTCTTCTACTAAATCATTTTGTACTGCTGGAGCCATAGATAGTATTCCTCCTGTAGGGAAACATCCTGGATTAGCAACTAGTTTACTACTTTTGATTTCGTTTCTATGTAGTTCTGGTAATCCATAGGTAGCTTGAGAAATTAATTCCGGCCTTGGATGCTTGATATCATACCATTCTTCATATGTTCCAAGATCCTTAAGTCTAAAATCGGCTGATATATCAATTGAAGGTATACCACTATCAACATATTGAGATAGTTTCTCAGCGCTTGCAGCGTGAGGTAATGCTGAAAATACGAAGTCAACATTATCGCTAAGTTCTTCTTGTATTTTTATATTTATTTTTTCAAGATGAGGAAAAACTTCATCAAGATATTGCCCAGCCTTACTTCTTCCAGTTGCTGAAACTAGATTTAACTCTGGATGAGAATATACAAGCCTAGCAATTTCAGAACCTGCATATCCAGTTATATTTATGATGCCAACATTTAACATTACTATTTTTTTTTTGTAAAACTTAATCTTATCTTAAATTCTTATAGTATTTTATATAAATAATTTCTCCAGATAGAGGAAAAACTCTTTGTGCTATGGTTTATTAGCCTTGAATGGTTTTTTTCTATTTGGATAACAAGTTCGACATATATCGCATTTTGTTCCATCACATCCTTTAGCAGTACAGTGAGATCTGCCATAGAATATAATTTGTAAATGTAGTTTATTCCAACTTTTTTTAGGGAAAATCTTTTTTAAGTCATTCTCAGTCTGTATGACGTTTTTACCTTTAGAAAGTCCCCATCTTTGTGCTAAACGATGTATATGAGTATCTACAGGAAAGGCTGGATGACCAAATCCTTGTGACATTACAACACTTGCTGTTTTATGGCCAACTCCAGGTAATTTTTCTAACTCTATGAAACTTTCAGGAACTTTTTTATTATACTTTTCTACAATAATTCTTGAAAGCTTAGAAATATTTTTTGATTTTTGTGGTGCTAAACCACAAGACCTAATTATTGAAAAAATTTTCTCAGTTGGTAATTTCATCATTTTTTCAGGGTTATTTGCTTTTGAAAAAAGATTTGGAGTTACCTTATTAACTCTTTCATCCGTACACTGAGCACTTAATAATACTGCGATTAGTAGCTCAAATTTATTTTCATGATTTAGTGGAATCGGTACTTCTGGATATATTTTATCTAGTTCAGTGATTATGAAGAAAGCCCTATCTTTTTTTAACATAATAATTTCTTTCTAAAATTATTTTTCTCTATCCTTAGAACTTATAGCTAACTTAATTAAGGAATCTTTATAAATATTGTTATTTTTTAAAGAGGATATATTTTCTATAGATCTATCAATCAGTTTTGAAGCTTTGTGTTTAGCTTCTTCAACATATCCTTCTTTAGTAATTTTTTTTACTAAAATATCAACTTCTTCATTCCTGTTTTCTTCTTTTAATTCAAACAGATTTATAATTTCTTTTTTTATTTTCTCATTCTTTTTACTTGCAATTATAGATGGTAATGTCATTACTCCGTTTTTGAGGTCACTTCCAACAGGTTTTCCCATTTTTTTCTCATCACCCTCAAAATCTAAAGCATCATCGTATATTTGAAACCCTAATCCTAGATTTTTCCCGAATTGATAGACATTATTTATATCTTCCTCAACAGCTCCTCCTAGTAAAGCTCCACTCATTGAAGATGTAGCAAAAAGAGACCCTGTTTTCTTGAAAATAATATCTAAGTAGTTATCCATATTTAATTCAATATTAAATTTGTTTTCAATTTCTTTTAATTGGCCCTTAGCAAGATCTGAAATAGTGGACGCAAATTGTTTTATTAGTCTTATAGATTGTGTATCGCAAACATATTCTGCGCTTGTCGCGAAAAGAAAATCACCCACTAAAACTGCTATGTGAGGCCCCCATATATTTGATGCAGTTTTTTCTCCTCTTCGAGTATCAGCAAAGTCCACTGTATCATCATGAACAAGTGTAGCAATATGTAGTAGCTCAACTGCCGTGGACATTTTTATAACTTTTTCATCTACCTCTTCTTGCCACAGTTTTGAGCAAACTATTGTTAAGGCAGGTCTTAGTTGTTTACCAGGAATGCTAAGTACGTGATCAATAATGTTTTCATTTAAATTTGATTGAGAAGTATGACTTTCAGAAATTTTATTTAATTCAAGCATTACCATTAGTAATTCATTATTTGATAACGAAACTAATTGATTGCTACTCATCAGAAATCATCCCGTTTTCTTCTAGCACTTTTTCTTCCTCTAATTTTTCAAATAATGGAGTTGGTTTATCAAATTTATCTCCTGAAATTGGAAGAATTAAGTTCCAATTATTTTTTTTATCATTAAAAATTACTTTTTGAAGTTTTTCAGCTGAGTTTGGAAGAAAAGGTTCAAGCATGGAGCTTATAGCGCTTATTATAATCATTGATTGACCTAAAACTTCACCTGCCGATTTTTTGTCTTCTTTTATTTTTTTCCAAGGCTCATGTTTATCTAAATATTGATTTCCAAATCTTGCTAGATTCATTAATTTATTTAAGCTTTCTCTAAATTTTCTTTTTGAAATTGATTCACCAACTTCTTCCAAAGCTTTTTCTGATTTTTCAATTATTTCTTTTGTTGATGATGAATTTGTATCAAAATATGGGACCTCTCCATCAAAATTTCTATGAGACATTGTTAATACTCTATGTATAAAGTTTCCAAGAGTTGCAACAAGTTCGTTATTATTTGAAGCTACATATCCTTCCCAAGTAAAATCTGAGTCAGAGGTTTCGGGCATTATTGAAGTTAGATAATATCTTAATGAATCAGGTGAGTATTTTTCTAGAAAATCTGGCAACCAAACTGCCCAATTACTACTTTTAGAAAATTCTCTTCCTGCGAAATTAAGATATTCATTTGCAACAACATCAGTTGGCAAATTTTTACCACCAATTCCAAGTAAAATGGCAGGCAAAATTATAGTATGGAATGGAATGTTATCTTTACCTTGGAAATAATATGATTCTGAGTCTTCTTTTTCCCAAAAATCTTTCCATTGGTCAGGATTTTCAGTTTTGCTAAACAGTTCAACTGTAGCTGTAAGATAACCCAATACAGCTTCAAACCAAACATATATTTTTTTATCATCCCATCCTTCAACGGGAATATCAATACCCCATGATAAATCTCTAGTTATTGCTCTATCCCTTAGTCCTTCATTTATAAATGAAAGACTTTGGTTTTTGACATTTTGTCTCCATCCTTCTCTAGAATTTATCCATTTTTTAATTTTTGATTCCATTTGACTTAGCTTGAGAAAATAATGAGAAGTTTTTCTGAATTCAGGTATTGAGCCATCTCTTTTTGATCTAATATTTTTTAGATCACTCGGATCAAGAGTTTTGCCACATTGTTCACATTGATCTCCTCGAGCTTTTTCATTATCTCCACAAGGGCATTCTCCTTCAACCAGCCTATCGCTTAGAAATATATTTTCAGTAATTGAATAAGGCATTAGCTGTTCTCTAATTTCAAGTAATTCTTTAGCTAACAAATCTGAAAATATATCCTTTACAATTTCCATATGGTTATCTGTATGTGTATTAGTATATAAATCATACTGAAAATTCATATCTTTGAGGCTTTTAGACCATATGTCATGATATTTTGAAGAGATTTCTTCAGGAGAAACCCCTAAATCATTTGCTAAAAGCGTTACAGGAGTTCCGTGCATATCAGAACCTGAAACCATAGCCACATTATTACCAATTAATCTGTTGTATCTTGCAAAAATATCTGCTGGAATACTCATACCTGCTATATGACCAAGATGAGGAGGGCCATTTACATAAGGCCAAGCAACACAAACTAATATATTTTTTTGTTTATTTACCATTTTGATTTTTTATATCCAACCATCTGTCATAAAAAAAACTTTTTTTAGTTTTAGTTAATTCAGATAATAAGTCTAATAGTTTTTTACCTTTAATACCTTTTTCATACCCATCAATTAAAATTTTATCGTATTTCTTATTAAATGAATTGCCAATTTGATTATTTTCATTCTTGAAGATAATTACAAATTCTCCTTTTTCATTACTGAATTTTTTTATAGCCTCATCTACAGGACCTTGAAATATAGTCTCATAAATTTTAGTCATTTCTTTTGCAACAAATATTTCACTAATATTTAACTTGTCTCTAATGAATCGAAATGTATTTATAATTCTTCTTGGAGATTCAAATATAACAATAGGATTATTAGAATTTGAAAATTGTTCTAAGTAGCTCAATTTCTGTTTATCACTTTTGGGCAAAAAACCTAAAAATGAAAATCCAATTGATTCAAGCCCAGATACCGAAAAAGCCGATGTTACTGAAGACACTCCTGGGATTGGAATAATTTCGTGATTATTATTTCTTGCTATTTTTACAAATTCTCCTGCAGGGTCTGATACTCCTGGAGATCCGGCATCAGTTAAGAATCCTATATCACTCTTTGTTATTAGATCTAGAAATTTATTTTTATTAAGTTCTTTTTTTGAAGTATAGATTGGCAATAGTGAAGTATTAATATCAAATTTTTTCATCAGCTTGCTGCTTATTCGAGTATCTTCAGAAAAAACATACTCTAAATTTTTCAATATATCTACAGCTCTAATAGTGATGTCCTCTAAGTTGCCTATAGGAGAACCTATTATGTAGAGTTTAGACAAAATTTAGCTCTTGATTTGATTAATTAATTTTTCTACAGCTGCATTGTGTTGTTCATCAGCATGATAGGATGATCTAACTAGAGGCCCAGCTGCTACATGACTAAATCCGATATCAAGTCCTATATTTTGAAATTCAGTAAATTCTCTAGGATTATAGAATTTTATAATTGGATGATGTTTTTTTGATGGTCTGAGATATTGACCTATAGTCAATAAATCACATTGATGATCTCTTAGATCTTTCATTGTTTCAATCACTTCATCTTTGGTCTCTCCAAGACCAACCATCATTCCTGACTTAGTTGGAAGATCAGGTTTAATTTTTTTTGAATCAGAAAGAAAATTTAAAGAAAGGTCATAATTACCTTTTGGTCTAACTTTCTTAAAAACCCTTCTAACAGTTTCAATATTATGATTCATGACATGAGGTCCTGCATTAATAACATTCTTTATTAAGTTAACGGAACCATTGAAATCAGGTGTTAGCACCTCTACTTTTATATTGGGAGAAAGTTTTTTTATTTCACTAATTGTTTTTGCAAATATTTCTGATCCAGCATCTTCAAGATCGTCTCTGTCAACTGATGTTATAACAACGTAGTTAAGCTCCATTTGTTTTATAGTCATTGCTACCCTGAACGGTTCTGTTTTATCAACAAAGCCAGGCCATCCAGTTTTTACATTACAATATGAGCAAGCTCTAGTACATGTATCCCCTAGAATCATAAATGTTGCAGTTTTTCTATCCCAGCAATCAGCGATATTAGGACAAGCAGCCTCTTCACAAACTGTATTTAGCGATGCTTTTGAAAATTTCTCTTTTAGTTCATGGAAATTTTCCCCAGCAGGAAACTTTACCTTAAACCAATCTGGTAACTTTCGTTTTACTTTTACTTTCTGTTGCATAATGATGATTCTTTTTACAATTAAATATTATCAGCAATCTAAAATTGTTAGAATCTAATATATGGGCAAAAGAAGAAAAAAGAATATTTATTCTGGACCAAATATAACAGAAAAACATAATTTTCAGCTTGATCAGTCGCTAAAACTTTCCATAGTTGAGTATGATGAAATGGGAGTTGGTAAAGCATTTTTTAAGGATACTCCTGTGATTGTATTTAATTCAATCATAGGAGAAGAAATTGAGGCATCAATTTTAAAAATATATCCAGAAAAAGTTATAGCAAAGTTAGTTAAAATCATTAAGAAATCTTCAGATAGAATTGAGCCTGATTGTATTTTTTTTGGAGAATGTACAGGTTGTCAGTGGTTACACTTAAAATATGAAAAACAATTGAAATTGAAGCAAGATATTGTTGGTGATAACTTAATTCGCCAGAAAGTAGAAGTAAGTAATTTATCTGAAACTATCTCATCTAATAAAAAGATTCATTATAGAAATCATGGAAGATTTACCGTTAGAAAGAAAGAATTAAGAGAAGAAATTGGATTTGTAAATTTTCTAGAAAGAAAATGGGTAAAAATAGATCACTGTAGAATTATGAATGAAACAATTAATGAAAAAATTAAGATTTTATCAGGTAACTTATCTGATAAAACACAAGTTAGTATAAGAGCTTCAGATGAAACATCTTCTTATTTGATACAACCAAAATTTTCAGATGTAGATTTTGAAACTGGTCAAAAATATTATACTGAAAAAATATTTGATAATGAATATCAGGTAGCTAGCCCAAGTTTTTTTCAAGTAAATATTTCTCAGGTAGAAAATATATTTTCAGAATTATTAGATCAAAATATATTTTCAAAACATCATACTGTTCTCGATGCATATTGTGGAGTAGGGACATTCACTTGTTTGATAGCTCCTTATGTAAAAAAAATAGTAGGAATAGAAGAATCTTTTTCAGCAGTGGAAGATGCTAAGGAAAATTCTAAAAAATTCTCAAACATTGAATATTTACTTGGTAAAACTGAAGATATTTTAGAATCATATACTGAAAATATTGATGTTCTTATTTTAGATCCTCCAAGAATTGGTTGTGATGAAAAAGTGATCAAAATAATAAAAGATATTAAGCCAAAAAAAATTATACTAATATCTTGTTCTCCTGAAAATTTTGCAATTGATATTTCTAGGTTGATTAAGGGTAATATTTTTCATATATCAAGAGTAATTCCTTTCGATATGTTTCCTCAAACAAGGCATGTTGAAGTTCTAGGGATTTTGGATTTAGTAAATGAATGATTTGATTTTTGCTAGCACCTCTCCAAGGAGGAAAGAATTATTATTACAAATATCTAAAAGATTTAAGTTTAGATCTCCTGATTTTCAAGAGAAAAAAATATATGACATGTCTTCTTTAGAAATTTCAAAATTTAACTCTGAAAATAAAGCTATGAGTATTTCAAAGATTCTAAGAAACGATTTTATATTTGGTGCTGATACAGTCATTAATATAAATAATGAAACAATTGAGAAACCCATTAATGATGATGATGCTATGAAAATTCTATTGAAACTTAGAAATTCTTTTCATGAGGTAATAACTAATATTTCAGTTGTTAAGAATGAAAAACTAATCTTTTCAGAAAAAAAAATTTCATTAGTCAAAACTACTAATATTTCTGCTGATAAAATAAAAGAATATATTGATACTGGTTATTATAAAGATAAAGCTGGTGGGTATGGCATACAAAATAAAAAATTTGATTTCATAAAATGTTTTTATGGTTGTTATGAAAACATTTTAGGTCTCCCGACTTGTTTGATAAAAAGTTTTTTAATGGAGCATGGATTTATAGATAAAATTACATTTTCTAAGTGCTTGAAAGTATAAAATGAATATTTTTGGAATAGGTGGATTTGAACTAGTGATGATTATGATCATTGCTTTATTTATTGTAGGGCCTGCAAATTTATTAGTATTTATAAGAAAAACTAGATTAGTTTATTCAGAATTTAAGAAACAAAGAGATGAACTTATTTCTGCCGTTGAGCAAACTATTGATGTAGATGATGATATTGAAGAACTCCAAAATCTTAAGGAAAGCTTAAATAACTTATCTGAAAAAACTTCAAAATCAGTTCGTGAGATAAAAAAAGATATAGGAAAAGAATAATTTGCTAACTGAAGATAAGCCTGTAAATATTTTAGATCATTTTAAAGAGATAAAAAAAAGATTAATAAGATACTTTATTTTTCTAACAATTTTTACTGTTGGTTCTCTGATTTTCTTCAAACAAATAATTCAAATATTTATAGAACCGGCAAATAAAATACTATTAGAAGCAGGAGCTGATGGTCAAATAGTCTTTGGAAGGGTAACAGAAGCCTGGGGAGCCGCAGCAAGAGTTTCTATAATTTTAGGAATATCTTTATCAATCCCTTTTTTACTTGGAGAAATAATTTTCTTTCTTAGGCCTGGTTTGAGAGGTAAGGAAAAACTTTATATTTATTTATTAATTCCTTTATGTTTTATTTTTTTTATTTCTGGAGCTTTTTTTAGTTATTTTTTTGTGATTCCAAGTGCACTTAATTTTCTTATAACATTTGGTGATGATATAGCTCAACCCATGATAAATATTGGACCGTTAACTGCTTTGATGTTTTCTCTAATGTTTTGGATGGGAATAATTTTTCAAATCCCCTTGATAATGTTTTTATTGGGGAGATTAGGAATTATTACTCATAAATCATTAAAGAGATTTAGAAGATGGGTAATTCTTTTAGCATTCGTACTAGGAGCGATTATAACCCCTACTGTAGACCCTATAACTCAAATAACAGTGGCTTTACCTATGATTCTACTTTATGAATTCGGACTTATTCTTATTAGAATAACTGAGCCTGAAAAGAAAACATTTAGATTTTATATTGGTATTATTTTCTTAATACTAATCGTGGTTGCATTAATGTTATCAGCGATAATAGTGAGGTTTGATACGTTTCAAAATCTTATAAAATTTTGAAACTAATCTTTTTTTTCGTCTTCTTTATCTGATTTGTTTAAGGCTGCTTTAAACTCATTTATAGCTTGACCAACCCCTTTACCTACTTGAGGAAGTTTACCTACACCAAAAAGAACTAAAATTACTACAACTATAAGAACTAGCTGTAGTGGTCCTAAATTTTGAATAAATCCCATATTGTTTTTTGTTATTTAAGTTTATTTAATACTATCAAATTATTTCAACAGTCATATCTAGTATTAGATAACAGCTTTCATTATTAATATCTACAAGTACGATTCTAATATAACTGTCGTAAAAACGGTCTAGAATATTACACTTACAAATAGTGAGTCGTACTTAAGTGTCTTTAGTAATTATCCCCCTACCTTAATCAGACAGATCATAAATCTATCTATGATAGGGGCATTATTTATGTGATTTCTAAAGTTTATTCTTTATTCATTACAATTAGAATTCCCATTATTACCATGGATAAAAACCCACCCATCCATCCTATGATTGCAAAAATTTCAAATTCAACGAAATTATCTAAAATTGCAGATACTCCAGCAATTGCAAATAGAGCACTAATCACAGTGTAGAACTTTTTCTTCATAGTTAGAGAAATCCCCAAAATAAACCAGCTGATTCCCATTATAAAGCTTAAAGATGTATCCCAACCTCTTGCACCTTCTAAAATTCCCTGAGCGAGTCCAGCATCAACTCTATCGGCTGCGTCTAAAGCTGCAATACCAATTCCTTGCAAACCAACAAGAACTGGAAAGGTTAGCAAAATTATTAATCCACTAATTTCAGCTAGATTAGAGCTAATAGATTTATCAGTATTTATAGATTTAGCTAGAAAATATAATCCAAGAATCATTGAAGCTGTAGATATTGTTGCAAGGTAACCTCCCAAAACAACTGAATTTTTTGATTCTGCAAGTTTTGCTAGCTCTTCTCCTGCATTCAGTTGATAATTATCAGGAAAAAAAAGAATCCAACAAAGCATCGATACTATTGGACCAAAAATCATCATGGATCCAAAAATTTTATTATTCATAATAAGCTCCCTCTTATTTTTAATAAAAGTTTGGACTAGAAATAAGTAAATTACAATAGCTTATTATTGTTTTAATAGTATTAGCCTAAACTTGTAATTTAATGTGTAGGAATTATTTTTATAACAACTGATATATTATGCTTCATGTTGTTAAAGATATTGGCAAAATTTCAATTAACTAATAACCCAAGATTAGACTTTTTATCTGGCTTGACCGTTGCCTTGGCTCTTGTACCAGAGGCTATAGCTTTCTCCTTTGTTGCTGGTGTAGAACCTCTAGTAGGGTTATATGCTGCATTCTTTGTTGGAATAATAACTTCTATATTTGGTGGTAGAAGTGGAATGATATCAGGTGCTACAGGTGCGATGGCAGTAGTAATGGTCGCATTAGTTGCGATATATGGCGTACAGTATCTTTTTGCTGCAATAATCCTTACCGGAATAATACAAATTATGATTGGAGTTGCAAGATTAGGCAAATTTATTCATATTGTGCCATCCTCAGTAATGATAGGATTTGTGAATGGATTAGCTATAGTGATTTTCCTAAGTCAAATAGGTCAATTTAAAGATCCGAACTTTTCACCTCACTCAGATAGTAATCACAGCGCAATTAATGTTCTATTTAATGGCGGTTGGCTTGAAACGAACCAACTTTTTATAATGATAGCATTGACTATTTTCACAATGGGAATAATTTTTTTCGTTCCAAAAATACCTAAAGTTGGGAAACTGGTTCCATCACCTTTAATTTCTATATTAATACTTTCTGTTTTAGTTATTACACTTAAAATTGATACACTTACTGTCGGAGATTTGGCTTCGGTTTCTGGAGGATTGCCAGAATTTAGTATTCCTAGTGTTCCATTTAACTTTGAAACATTTTATATAGTTTTACCATTTTCTCTAACTTTAGCTGGTATTGGCCTTATTGAAAGTTTACTGACTTTAACACTTATAGATGAAATCACCGAAACTAAAGGGAGGCCAAATAAGGAATGCTTTGGGCAAGGCCTTAGTAATATGACATGTGGTTTTTTTGGAGCAATGGGTGGATGTGCAATGATAGGGCAATCGATGATAAATATTTCTTCTGGAGGCAGGGGTAGATTATCTGGAATAGTTGCTGCAATTTCACTATTATGTTTTATATTATTTTTTTCTAGATGGATTGAAATGATTCCTATTGCAGCATTAACAGGAATCATGATGATGGTTGTAATTGGGACATTTGCTTGGGCATCTTTGAAAATATTATCTAAAGTTCCAAAAGAAGATGCCATTGTTATAATTCTTGTAACAAGTGTGACTGTATGGCAAGATTTAGCAATTGCTGTTATTGTAGGAGTTATTTTCTCTGCTTTGTCATACGCTTGGAAATCATCAACTTCTATCAATATTGAAGATGGAGAAATAATTTCAAAAGATGAGCGAGTTTATATACTCAAAGGGAGTTTGTTTTTTGGTTCAATAAATAAATTTAAGGCATTTATGCACCCATCAAATTTTGATGAAAAAATTGTTAATTTAGATTGTTCTGAATCTTGGATATGGGATCAATCTTCGATCGAAGTTTTAGATAATATAACAAATAAATTCAAAAAAAATAATAAAATTCTAAATATTCTTAATTTAGGTCCTACTAGTCATAAAGTTCTTAAAAAAAGTACGAAAGTTTTTGATATAAATATTATTGACTGAGTATTTTTTTATGAATGCATAGTTAATTAAAAAATTACTTACCAGTTGGAAGATATCTCCAAACAGCTACTACTTTTCCTAAAATACTGATATCGTTTGATGGGAAATACATAGGATCCATCTGAGGGTTTTCTGGTTGGAGCCTAGTTTTTTCTCCTTCTTTATATATTCTTTTTAAAGTAGTTTCATTCTCTGAATTTATTTTAGCTGCTACCATTTCACCATTTCTAGCTCTATCGGTTTTTTCAAGAATTACTGTATCTCCATCACCAATTAAAGCGTCTATCATTGAGTAACCAGCTACTTTTAGTGCAAATATTTTTTCTTCGATGTAGGAAAAACTTTCAGGAAGGTCAATCATATCTAATTCGTCTAAGTCCCATCTTGAATCTTCAATTAATGGAAATGGTTGCCCGGCAGTTATAGTTCCTAGTACAGGAACTTTAATAGTATTTGTTTTTTGATCTATATTAAGGCTTATGCTTCTTGAAACTTCTGAATCTCTATTCATTAATCCTTTTTCTTGAAGCCTGTCTAAATTGTATTTGACCACAGAGGTAGAAGATATATCGCAATTGTTTTGTATATCTCTTATTGAAGGAGGATAACCATATTCCTCAATATACCCTTCAATAAATCTGAGTATATCCTTCTGTTTATCTGATAATGGTTTCATACTTGCCATACTATGAAGCTAATTGATATCTAAATTGTTGTCAAACTTTGTGTCCAACACTTAATGCGGATGGTCTTCAAAGCTTATGCCTTCTATATTAGTCGGTGCAGTAGCATCATCTTCACTAAATCCAAACCCTAAAAAATGAGGAGGAGGAGTGTTAAGTATTAATCTTGCTGCTTTAGTTTTAGAAACTGCTTCTAATGCTCCGATAACAATTACTACTTGCCCATCTTGTAGCTGAATTTTACCTGTCTCAAAAATACCTCTAGGCTTTCGTAATTCTGTTTCACCATCTTCAATAATTCCCCAATCGCTTAAGCCTTCATAATCTGCTGGCAGTATGATTCTCCATTTTGATATAAGGCCTGAATGAGGTTTTACTGAAATAATAATTTTAGAATTTTTATCATTGGGATCTCCGTGATCAATTTCCCAATTATATACGGGCTGGTTGTTCAATTATTTTTTCTTATTGATTAGCTGTTGGAGTCTAGATTTTTTTCTAGAAGCGTTGTTTTTATGAATAACCTTTTTCTTTGCAGCTCGATCTAGAACTTTAGAAGTTTCTCTGTATAGCTTCTCAGTTTCTTCAGCATTATCACTTTCTATGCTTTCTTTCAATTTTGTTATTGAGGATTTGATAGCAGTTTTAACAGATAAATTCACTTTATACTTATTTAACTGATTCCTATGTGTTTTTGAACTTGGCATATTTTCCTACTTATTTTACTCTTCTAACCTTATAGACCCCAGGTGTACTTTCCATCTTACCCAAAAGCCTAATTATTTGACCTAAGTCTCTAGTATAAACTGTTAATTGAATTTTGCACGTACCGTTTGTGTCATCTTCTTGTGAATTTATCGAATGAATATTAGTTTTTTCTCCCCATACTACATCCGTAATATCTCTAATTAGCCCAACTCTGTCATATGCTTCGATAAGCACTGTTGTAGGAGCAAGTTCTTTTGAATGTCCCCATGCTGCTGGTAAAAATCTATTAGTATGTTCTAAATTCCTTAATCGTGAACACATTATCCTATGAATTACTATTTCATTACTAGAATTTTTATAGCCTACTATTTCGTCACCATAAACTGCATTACAACAATTTGCTATTTTTTTTTCAATATTATCTTCACCCATTATTAGTACAGATGAAGCAGGATTATGTTCTATAGATTCTTCAACTTTTTCATCTACTAGATTCATCTTTCTAACTGTCTCTTTTAATTGTTGTTTATTGATTACATCAATGATTTTTTGGTTACTTATTTCACCTGTTCCAACTTTATATGCAAAATTTTCATAGCTATCATTTTCTATTATTTTAGGCATAATTATTTCACTATCCTCAATGTTTGAAAGTCTTACTGTTCTAAGAATTTGCCTTTCTCCTCTTTCAATATTTTCATTTCTTTCTCTTTTCTTAAACCATGCTTTTACCTTATTTTTAGCATTTGCTGTTCTAAGATAACCTAAACTATCATTTAACCAATCAAGCTCAGGTCCACTCAAATCCTCAGATTTTTGTATTTGAACAGTGTCTCCATTATTCAACTTTGTGTTCAAAGGTTTTAATGCTCCATTTATAAATGAAGCTTGGCAAGAATGCCCAAGATCTGTATGTAGGCTGTAAGCATAATCTAGAGGTGTTGAACCTATGGGAAGTGTAAAGATATCATTTTTAGGGGAGTATACAATTACCTTATCTGACAAAATATCATTATTAACAGATTCTAGGTATTCACTATCTTCTATAATTTCATTTTCAAAGTCCATCATATCCTTTAACCAGTAAGTATCCTTACTGAAGTTTTCAGATTTCGACTCTTCAATTGAATCCTTATATTTCCAATGAGATGCCACACCTTGTTCAGCGAAATTATGCATTTTTTCAGATCTTATTTGAAATTCAATTTTTTGATTACTCTCATTCATAACTACTGTATGTAAAGATTGATAATAATTTTCTTTAGGCGAAGCTATATAGTCATCAAAAGAACCTGCAATGGGTCTCCATAGGTCATGAATTTTACCTAATACGATGTAACAATCCTCTTTTCTCTTTACAACAACTCTTATAGCAATTAAATCTTCAATATCAGAGAAATTTCTTCCAAGCTGCTTATATCTCTGAAGTTTGTTGTATACTGAATATAAATTTTTGGGCCTTCCAGTAACTTCTGCTTTTATATTGAACATATCTAAATGATTATTTATTTGATTAATCATTTTTTGAGTGGTTATTTCTCTCTCTTCTCTTTTCTGACTAATCAGTCTTTTGGTCATTTTGAATTTATCAGGCATAAGATGCTTAAAGCTCTCATCTTCAAGCCTCCACTTTAAATCATTCATACCAATTTTTTGAGCTAATGGGGCATGTATTGATAAAGTTTCTTTTGCAATTTTTTTCCTTTTGTCTAAGTCTAGATATTCCAATGTTTCTACATTATGTAGCCTATCTGCAAGCTTTATAATTATGACCCTTACATCCTTTGCCATAGAAACCAAGAATCTTCTCATATTTTTTTGATCTACATTCTGAATCAAATTATTTTCGTCATTTGTTAATTTTGTAAGGGCAGTAACAATTTCAGAAATTTCCTTACCGAACTCATTTTGTATATCTTTAGCATTGATTTTTGTATCTTCTATAACATCATGTAGTAATCCAGAAATAATAACTGTAGGGTCTAGTTCTAATCTAGCTAAGTGAGTGGCAACTTCTACTGGATGAACAATGAAATCATGACCAGATTTTCTCTTTTGCCCTTCGTGTGCATCTTTTGCAAACTCAAAAGCACCTATGATTTTTGATACCTCTTCATTAGGTAAATATGATTCTATTTTATTAATTAAATTATCTGTATACATATTATTCAAAGATTTTTATAATCTCATCTTGATCAAATCTTTCTAATTTTTCTTTACCACCATCTGTTTTAATAATATTACGATTTAATGATTTTGTCGTTTTACCGATTATTTTTCCATTAATTCCTGATAAATTAAGTTTATTCACAATAGATAGCGAATCTTTTTCCTCGCAAATCATTAATAAGCAACCTGAACTTATTACTCCTAGAGGATTAATATTTAATGTTTCACAAACCTCCTTAAAGTCACTAACAAAATTTATAGCATTTATATCAATTTCACATCCAACATTTGAGAACTCACATATTTCATGTATAGCAGTTGAAATTCCTCCTTCAGTGGGATCATGCATTTTGATTATTTTTCCTGTTGAAATAGCAATTTCTGCAATTTCGCTTACACTGATACTTAAATTGCTTGCAAGATTAGACAGGTTTTTTAATTTAGAATTTGATAGTTTAATATTTTCAGTTATTATTTTGCTACCTTCTATACCTGCTAATCCCCCAAGAATTATAGTTTGATTTTCCTTAACAACCTGACCATTTATGAAATTTTTATTAAATGTTCCTAATATTGTTCCACTTAGTATTATTTTGTTAACTGCTTCCGTGATTTCAGTATGACCACCGACTATATCTATATTAAGTAATTTTGCTCGTTCGTTTACTTCTGATAATACTTTTTTCAGATCACTATATCTTGTTTTAGGAGGAATTAATGTGGTAAGTAAAAACCATTTTGGTTCTCCTCCGGCAGCGTATATATCATTTGCACATACATCTAATACATACTTCCCAATATTTTCAGAATCAAATGTAATTGGATCTGATGAAACTAATAAATCTTCTTGATCTCTTATTGAAATTATTGCGGAATCTTCTCCAATTTTAGGAGTAGGTCCTGCATTATTTATCTCACTTAGTAAATCTTGAAGTAATTTGTTATTTAATTTTCCAACTGGTAAAAAACTATTCATTTTTCGGCATACCTGGAAATTCTAAGTTTGATAATAATGGTTCAATAATCTTTAAGAAAATATTTGTTCCTTCTAATGGAGAATTACTATATACATAATTGAGGTTATTATCACATAATATACCAAAAGAAGTTTTGTCCGTATTTTTATAAAAAATCAAATTATATTTGTGTTGACATGTTTCTGCACCTGAAATAATAACTTCTGTGTTTAATTTATCTATAATTTCGTTTATTTCATCTAGATCATTGATTTCTGCAATTAATCTATTATCAATTGCTAATTCTAAAATAATTAGATTTGTATTTTGTAAATTGAATATCTCTGAGAAATTATAGCTTGAAGACATATTTCTGTGTTCAATTTCAGTGCAATTAATAAATCTTCCATCGTAATCTGAATGTATGATATTTTCTGTATTTTTGATCAAATAATGAATTTTGTATCCTTTTACTTGAACTTGAGCATACATCATTCCTTCTATAGGGCATCCTAGTGCACTTGAATTCCATACTTTTTCTTCGAATTTAATAAAATCAATTTCAGTAGATGAAATATTTTTATCACTTATTATTTGGGACATCACTAAAGCAATAATTTCTGGTACTTCTGGTTCAATAATAACTTTTTTTTCTTCAACTACTGGAGATGGGATTTCTGGTTCAATAATAACTTTTTTTTCTACTACTGGAG
>RQOS01000041.1 GCA_008373205.1 SAR202 cluster bacterium
ATTAGAAACTTTGTTTTAGGAGCTTATAGAGATTTTTCAAATAAAAGACCATCAATGGATCTATGGTGTGCTATAAGTGGTATAGAGATTGCTATGTGGGATATTTTAGGTAAGTATTTCAATCAACCTGTTTATAATTTATTGGGTGGAAAAGTAAGGGATAAAATAAAAGTATATGCAAATGGATGGGCAAAAGATTTAGAAGAAAACTCGCTATCTAATAACGCAATAGATATGGTGAAAAACAGAGGATTTACGGCATTAAAATTTGATCCATTTTCAGGGCCATGGGAAGAATGGCCTGAAGATGAAATTATTAATCAGGCAGTTGATAGAGTTAAAACTGTTAGAGAGTCAGTTGGACCTACTGTTGACATATTGATTGAAGTTCATAGAAGGTTATCAATTTCTAAAGCTCAAATTTTCTCAAATAAAATAGAGAAATATAATCCTTTTTGGATTGAGGAACCATGTATCTCTGAAAACTTGGATGCTATTAAGGAAGTAAAAAATTCTACGATAATCCCAGTAGTTACTGGAGAAGCCTTATATTCTAGAAATATGTTTAGAGAAGTTATGATGACAGGTTGTGCAGACATTATTAATCCTGATATTTGCAATACTGGAGGAATACTTGAATTAAGTCTAATTGCTTCAATGGCTGAAACTTTTTCTATAGGAGTTTCCCCTCACGGTTGGAATTCTACAGGAGTAGGCGCTTCAGCTGCATTAGCTGTTTCTGCAACAATGAACAACTTTATAATTTATGAATATATGGTGCATGTTGAAGAGTTTTCAAAGAAAATAACTAAGAATCATCCTATAGTTGAAGATAGTTATATAGAATTGAGTACTTTACCTGGTTTATCAACAGAAATCGAAGAGAGCAATTTAACTTTCTATGATGGTGGTAATAATCAAAAAAGAAGTTTTGGAAACCTAAATTAAGACTTAATTATTTTTTGAAAAGTAGATCTTTTCTTAATTTGATCCCAATTCCATAATTGAGGAATAGTTTTTCCATCTGCCCATAGTTCTAATTGATCATAATAATGATTTGAACCAGGGTTGCCAGAGCTTCCTAATGGAACAATCCATCTACTATTTTCCCAGTTGCTTGGATCATGAGCATATCTATTAACTGATGCAGCAGTAATCTTAAAATTTTTATCATAGCTCCCAGCTAAAGGAGTATCTCCATCTCCACTTGCAGCTACTTTTTTTGGATTTAAGATTTCTGAATATTCATTAAATTCTGAACTTAAGGGATGTATGTGATTAGTAGTATGTAGTTTACCTAATTTCCAATCTGAAATATCATTACCAAATTTTTCATTCAAAAAAGAAACAGCATCAATAAATGAATTTACTAATAAGTCTTTCCATGAAGAATTTCCAATCAAGAAGCTATTTTCCAAACCAATATTTTCATTTATTAATGGAGCTAAAAATCTCCTAACATGAGATACTCCACCAACATTATTCCAATTGATTATCTCATCACTTAATGAACCATAATTTAATGAAATTATTTTTTCTATAAGTTTCTCTTTCATCACCAAATAAATACATGCTTCAAAACTTTCTTTATCTATCTCAAAATTCCAACTGGTAAGAGCTTCAAAAGAATTTGTTTCGATTTCAGAAAAACTAATGTCAGTCATATCTAATGTTCTTAAGAAAATGATCATCTTTTCTGCAGGAATGGAGAATTTTTGGTTATGCATTTCAAGCATATTTTCTATTCCCATTTTATCTTTACATTTATTGATATATTCAACTAAAACTTTAGCCCTATATTCAGGAGCAAAAGCCACTGACATAAAATGTGGATAGTCAGCATCAACTACTTTTTGATTACAGGTAACAACCCATCCTATTTCAGGATTTCTAAGTCGAGGTAATGCATCTCTTGGCACTTCTTGATTTACAATATTGTTAGAATCCCAGCCTTTAGCTATACCCCAATGATGTTGTGGATTTCTAATAGGAACAGCTCCTGCAAATTTATATCCAAAATTTTTATCTTTATCTGCATATGGATAGTTATTAGTACGATCAGTCCATTTATCAAAAGCATCTTCAAGTTCATCCGCTGAATTTGAAACCATTGCTTCATATGCTGAATCAATCCAAAATGTTCCTTCAGATTTTCCACCCGGATCAGATAAAGATAATCCTAAGCCTTCACTTGGATCTCCAAAAATTATATTACCATTATAAGTTTCTATTACATCAACATCTATTGATTCAGAATTTCTAGGATTAATCTGTTTGATTGAATTTTTACTATCTATCCATTCATCTTCATAAAAAAACTGGATTTTATTATCTGAATATCTAAGTTTTTCCAAAAATAAATCTTGTGTATCAGCCCCACCATGAGTCATTCCCCAAGCTACATTTTGATTGTGAGAGAAATGCATAAACCCAGGATATCCAGGGATGGTATGCCCCATTCCTTCAAATTCGTCGCATTTTAGATGTATTTGATAGTAAACATTTGGAGTATCAAGAAATCTATGAGAATCACCACCTACTAGAGGAAACCCTGACTTAGTTATTTCTCCAGAAATTGACCATCCATTTGATTCGCCTTCAATGGCTCCAATTGATTGAAAATTTTGACCAGCCTCTGTTAATTCTTTTACCGCATTTTCAATTTCACCAGTATATTTATCTCCTGGTGGTAAAGTTAGCAATGCCCCGGGGAAATAACCAGGAATAAGTTTTGCTGCTTTTTCTGGACCTATTTCATTAGCTAGTTGAGAGTAAAAAAGTTTACCATTAAATGATCCTTCAGCTGCATTTCTAATCTTATATACTAAAACTGAATGCCAATTTTCCCATGGCTCTGGTTCAACATCAAGCAATTGATATTCAAATGGAAGTTTATCTAAATTACTTAAGTAATAGTTAACACCTTCTGTAAAAGATTCAATCATTTGTTGGGCACTAGAAGAAGCTTTTTTCAAGTCTTCTTTTGCAACTATTTCAAAATTTCTTTTTATATTTAATTTATCATTCGAAATAGCTTTTTTACCTAAATATTCGGATGACCTTCCCAAGCATCTTAATCTATCAAGATCCATTTGAAATAATCTATCTTGTGAGATTGTAATTCCTTGTGCAAAAAAAAGATCATTTGAATCTTTAGCATTTATATGAGGAATACCCCAGTCATCACGATATATAGATATGTCATTATGAATTAAATTTGATGATATCTTTATACTTTTATTGTAATCAGGTAAAAATTCTTTAGGATCTAACATATTTATTTTGGACCACTGGAAATAATACCCGCTACCAAGTCTCCCATTTGACTTGTAGATAACTTATGGTCCTGATCACCTGCTATATCAATAGTTCTATATCCTTCAGAAATAATTTTATTGATAGCATTTTCTATTTCGTCAGCTTCTTCATGTAAGCCAAAAGACCATCTCAACATCAAAGATGCTGATAAAAATGATGCTACTGGATTGGCAATATTATGACCTGCTATGTCTGGTGCTGAACCATGAATAGGTTCATATAAAGCCGGCCTACCTCTTCTGCCTCGTCTCTTACCAGGGGGTGGGGGTGATGATGCTAGGCTTGCAGAAGGAAGCATTCCCATTGATCCTGTTATAACTGATGCTTCATCAGATAAAATATCACCTAAGCTATTTTCAGTAACAATAACATCAAATTCAGAAGGATTTGTTATTATTTTCATTGCAGCATTATCAGCTAACATATGAATCAATTCCACTTCTGGATAATCTCTTGCAACCTCATTAGCTATTTCTCTCCATAGTCTTCCAGTTTCTAGTACATTCATTTTGTCCAAAGAATGTAATCTTTTTCTTCTAGATTTAGCAAGTTCAAAAGCAACTCTTACTACTCTAGCTATTTCTTTTTCAGAATAGGCTAAAGTATCAACAGCACGTCTTCCTCTAGTACTTGCACTTCTTCTTTTAGGTCTACCAAAATATAATCCACCTGTTAATTCTCTTACTATTACAAAATCAACACCATCTAAATATTCAGGTCTAAGGGGACTAGAATGTATTAATTCTGGATAAACTTTAACTGGCCTCATATTTGCATATAAACCCAATCTTTTTCTTAATGCCAATATAGCGTCCTCAGGTCTTACATCTGCACTTGGATTATCCCATTTAGGACCACCAACTGCTCCAAATAAAATAGCATCTGAACCTAAAGCCAAATTCATAGACTCAGAAGGTATTGGATTGTTATATTTATCTATAGCAGCTCCACCAACTAATGCATGAATGAATTCAAAATTATGATCAAACTTTCTACAAATAGCTTCAAGAACCTTCATAGATTCTGTTGTAACTTCTTTACCAACTCCATCTCCAGCTAATACGCAAACTCTTGCTTCCATAATTCCTCCAAAATTTGTCCTAAATTCTATTTTATCAACATTTAATAGAATTTTGAATTAATTGATTATTTTAGTGTGTTTCTTTCAAATTTTTCTATTTCTTGATCAAACTGAAGAGTTATACCAATATCATCCAATCCTTCCAAAATAGAATCTTTTCTAAATTGATCAAAATCAAAAGTTTCTTCAAAGCCAAAATTATCAAAAACTTTTTGATTTTCAAGATCTACAGTTATTTTATAATCATCCATCTTTATAGAATTTGTCATAATTCTATCTACATTTTCGCTAGATAATTGAACAGTAATTAAGCCATTTTGCATACAATTATTTCTAAAAATATCAGCAAAACTTGTAGAAATAATAACCTTAAATCCGTACTCAGATAACGCCCACGGAGCGTGCTCTCGACTTGAACCTGAACCAAAATTAGGTCCAGCAACTAATACTGAAGCTTTAGAATATTTAGGATGATTAAGGATAAAATCTGGATTTGGTACTCCATCTTCTAAATATCTCCAATCATAAAATGCAAATTTACCAAAACCTGTTCTTTCTATTCTCTTAAGAAATTGTTTTGGAATTATTTGGTCTGTATCAACATTTACTCTATCTAATGGAGCAACTATACCTTCATGCTTAACAAATTTTTCCATTTTAACTTTCCTTTCTTTCAATCTTCAAGAGGGTCTATTTCAATAGAACCTTCTTTAATATTTTTTATTTCCTGTAACTTATAAACTTCTACAACCATTAAAATTGTCAATATACATAAAATCCCTAGAGTTATCGAAGAAATATACATTAATCTTGTAGCTTCTAAAAATTCACTTAGGTTTTCTGATTTGTATCCCCACAATCTAGTTATAGTTGAAGGATTATACAAACAGCTAAAAAATAAAATGACAAACCAAATTTTAAATTTATTAGGAAAAATACTCCAAGTAGTCCCTTTTTTAAAATCTTTTAAGAAACTTCCCAAATAAATTTCTTTAAATACTTTATAAATTCTAAAGCTTAAAAACAAAGTAGGCAAAAAAATCAATCCAAAAACTACCATATCATTACTACTTATCCATCTTGAAACAAATATAAATATAAAATAAAGAAAAATAGAAAAATAAATCCATACAATTGATTTCTCTGCAGAAATATTAGAAACATACCTTAGAGTTTTTATATTTCTAATAGCCCTATGAAAAAATGTTCCTAAAGGGAAAAACAGTAAAAATAACAATAGAAACTGTATAACAAATATCAGTTGAGAATTTGATTGAGTGGAATTCATTTGATCAACATAAGATAAAGGTTCATCGCATATCCCTTCTAGTAATTTCTTCGGGTTTTTTGAGTTACAACTAGAAAAATTTTCTTTTTCAGAAAAGTCCAATATAGAATCAAAGTCTAATGTATCTGATGGAGGGATATTTACTATTCCATCATAAATCCAAGTTTCATATTTTTGTTCATTATTTCTTTCTATAAAGAACATAGAAATACATAAAATAAATGATAAAAGTGATAAGAAGGTTATAAATCTTAAAGGATTTATATTAGTTTCAAATACATATTTTTTATAAAAATTATCTCTTGCATTATCTAGTTCTTTTTTTGAACCAAAAATTCTTGAAAGTAAACTTACTTGATTATTTTCATTATTTTCAGTTAAGCGTGTTAGACTTGAAGGTTTTTGAAACTTTTTTTTATTTTTAGAACTCAAAAAATCCTACCAGTCCCTAACATCAACAAAATGGCCTTCAATTGCCGCTGCAGCAGCCATTTCAGGACTTACAAGATGAGTCCTGCCTCCTTTACCTTGTCTTCCTTCAAAATTTCTATTAGAAGTAGATGCACATCTTTCTCCTGGAGCAATAATATCAGGATTCATACCAAGACACATTGAGCAGCCTGATTCTCTCCATTCAAATCCAGAGTCTTTAAAAATCTTGTCTAGTCCTTCTTTTTCAGCTTGTAATTTTGTTATTGTTGATCCAGGCATAATCTGAGCTCTAACATTCGAGTTTACTTTTTTACCCTTAACAATTTTTGCTGCACTTCTAAGATCTGTAATACGAGCATTGGTACACGAACCAATAAAAACTCTATCTAATTCTATGTCTTCAATTTTTGTTCCTGGCTTAAGTCCCATATAATCAAGTGCATTATTACAAGATTGAGATTCAAGCACTTCTTCATAATCATCAGGAGATGGAATTGAAGATGAAACGGGTAAAACTTGAGAAGGATTAGTTCCCCATGAAACATGTGGTTCTAAATCGTCACAATCTACTTCTATGTATGAATCAAATTCTGCTCCCTCATCTGTTTGAAGTTCATTCCATTCTTTTACAGCCTTTTCCCAATCCTTACCTTTAGGGACTTTGTTTCTACCCTTCATCCATTCATATGTAATTTCATCTGGAGCAATCATACCTGCTCTTGCGCCTGCTTCTATAGACATATTGCATATAGTCATTCGTCCTTCCATAGAAAGATTTTTAATTGCATTGCCTGTATATTCCATTACGTAACCTGTACCACCAGCTGTTCCTATTTGACCTATGAGCTTCAAAACCATATCTTTAGCAGTAACACCTTTTTTTAGTTCTCCTTTAAAGTCCACTTTCATCGTTTTTGGTTTTCTTTGTCTGAGAGTTTGAGTAGCTAAAACATGTTCAACTTCAGAAGTACCTATTCCAAAAGCTAAAGATCCAAAAGCACCATGAGTTGAAGTATGAGAGTCTCCACAAACTATAGTCATTCCTGGTTGAGTATAACCTTGTTCAGGACCAATTACGTGAACAATTCCTTGCTCTTCATCCCAAACATCAAACAATGTAATTCCATTTGATTTACAGTTCTCTCTGATAGTTTCAACTTGTTTTCTAGCAATTTCATCTTTTATTTCTAATGTTCGAGTATCATCAGTAGTAATATTGTGGTCCACTGTGGCAATTGTTAAATCAGGCCTTCTGACTTTTCTATTACTTATTCTTAATCCTTCAAATGCCTGAGGTGATGTTACTTCGTGAACCAAATGTAAATCAATGTATAGAATTACAGGTTGGTCTTTAGGTTCTGCAACCAAATGTTTTTGCCATATTTTTTCAAACATAGTAAGTTTTGCCATAATACTCTCTCCTTTATTAATTTGAAGACTTAATAATCAAATATCTGTTAATTGCATTAACGTACGCCTTTGCACTAGCAAAAATTATATCTGTATCAGATCCTTGTCCTGAATAAATTGTCCCATCTTTTTCAATTCTTATAGTTACTTCTCCAAGTGCATCAATTCCCTCGGTTACTGAAGAAACTGAAAATTCAGTAAGATTTACATCTTGTTTAGTTATAGAATCAATCGAGTTACATACAGCATCCACTGGCCCTGTTCCTGACTTAGAAACACTTTCTGAGTCCCCATTAGGCAGTTCCAAAGTAATTGAAGCTACAGGATCTCTTTTGTTCCCACATACTACATCCAAATCTAAAACCTTGAATCTTTCTGTTGTATCTAATTCTCTGTGAAATTCACTCATTAAAGATTCAAGATCTTTATCAGTAATTTCTTTTTTCTGATCAGCTAAATTCTTAAAGCTATTAAAAATCTCTAGTAATTCTTTATCGTCTACCTTATATCCTAAATATTCTAATCTGGACTTCAAACCTGCTCTACCTGAAACCTTAGTCAGAACAATCGCATCACCCTTCCAACCTACTTCTTCTGGAAGCATTATTTCAAAAGTTGTTCTTTCTTTAAGAAATGCATCCTGATGAATTCCAGAAGAGTGTCTAAATGCATTTTGACCTGTGACAGCTTTGTTAAACTGTATAGGGAAACCAAATATATTAGAAATCAGTCTACTCGATGGTCCTATTTCTGGAGTATTTATATCAGTCTCTACTCCATAATGATCAGGGCGTGTTTTTACTGCCATAATAACCTCTTCTAAAGCAGCATTCCCAGCTCTCTCTCCCAAACCATTGATACAGCCTTCAATTTGTCTAGCACCATTTTCAAGAGCTGATAGACTATTTGCAACAGCCATCCCTAAATCATTATGGCAATGAACGCTAACAATAGCCTTATCTATATTAGATACATTATTAAAAACTCCAGCAATTAATTCTCCAAATTCTTGAGGATTTGTATATCCAACTGTATCTGGAATATTAACAGTAGTAGCTCCTGCTGCTATAGCATTTTCTAACATCATGTATAAATAGTCTGGATCAGATCTTGAGGCATCCATTGGAGAAAACTCAACATCTTGTACTGAATCTCTAGCTCTCTTTACAGCATCTATAGCCATTGACATTATAGATTCTCTATCTTTCTTCATTTGATGAAGCATGTGTATATCTGAAACCGATAAAAATGTATGAATCCTAGGCTTTGAAGCACCTTTCAAACAAGCAATAGCAGAGTCTATATCAGAAGGTACTGCTCTTGCTAATGTAGCAATAGTTGGTCCTTCAATTTCTAGAGCAATTTTTCTTACTGCAGCAAAATCACCAGGTGAACTAGCTGCAAAACCAGCCTCTATGATGTCAACATTTAGCTTTTGCAACTGGGTAGCAATTCTAAATTTATCTTGGGCAGTTAAGGATGCACCTGCTGATTGTTCTCCATCACGAAGTGTTGTATCAAAAACTAATAGTTTGTCATTTTTATTATTTTCAACCATTTATATACTCTCAATAATTATGTTGTTGATTCTAGCCAAGGCATCATTGCTCTCAGATCTTTACCAATTTTCTCAACTGGATGACTCAAATCTGCTTCTCTTAATTCGTTATATTTATGTAATCCTTCATCATTTTCTGCAATCCACTCTCTTGCAAATCTACCACTTTGGATATCATCTAAGACATTTTTCATTGATTGCTTAACAGAATCATCAATTATTTTTGGACCAACAGTATAGTCTCCATATTCAGCAGTTGTAGATACTGAGTACCTCATTCCTTCCAAACCACCTTGATAAATCAAATCAACTATGAGTTTTAACTCATGCAAAACTTCGAAATAGGCAGATTCAGGCTGATATCCAGCTTCAGTCAATACTTCGAATCCTGCCTTAATTAATGCTGTCACACCTCCGCATAGAACAGCTTGTTCTCCAAAAAGATCAGTTTCAGTTTCTTCTTTAAAAGTGGTTTCTAATATTCCTGCTCTTCCACCACCAATACCTTTTCCATAAGCTAATGCAGTTTCATAAGCTTTTCCTGAAAAGTCCTGGTCAACAGCTATCAAGCATGGAACTCCTAAGTCTCTCTCAAAAACAGCCCTAACTCTATGTCCTGGAGCTTTTGGAGCAATCATAACTACATCCACATTTTCAGGTGGCTTAATTTCTCCATAAAGAATTGCAAAGCCATGTGCAAAAAGCAAAATATCTCCTTCAGATAGATTTTGCTCTATATCTTCATTAAATACCTTTTTCATTGAAGGATCAGGGATACAAAGACTTATAAGTTGTGAGTTTTTTACTGCATCTGAAATACTATATACTTCAAATCCATCATGTTCAGCCTGTTCTTTAGATTTAGAACCTTCATAAAGACCTATAATTACATCAAATCCAGAATCTTTAAGATTTTGTGCATGAGCATGACCTTGAGAGCCATAACCAATAACAGAAATTCTTTTATCTCTTAGTATTTGATCGTCTATATCTTTGTCATAAAATAACTTTGCCATTTTTTTCTCCTATTTTTATACTGATCCTGATTCATTTTCATCAGAAATGTATACATTTGATTGATTTGTTACACTAAATTCACCATCTTCTAAACCTACTTTTGTTGTACCTCTGAGAGTAGCAATTCTACCGGTTCTCATGATTTCTAATACTCCAAATTGATCCAATAGTTCTACAAAAGAATCAATTTTTGATTTACCTCCAGCAATTTCAAATGTCATATTATTTATACCTACATCAACAACATTTACTCTAAAGATTTTAGATAATTCTAGTATTTCTACTCTTTGAGAAGGTTTGCATGAAACCTTTATTAGAGCTAATTCTCTCCACACTGTATTTTTTTCACTTATATCTGAAGCTTCAACAACATCTATCAATTTATTTAGTTGAGAAGATATTTTCATCACTGAATTTTCAGAGCCTGCTACCACAAACGTCATTCTGGAAAATCCATCTTTTTCTGAATGACCAACAGCCAAGCTTTCTATGTTTACGCCTCTTCTTCTAAAGAGTCCTGAAATTCTAGCCAAAACACCCGGCTTATCATGAACTAAAGCTATAATAGTTCTTCTATGTAGTCCATCATTCATCATTTGTTTTTATCCTCCTCTATTAGCTGATCTACACTTCCTCCAGCTGGTATCATTGGATAAACATAATCTACTTTTTCTATAACAAAATCAACAATTACTGGTCCATCATGATTATTCGCTTCATTTATAGCGGATTGTAAATCATCTTGATTTTCAACCCTTATTCCTTTTATTCCATATGCTTCTGCAAGTTTTACAAAATCAGGATTGCCTGTATATGTTTCTGCATTTCTTTTACCTTGATAAAACATATCTTGCCATTGGGTTATCATACCTAAATGATTATTATTTAATATCGCATACTTAATAGGTAATTTATTTTCTGCAACAGTAGCTAATTCACCTATTGTCATTTGAAACCCACCATCACCACATATTGACCAAACCGTATCATCTGGTGATCCAACTTGCGCACCAATTGCACTTGGAATTTCATAACCCATAGTTCCTAATCCACCTGATGAAAGCCAAGTATTTGGTTTAGTAAATTCATAATGTTGAGCAGCCCACATTTGATGTTGTCCTACTCCAGTGCAAATAATAGCATTACCCTTAGTAATATCAGATAAAGTTTTTATTACCTGTTGACCTAATAAACTATCTGATTCCGGTATTAAAAGCGAAGGATGTTCAGCTTTAATGTGCTCTACCTGTTTGAGCCAATCCGTATGATTTTGAGTATTAAGTTTTGGGTTTAATAAATTCAATACTTGGTCTATGTCACCTACAACAGGTGCATCTATTTTAACTGTTTTATTAATTTCTGCTGGGTCAATGTCAATATGAATTTTTTTAGAATTTTTACCAAATCTTTTTGCATTACCTACAATTCGATCATCAAATCTAGATCCTATACCGATTATTAGATCTGCTTCATCAAGAGCTATGGATGCATAAGCCATTCCATGCATACCAGGAAATCCTGCAGACAAAATGTGATTTTCAGGGAAAGATGAAATTCCAAGTAATGTTGTTACCACAGGTATTTGACATCTTTCAGCTAATTCTAAAAGCCTTTCTTGGGCTCTAGATATAATAACTCCATGTCCTGCAAGTATTACAGGTTTTTTAGATTCATTTATTAGCTCTATAGCTTTCTCTATTTGTGACTCATCTATCTCAGGATAAGGTTTATATCCCGGTAAATTAACTTTTGAATCTTTTTTATAGTTGTAATCAGATAATTCTTCAAAAACATCTTTAGGAATATCGATTAGTACGGGACCTGGTCTACCAGTTTTTGCAATGTAAAAAGCTTCATGAATTATTGGCCCTATGTCTGATGCTTTCATAACTAAGTAGTTATGTTTAGTAACTGGTAAAGTAGCTCCAGTTATATCAGTTTCTTGAAAAGCATCTGTTCCAATTGCTGGTCTTCCTACTTGACCTGTTATAGCAACAACAGGAACAGAATCCATCATTGCAGTAGCTAAGCCTGTGATTAAATTTGTTGCCCCAGGACCTGACGTAGCAAATGCTACCCCAACTTTTCCAGTAGTTCTTGAATAGCCATCAGCAGCATGACATGCACCCTGCTCATGTCTTGTTAAGATATGTCTTAATTCAGGAAAATTATTTAATGTTCCATACAAAGGTAATATTGCTCCACCTGGAATGCCAAAGACTGTATCGACACCCTCTTTTATTAGAGCCTTACAAACTATTTCACTTCCTTTGAATAAATCTTTTTTCATGAAATTCTCCATTAATTTAATTAAAAAAACTCGCCCAAAAGGACGAGATTACCCGCGGTACCACCTTAATTGCACTTTAAATGTGCCCCTTATTTAAACTTATCGTAGTTTTCAACGTTTCTTCTTACTAATTTCAGAAGAACCACTCCTAGGCGAGTTCATTAATCTTTAATATTGATTTACAGAAGCCATCAACTCTCTTTTACAGTTAGAAAAGAATTAATTACTACTCCTATTCATAGCGTTCATTCTATTATATAACTATATAGATCAAATAGCTATTAATCTGATAAATTACACCTAATGAAAATAAATAAATTAGATAATAACAATAATCAACAAAAAAGAGCTTTTTTCAACTTTATTTCTAAGCTTGATAATCATGGATATACTTCGTTTCCTGAAGATTATAATGTCTTCAAAAAACTTATAGATAATACAAAACCTGAAATTTTTTTAATCTATGACAAGGAATCTATAATAAATTATTTTTATATAGTTGATGAGAATTTGATTAGTAGAACGATAATTCAAACATACAATACTAATCATCTATCTAATTTTGAAGAAATTAAAAAAAACTTAGATTTTTCTAATTCTATAGAGGTTGGGGTTAGAGATAGCGAGAATAATAAACCTGAATCAAAATTAAAATTTAATTTATCAAATACTTATAATTTCATGGAGTTAAAAAAAGAAAATCTAGTTGATGTTAAAAATAATTTCAACAAAAATAATTATGATAAAAAATTATTTGATATAAAAACTGATATTGAAAACTTAACCAATATTCAAAATGAATGCTTTGAAAATCATCATGGATATCAAAAGAATAATACTGATGAAATAAAAAAGGAATTAGATTTACTTATTTCTGATAATAAGAGTTATTACATACTAGGAATTACAGATAAAAATCAAAAATGGGTAGGATACTCATGGTCAAACTATAACCTAAATTCTAAAACAGCTAAATTATCAATGTGCGGTTCCGTAAAGAGTCATAGAAATAATGGAGTTGGAACAGAAGCTATTAGGTCTTCAATAAACCACTTGTTTAAGATAGGTTGTGAAAAAATTCAACTCGAAGTTGATCATAATAATAACTCAGCAAAAAAAATATACTTAGAAATGGGATTTGAAATTTATGATAATTTGAGATGGTATGAAATTATATAAATTTATTAAAAGTTTTTTCTAAAACAGAATTCCATTCAAGATCTTTTATTCTGTCTAAGTTATTCACTTTATATCGATCCTCTTTTTGAAAAAATATCTCCAATTTATCTGCAAAATTCTCAGGTGAGATGTTTTCAGCTAGAATTCCAGATTTCCCATCTTCCACAATATCTTTCATTCTGCCTACTTGTGATGCTAATACAGGGGTTTTAGTCGCCGAAGCTTCTAAACACACTAAACCAAATGTTTCAGATCTGGAAGGAATAATAACAATATCAACAGCATTGTAACAATAATTCAATTCTTTTTGAGATAATGATCCAAGCCAAATAATAGATTCAGAAATTTTCATTTTATCCAATTCTTTGATTAGTTTTTTTTGTTCTCTAGATCCTACATCTCCACCTGCTATCAAAAGTTTATAATTTTTATTATTTTTTTTTGATAAATTAATCACTTCAATAGCTATATCTAAACCTTTAAGATAATCTAGTCTTCCTACAAAAAGTATAAGTTTTTCATTTTGATAGAAATCAAAATGGTTTCTAGCTTTAACTTTGGGAATATAATAGAAAATATCATCTTTATAACCAGGAGTTGATTCGATAATTTGAGAAGTTTTATAACCATATTCACTTAATAAAACTTCTTTTTCTTGTTCTGAAAAAGCTAAAACATAATCAAAAAAATTATTAAACTTTTTCTCCTCTTCAAATCTTTTATTATCAATTTTATATTGTTCATTATGAATTTTTTTTAGTAATTCTAGAGTATGCGAAATGTTAATTTTGGTGATATCAGATGAATCAAAAAAATTTTTTGCAAAGGTTCCAGATGTCCAATAATTTGAAATCAGTAAATCAGTTTCATCTTTTATAGATTGTATTTGTTCGTTAGATTTATCTAAATTACTTAGATGAATAATTTTAAGATTTTTTTTATCTTCTAATTCACAGTATTCGTGAGAACTAGTAATAAATATAATTTTGTGATTTTTAGATAATAGAAAAGTTATGAGATTATGAACATAAATATTAAGACCACCAGCATTACCAATACCAATTTTTTGACCAAAACAAGAATGAATTGAAAGAATTGTAATGGTTTTTCCCATCATTTTCTTTCCAGTAAAACAGAATAAACTTTTTTGTCTATTCCCCCTAAGTCATATTTATATCTTTCATTACCTCTCATAAAATCAAAAATTTCATATTTATTCTCTATAGATCTTTTTATAGCAAATAAATGATTGATTAAGCCAGTTGAATGTTTTATATATTTTGGGTCAAACCCTGAATTATACAAATATCTAATATTATTTTGGGAAAAGGATATTGAGCATGCTACAGTTTGATTTTCAACTTTCAGATAAGAATATAATAAATTATTTTCAGATAAAAATTTGTAAATTAGTTCCTTAAAAAATTTCTCTCTATCACTGTTCATGAATAAATTTTTTTCATCAGAGCTAAGTTTATGCAATCGAATGAAATCATCAAATATTTCTTCAAAATTATCAATGGAATTATGATCTCCTGAACTAAAGTCAAAGTTTTCTTCAAAACGCCTTATTTTTCTTTTGATCTCGTGTCTTCTTTTTTTACTTAAGTTCATAAGATATTCATCCCAAGTTTCTGGAAGTAAAAGATATGGTGAGACATCTTCTTCTTGTATATTCACCTTGTATAAATTTTCTAATTTACTATTTTTGAAGTTTGAAAAGAAATGAGAATCTTCACTTATTGAATATAAGGATAATTTTGATATTTTAGTTTGAAAAATCTTATTTAATAAATCTAAAAAATCTTCTATATTATTTTCTTTAGAAAGAAGATTATTATAATCAACTACGTCTTTGTCACCTATAAATGTAGCATGATTATTCAAAATCTTAATGGGAATAAAAAAATTATGATTATATGCAAGTTGATAATTATAGTTTTCATCAAAACTATTAACCCAAATTTTTTTCCATGAAAATTTATCAAAAGGTGTTAAATCTATAGACTTTGATTCAAAATCTTCCCATTTATTAATATCTAATTCATCAAATTTCAAGTTTAAAACATCCTTTTGAAAATATTGGTAGATGATCCACTTATAATTGCTTTTTTAATTGATTCTGAGTTAGAACTTGTTTTTATGATTTTAGATTTAAGATATTTCTGAGCATTTTCAGGATCTTTCAAACCATTTCCAGTTAATATACAAACTATTTTTTTATTTTTTACATCAAGTCCATTATTTATTTTTTTTAATAAGCCTGCAAAAGAAGCTGCAGAGGCTGGCTCACAAAAAATACCTTCATGCTTAGCAATAAGAGACTGAGCAGATATAATCTCTTCATCAGAAACTTTGAGAAATTCACCTTGAGTTTCATTAACCGCTTCTTTTGCTAAATCGGAACTGGCTGGATTTCCTATCCTAATTGCTGTTGCTAAAGTACTAGGATTTTCAATTATTTTTCCATCTACAAGAGGTGCTGAATTTTCTGCTTGTATTCCAAAAAAAGTAGGAATATCTTTTATTTTTTTTCTTTCTAAATACATTTTATAACCCATAAAATATGAGCTTATATTTCCAGCATTGCCCACTGGCATAAATTGATAATCCGGAGATTGATTCAGTTCATCAACTATTTCAAAAGATCCTGTTTTTTGTCCCTCTAATCGAAATGGATTAATTGAGTTAACTATTTCAAAATCCATAGAATCAGAAATCTGTTTAACTGCTTCTAGAGCTTGATCAAAATTACCTTTAATTGATACTATTTGTGCTCCATAAGCCATAGCTTGAAGTAATTTCCCTACAGCAATTTTTCCACTAGGTATTATTACAATTGTTTGTAAATTATATCTAGCTCCATAAGCTGCAGCGGATGCAGAAGTGTTACCTGTTGAAGCACATATAATTTTAGATTTTTTTTTCTCTAAAGCCTTTGCTACAGCTAAAAACATACCTCTATCTTTAAATGATCCGCTGGGGTTACAACCCTCAAGTTTGAAGTATAATTCACAATCATATTTCTCGCTAAAATTTAGTGATTTTACTAAAGGGGTGAAACCTTCTCCCAGTGACACCATGGGGGTAGAGCTATTTACAGGAAGAAAATCTTTATAATGGTCAAATAGAATTTTTTTCATTTAAAAAATATACTGAATAAACATAGTATATAATATTTATTGCTTCAAAGTTTCAAGATTATTTTGCTGTGTTTCATCACTTTGAATTTCTATAAATTCCGAATTTGAGGCAATTAATACTTTATTGTTAATCCAGTTATAAATATCGCTATCTATATCCATCCAAAGATTATACTCTTCAGTGAAAGAATTTATAAATTTTTCGAATTCTAAATCTGCTAAAATTTCAAAATTTTTATTATCTATTTCCCTAGCTTCAGAATATTCAGAAATATAGTAAAAAGAATATATTTTATCCGTAGCATTTCTATAAGGTGTATCAAGTAATTTATTTGTTTCTACACTATTATTTTCATCAAGGGAAGCAAATATAATTTTATCCATCTCTTTGTCTACACCTTTAGGAATCCAGCCTAGATTTCCTTTTGTTCTTAGCACTTCTTTATCTTCAGAATACTCTAATGCAATTTGCTCAATGTCAGCTCCCATAGTAAGTTTTCTATCTATGGAGTTAATAACAGACAAATCAGGACTTTCAAAAACTAATTCATAAACATTTACTTGAGGTTGAATTCTTGATAAATCTCTAGCAACTACATCTCTCAGTTGTTCTCTAAACATAGTTCTTTGAACATAATCTTTATATTCTTCATCGCTTAAACCAGTTTTATTTAGAAATTGGCGATATGATTCTTCAACATTTTTTTTATATTCTTCAGAATTTACACTTTGACTATCAGAAATATAACCCATCAAAAATTCAATCCTTTGATCAACCTGTTCATTAGTAACAGTTATTCCATATTTTGGTGCAACCTGATAAGCTAATTCAGCTTCAAGTATTACTCTTAAAGCTTCAAATAAAGAGTTTCCTATTTCAAATTCCATTCCGAGATCTTCACTGATTCTTTGATTAAATCTTATAAACTTAACCACATCACCTCTGGTATATTTCACATCAGCTACTCTGACTGCATCTTGCATTGGTGGAATGACATATCTGTTGACATAAAAGAAAACTAAAATAAAAAAAAGAATAATAAAAAAAGAAAAACCTATGTAGAAAAATGGTCTAAGAAAAATAGACTTGCTTTTATTTGTTTCTAAAATTTCAAACCTAGTTTGACCTTTGGTTCCTGTTATACTTCTCTTACCAATTTCAAAAGATGAATTATCTTGGTTGGGCTCAGGTTTATTATTGTCATTAACCATATAAACTCACATGAATTCTTGGAGAAGAAATTAAAATTTAGGAATCCTCAGCTTTGTTCTCTTCAGCTGATTCTTCAGCTTTAGTCTCTTCAGTTGATTCTTCAGCTTTAGTCTCTTCGGTTGATTCTTCAGCTTTAGTCTCTTCAGTTGATTCTTCAGCTTTAGTCTCTT
>RQOS01000042.1 GCA_008373205.1 SAR202 cluster bacterium
AATATTTATTTAATTTTTATTTATATAAATTATAAAGCGTTTGATTAAAGTATTTATTGAAGAGTCCCATAAAAATTCAAGGACTCTTCAATAAACAATTATTTAGAGATGATTGCCCTACCAATTAAGATACTCCAAATAGAGTAAATTATAAAACATAAACCTGCAATAGCTTGTAATGAATTTGATTGATCAGGCGCAAAAGCTCCTACAAAAGATAGTACAAAAACTACTACAGCAGCAATCCCTGCAACATAAGTAATATTTTTATTTACTTCATCCCTTGTAGATGCTGCTAATGCTAAAAATAGTCCTCCAACTCCAAAACTAAATAATGAAGTTGTATTTATAGCAGCTGATAACGCAAGTATGTCAGTAGACTGTAAGACTTCAGAAGCTGTTGATATTCCTATTGCATTAGCAATAACCCATCCAAATACAGCAACAAAGAAAAATGGAATAGCAACTCTTCCAATTCCAAATCCATTGCCATCTTGCATACTTTGAATGTAGTACATTTGTCCAGATAATAGGCTAACTAAACCTAAGGTAATTAGAAATGATGTGATTATTCCTAACTCAGAATTTTCAACTTGTATTCTCATACCTTCTGCAAAATCAAGTGCTTCTGGTGATCCGCCTATACCAAGAACTCCTCCTGGTTGTAGAAAAAAGCAAATCAAAGCTATTATTGGTCCTAAAATCAAACAGTATCCTGCCGTTTTAGCAGGTGAAATTGTTCCCATAAAATTCTCCTAAATTATTCTTTTTTTGTTAATTTATATCCAACATAAATATTGGATAAATTTTATACTTAAAATGCTAAAGCATTTGGTATAAATATTCCCAAATAGTTTAAATGTTTCTTAATGAGCAATTATAGATTAAGCATAAAACAACTTCAATAAATATTTATAAAAATGAAAATTTACAGTTGGTCTGGCCAGTCTACAGTAATAGCGTCGACATCCAAGTCTAATAATTTCCCAACATCCTCTAGTCGCTCAAATCCCCAACAACTTACCATATAGCCACTTAACATTGCAATTGTTTTTGAATTTAGAAGTTTGTAATATGGGAATATACCATCGAGTTTTAATTTGGAGCTAAATTCTAAAACATCCTGACTTATACTCTTTACCAAAAACCCTATAACAATATCTGAAGAATATTTTCTTAATTTAATTATTTGATTTGGCAAGAAGGAACAAAATATAATATTTGGTTCATCGTTCTCAGACTTTAATAATTTTTCTTTCCAGTACTTATTAGATTTAATTATTTCCATTACTTTTTGGACTAAGTGTTCTTGATCTCCCTTAATTTCAATTACAAAACTTATATCTCTATATTTATTAAGAACATCTTTCAATAATGGTATTTTTGCCCCAGTATAATTATTTGAAAACCAAGAGCCAAATTCAAGTTTCTTTAATTCTTCCAAAGATTTAGAATTTACCTTACCTTCTCCATTACTGGTACGATCAACTGTATCGTCGTGTATAATAACTACTTCATTATCCTTAGACAAATGAACATCAAATTCAATATATTTACTACCAGTAGAAACAGCTAAATCAAAAGACTCTAATGTATTTTCAGGTGCTTTACTAGATAATCCCCTATGTGCAACAACATACTTCATTTTATAACTATAATTGATCTAAACAGCAAACGTGCTATATTTATTTTTAATAATATTAAATAATATGTTTAAAATCTCAATAAGTATAATTTCAGTTCTAATTTTATTGTTAGCTATTTACTCTGCTACTATAGTTAGCATAGATTATTTTGGAGATGAAAATTCTAAGTTACCAGAACCAAGGCATGACATGAGAATGTTTCATGAACCATCACCAGAAATCAGAAAAAACGAAATTGAACTAGAAAAAGAATATAGAAAAAATGAGGTATCTAGAGAAATTTCACAGATTGATTCAATGCTGAAAAATATAGAAAATAAAAATTATGAATCAGTTAAAACTGACCTCGAACAAGAACGTTTAAGAATTCAAAATGATCTAGATTTAGATATCAAGAGGATGGATTTAGATATGTTACGAATGCATCCTTAACATCTTAACTATTGATTTACTTGGATCTAACCCTTAAAAAAATCACCATAAGTAAAATTACTATTATAAAAATAGGTAAAGATATAATATTCCAGCCAATGTCGGTATAAAAAATCAGATATGAAGTTATTACCAAAGTAGAAATAAGGCTAATGTAAATATTTAAGTAGAATAAATTCATATCATAAATCTAAATTATAGTTACTAACCTCAATATTACTAAGATCCCTCATAACTTTTAGATACTTAGACTTAGTGTAATGTGGATTATGATCTGTAATAATCTTTTTTGCTAAATTAGCATTCTCTGAAAGTAAATCAATCACTGTATAAGCCATCATTTTACCAGCTTCAATGACACTCAAATTATAATCTTCAATCAAAAAACCTGAGGTATGAGCTGAGGCCTCAGTTGCTCCTCCAACATAAGGATGAATCACTGGCATTAAGTGAGCTAAATCACCCATATCAGTTGAACCTCCTCCATGCCCTAGTTCGATATTTTGATTGTTTGAAAATTCTAAATTATCTTTATAAATATTAGTTAAGTTTTGATCATGAGATAAAGGAAAATATCCCGGCAATGTTGTTATTTTTACTTCTGCACCTACTGCCATAGCTCCTGCTCTTAATGCATTATCAACTTTTAAGTTAGCATTCTTAATAGCTTCTATCGAAGAGCCTCTTACAAATGTTTCCATGGTTACAATTTCAGGAACTTGATTAACTACAAAGCCACCCTTTGTTATTATAGGATGAACACGAATATGATCAGAATCTACAAATGTTTCTCTATTAGAATGAATTCCCATTAGCGCTAAATTTGCCGCATTTAAAGCATTTATTCCTAAATGAGGGTCTCCACCAGCATGGGAGGATTTACCTCGAAATTCTATGAATTTAGCAATTAAGCCATTACCTGTACCACCATAACCAAAACCAGAAAAATTTCCTCTAGCATGTGTCATCATAGAAATATCTACGTCATCAAACTCACCAAGTTTAACAAACTCTTGCTTGCCTCCTAAAAATTCAAACCTGCCGTTATCTCTTTCAGTACTTCTCCATTCAATTTCAACATATTCTTCAGCAGGAACAGCTATAAATGTTACTGAACCTGATAAATTATCTAGAATTTCCTTATTATTTAACCCAATTAAACTAGCTAACATATTTCCAAGTTGTATATGATGACCGCATGCATGAGCTGCATGAGTTTTTTTATCTTCAAAAGGATGGCCTGGAACAGGTAAGCCATCTAATTCCCCTATGATTGCTATGTTAGGCCCTGGTTTTGATCCTTGAATCTTAGTTGTTAAACCTGTAACAGCAATCTCATCCTTAACAGGCAGGTTCATTGATTGTAAAACCCGCTTTACACTTTTACTTGTTTTGAATTCTTTGTACCCCGTTTCTGGATTTATAAGAACGTTTTTAGACAAGTCAATAGGAATTTCTTTCTTTGAATCAATTAGATTTGAAACTTGAGACTTTAGGTTTTCATTAGATAGCATATCCACCTCACTTTATCTGATATTACAAGAGAGATTATTTTTTTTCCATAAGCTTTTAGATTAGACTTCCCTTAATTTTTTTGAATACAGTAGACCAATAATAAATATAGGATATGAGGAAACTGCACTAATAATTATTGCTATTTTAGCATTAGATAAGTCTGATATAACACCTCCAACAAACCAACCTATGAAAAAGATTGATAAGACTAAAGAGAAAAGACCCATAATTTTATTTCTATCAAATTTTTCTGTCTGATCTTGAAAAACTAAAGTAGCTGCAACCATCCAATAAGCCCCACTAATACCCATAATAAAAAGACATATGATTGAAAAAAAATAATTTTCAGAAAATGCAAATATCAATTGCCCTATATCCCATCCCATACTAGATAAAATCCAAATTGTAATTCGACTTTTGTAGACACCTGTAAAAATTGACAATAAAGAGCCAAAAAACATTCCAGCTCCAACAGAGGCATTCATTACACCAAAACCTGTTGCGCCAACATCTAAGAGATTTGCATACTGTGGCAAAACAACAAATAGAGTAACCCCAAAAATTGATTGAATAGATGCAATGATAACTGCCCAAAACACTACAGGTTTATTCTTGAGAATAAAATAATAAGAAACATATTTACTGGAATTTTTTTTTCTTTTTTCTTGCAGATCTTTTGGATGAAAAAGTACTAGAAACATACTAAAAATCAAATAAATTGATGCAAAAATTATCACATACCTTATGGAAAAAGAAGCAATAAGATAAGCAAAAATTATAGGATTCATCATTTCTCCAAAAAAAATAATTAAGTAATAATAAGAATTTATTTTCGAAAGATCTTTTTTAGAGTTGGTATTGACTAAAATTGTTTGGAATACCGTTTGCCAAATTCCTGGAATTGCTCCAAAAGTTATACTTAATATTAAGAGAATGTAAATATTGTCATAGTCAACAAATAACATAAGAACTAATGTTAAAAAAAATAATAAATAAGATGTAAATAATAATTTGTTTATATTATATTTTTCAGATAAAAATGAGCCTAAAAAACTTGTAATGAATATTGGACTGGAGCCAGCTCCAAGCACTATTCCTACCCATATATCTTTTTGAGTAATTTCATAGGCTAACCAACTAAATATTAATACCCTAATATGCAAAGAATATTGAGCAAAGGCCTTCGAAAATATTAAAGATTGAAAGCTTTTAGATACAAAGAAAGAATTAGATTTAAAGTAATTAATCAAAAAATTTATTTCCACGTTTAAATTAGAAATCCTCAAGGTCTGATACTGAGGGGTAAACTCTTGAGGATTACTGTCATATTAATATTTCCCAAATGCTCAGTCAAAACTTTTGTCTTGATGTATCATAATTAAATAATAAACAATAACAATAAAATGCTAAATAGTGAATCAAGACAACAACTAGAAGAAAGAAAGAAATTAAATTCAAAACCTGCATATGAATTAGAACCTCTTGAAGCTAGAATACAATTTAATAAATCAAAATCTATCTTTCCTCCTCAAAATATAAATATTAAAAGTATTGAGGATAGAAAAATATCAGCTAACGACACTGAAATTGGAATAAGAATATTCACAGATAAAGAAGATACAATACAGCCCTTACTTGTAAATTTCCATGGAGGTGGCTGGGTTTTAGGAGATCTTGATGCTGATGATTCAATGTGCAGAAAACTTGCTCAGCTAACTGGTTTTAAAGTAATTTCTGTAGATTATAGATTAGCTCCTGAAAATAAATTCCCAATGCCATTGCAAGATTGTTATAAATCATTAATATATTTTTTTGAAAATTATAAAGAATTCAATATTGATCCTAACAATATATCTATATGTGGTACGTCTGCTGGAGGAAATCTTGCAGCCGCAGTTTCAATGTTATGTCGAGAAACCAAAAAAAATATTATCAAATCTCAAATTTTATTTTGTCCGGTTACAAATAATAATTTTGAAACAGAATCATATGAAGAATTTTCAGAAGGTTTTGGATTAGAAAGAAAAACAATGCAATGGTTTTGGGATCACTATATCGATGATAAAGTGAACAGATATTCTGCTATCAATTTAGACTCAGAAAATAATAATCTACCTAAGACTTTTATAGCTGTAGCAGAGTGTGATATTTTGAAATCAGAAGCAATTGATTACTTCAACCAAATTAAGGAGAATGTCGAAACAAAATTAAAGATATACGACGGCGCACTCCATGGATTTAACACAGATGTTGGTAATATTTCTAATGCAGATTTATGTATGAAAGATGTTTCTGAATTTTTGGTTTAATTTATTATAAATCCTTCATAATCATTATTTGATATGTCTTTACATTTTTTTCTGTAAACATCTTGTCCTCCAATATAAGGCATAAAAACACGCTTTTTCCCTGGTACATTAGCACCTACATACCATGAATTACATGAATATCTTAGAGTATTACTTGCTACTTCTTCTACGTGATCCATCCAATTATTTTCTGCGGAAATTGCAGGTTCTATTTCTTTTTTATTAGATATATTTAACTTTTTAATACATTCATATATCCACTCAACATGTTGCTCTATTGCAACCATCATGTTGGTTAATACAGAGGGACTTCCCGGACCCGTAATAGTAAAAAAGTTAGGGAAACCCTGTATGCATAATCCTAAATAAGATCTAGGCCCATCCTTCCATTTGTTGGATAATTTTATATTATCCTTACCTGTAATATCTATTGATAATAAAGCTCCAGTCATAGCATCAAAACCAGTAGCAAAAATTATAATATCAAAATTATAATTTTTTTCTGATGTGGATAATCCTTCTTGTGTTATTGTTGTGATGGGAGAGGAATTTATATCTATAAGCTCCACATTTTCTCTATTATAAGTCTCAAAATAATTTGTATCAGCGCACAATCTTTTACATCCGATTGTATTTTGAGGAGTAAGAATTTCTGCAGTTCTAGGATCCTTTACAATTTCACGAATCTTTAATCTTACAAATTCTGCAGCAAAATCATTAGCTTCTTGCTCAGATCCAACATCTGTAAATCCAGATAGGAAAACTTCTTGACCGCCTATTCCCCATCTTTTATTTAACTCTTCTATTCTTTCATCTTCAGTTAGATCTAAAATTTTCTTTTCAGGGTATTGGTTATATCCCACACCTGCTCTTGTATATCTTGCTTTTTCTCTAATTTTTGAATAGTTAGATTTTGATTTTATTATTTCATCTTTACTAAGAGGTCTATTATTTGCAGGAATTGAATAATTTGGAGTTCTTTGAAAAACAGTTAACTTTTTAGCTTCCTCAGCTATAACTGGAATTGATTGCACTGCTGAAGAACCAGTTCCAATTATTGCAACATTTTTACCCTTGAGATCAACTCCATCATGAGGCCATCTGCCAGTAACATACCAGTCGCCTTCAAATTTATTCAATCCATTGAAATCAGGCTCCTTAATTGAAGATAATGTACCAGTTGCCATAATACAAAAATTAGCAAAATATTTTTTATTACAATTAGTGATAATTTCCCATTTTTTTAAATCACTATTATATTTAGCTGACTTGACCGATGTGTCAAAATTAATATCTTTTCGCAAATCAAATCTATCTGCTACGTGACCAGCATAACTCAATATCTCGGATTGATCAGAGTATCTGTTCGACCATACCCAATCTTGTTGGAGTTCTTCTGAAAAAGAATAACTATATTCTATACTTTCAATATCACATCTTGCTCCTGGGTATCGGTTCCAATACCATGTACCTCCAACATCCGAAGCTCTTTCAAGAATTTCTACATCAAGATTAAGTTGACGTAATTTATAGAGCATATACATACCAGCAAAACCTGCTCCAACAATTACTACATCTAAAGTCTTATATTTTATATTTTCATTTTGCAACATAGTGAATAATTAATATTTATTCTCTAAATTATACGATTTAAAGTATTTATATAATAAAAAATTTTACTAAACCCTATCTCTAGCATCAATTTTTATCTCTCCAGAGATAATTCCGTCATCATTTACTATTAATGCTCTAGAATATTTTGGAGATACAGTACATGCATGACCAGGTTGAGCTAAAACATAATCTCCAAGATTAAGTGATTCCCCATTTAATTTTACAATTCCATGTTCTTCATTTTGAAAAATCAATTTTGATTTTGGTTTATCTACTAAAACGAATCTATTTTCAGTGACTGGATCAGATGAAATAGCTTTTGCTCCAATATCTACTGTTACTGTATCATTAGATTTATTTTCATCTATTACTTGTCCTAAAACAACACCCGCGATTGTAAAATCTAATTCTTTTTGTTTGTTATTTGAGGCATCCCAATATATCCAAGTACCAGGTGATAATTTCATGTCTTCTTCTTCTATATAAAAATGAAATGACCAAGATCCTCCGACTATAATTTCACAATTCTTAAGAGAGTATTGGTGAAGTAATTTTTTTTCTAGAAGTCTAATATCATCTAAAGTTTTTTTAGATTCAAGTTTTCTTTCTTCAATATCTGTTTTTCCATGCATGTGACCATCATATGCATGAATTCCAAGAACATTTATATTTTCATATTTGAATATCTGAATTAAAAAATCATCTATTTTATCTACAATTATCCCTGTCCTATTCATCCCCGTATCTAAATCTATATAAACTCCATTGAGCCCATTAAGATCTTTTAATAAATTCAAATGAAAGTTATTTGAAGCAATTGTTGAAAATTTAGTTTTGGGGAATTTATTAATAATTTTTTGTAACCTTTCAATCTTTTTTATCGAAGAAATTGGATAGGCTAATATTAATTCCTCTGGTTCACACTCTGCTAAAACTTCAAGCTCGTTTAAGGTTGATGTTTTGTGCCTTGTAATTCCATTTTTTATTAATTTGTTTAGTATTTGCTTAGATTTATGAGTTTTTGCATGTGGGACTAATCTTTTTTTATCACCTACTAATGAAATTATTGAATGGATATTTGATTCTACTTTTGATTCAAATATAAGGAACTCTGGAGTTTCAATTTGAGAAACATCATTTAACGTATAATTATTGAACATAATTCATATCAAATATTAATAATCTAAACATATGCTATCAAGGTATTGATCTATTTACATAAAAAATATATCTAAATTGAAGTTTATTTTTTACAGAAATTTCATAAAGTGATTTATAAAAAATTAAAAAAATGAAAGCATCAATTTGGTTAGGTGGGGATAAATTTGAAATCAGAGATATTCCTATCCCGGAAATAAAGGAAGATGAAGTTTTAGTAAAAGTTAAAAGAGTTGGCTTGTGCGGCACTGACGTTCATATTACTCAAGGCTTATTTCCTTCTACTCCTCCTAAAATATTAGGTCATGAATTTAGTGGAGATATCGTTGATGTGGGGAAAAATGTTGATAAAACAAACTTAGGTAAAAGAGTTACTTGTAACACAACATCTAGCTGTGGAAATTGTTATAACTGTAAAAATTGGACAATATCAAGATGCTCTAATGAAGTTAAATCAACTGGAGCGTTTGCAGAATTCTCTGTTATGCCTCTAAGCTCTGCCATCGAAATTCCTAAGGATATGTCTTATGAAGTAGCTGCAATGACTGAGCCTGCTTCTTGCTGTGTTTCAGGTACAGAGATGATTGATTATAAAAGTGATTCAAAAATATTTATTATTGGTTCCGGGATTATGGGAATATTATGCCTTAAGTTTGTAAAGGAAAAAAGTATCGATTACATTGTTGTTTCAGAACCTAACCCTATAAGAAGAAAAATGGCTCTAGAAATGGGTGCTGATTTTGTAGTTGATCCTAGTAGTGATAGCTACGAAAAAGATATAAAAAAATTAAAAGGAGAACATGGATTTGATGTTTTTATTGAGGCTGTAGGAAATCCTAATCTACTATCTGAAGGTATTTCATATTTAAAACCTAGAGGGCAAGCATTAATGATAGGAGTTCATCCAGAAATGTCTAATCTTGATTATGATCTTTATGATCTTCATTATAGAGAGATTAAACTTTTTGGAGCTTTTGGAAGAGGAAATTATTTTTCTTCTGTTCCTGAAAGAATAGAAAATTTGGGACTTGAAAAACTTGTTACAAAAACTTTTAATTTAGAAGAAATTAATAAAGCAATAGACTTAACTGCAGAGGGGCATGGAATGAAATACATGATTTCACCATAAGTATATGAAAGAAAAAGTATTCAACTTAATAGCACATAGAGGTTTTTCTGAGAGATCCCCAGAAAATACAATTCAATCTTTTGATTTAGCGTTAAAAGAAGGATTTAATAATTTTGAGTTTGATGTTCAATTAACTAAGGACAAAATACCTGTAGTAATTCATGATAGTGATTTAATTAGAACTACTGGAATAAAAGGAATTATTTCAGAAAAAAAATACTCTGAAATAAAGTCATTAAATGCTAAAAATAACTTCAAAAATTTAACTGGTCATTTTAAGATTCCTACTTTAGATGAGGTATTAGTAAGGTATAAAGATAAGGCTCATTTACACCTTGAACTTAAGTCTAGGGATCAAGATTTATCAGAAATAGTTTTTAATTTATTAAGAGAATTTAAATGGTTAAGTTCTAAGAAAAAAATATTTGAACCTGGAGGAATAACTATAAGTAGTTTTTATATTGAACAAATTATGAGATTTAATCATTTTACTAAAGATGAAAATTCTGCATGGTTATTAGAGAAAATTACTCATAATGACTTAGATATTTGTAAGTCCAATGAAATAGATTTAATTTGTCCAAGAGCTTTATATGCAAATCACAAAATGGTTTCCGAAGCTTTCGAAAAGAATATTTTAGTTAGGAATTGGGGCGTTTCTAGTGAAAAAGATTTAATTAATGCTTATAATTCAGGAAGTAAAGGGACCACCATAGATTGGCCAACAAAAGGAAAGGAAATGATATCAAATTATGAAAATAACAAAATTAGTAATTAGAAGCTTATCTGGTCATTTTGAATCAGATGGAGAGTTTTGGGAAGAAAGACTTGTCAGACCAATTGATATATATCCAGAGTATGCAAATGAAAAACATGAAAATTGGTCATTACAAAAAAATAATAATGTTTCCACCAACTCTATATTTGTAGAAATTCATACAGATGAAAACATTTATGGAACAGCTGGCCCAATAGATTCCCTTCAAGCAGATGTAATAGAAAAATCACTCTCGAAAATTCTTATAGATAAAGATCCTTTAGCAATAGAGCTTTTATGGGATCAAATGCATAGAATTAGTGTTCATGGTAGACAAGGAATAACAATGATGGCTATCAGTGCAATAGATTGTGCCCTTTGGGACCTCAAAGGTAAATTTTATAAAACACCAGTTTATAAAATTTTAGGAGGTCCAACTAGAAAAGAAGTACCTGCTTATGCCTCAATGCTTGGGTTTAATGTTACAGATATGGGATTAGTAAGAGAAAGATCTCAACAATTCAAAGAACAAGGGTTTACAGCTCAAAAATGGTTTTTTAGATATGGACCAATGTCAGGCCATGAAGGTCTAAATAAAAATATTGAGATGGTAAAAACACTAAGAGAAAGCCTAGGAGAAGATTATGAAATAATGTTAGATTGCTGGCAATCTATGGATTACAAATACATTATTCGTTTAGCAAAAAATATTGAAGAATATAGACCATACTGGCTAGAAGAAACAGTTATGAATGACAGAGTGGAAATATATAAAAAAATAAAAGATAAAATTTCAATTCCTTTATCTGGAGCTGAGCATGATTATACAAGATGGGGAATGCTTAGATTTATAGAAAAAAAGGCTCTAGATTTTCTTCAACCAGACATATACTGGGCAGGAGGACTTTCAGAGGTATTAAAAATATCTAACTTAGCAACGACTTATGACCTCATAACAATACCACACGGACATTCATCAAATGCATCTTTACACTTTTCTTTGTCTCAGGTTCCAATACACACCCCCTACCAAGAATTCTTGATAAAGTGGAATAAAGTTCATCAACATTTTTTGAAAACTCCAGAGATTCCTGAAAAAGGATTTTTTTCAATAACTGAATTAAATGGATTAGGAATGGAACTTGATTCAGACAAAATAGAAAAAGAAGAAAAATTAGAAATAAAATAGGAGTAATTATGACTATACCTAATGCAGAGAATAATAAAAAAAACGGTATCGGACCTGATATTTGGCTAGCAGGTGATCCAGAAGACCTAAAAGATTGGATGGATAAAGGTGTAAAAGGAATTGTAACTAACACAGTAGTTCTAAAAGATATGACAGATAAATATGGTTCAATTATTGATCTAACTAAAAGATATCTTGATATTACTGATAAAAAAGTTGCTATTGAAATCGATGGTCACTCTACAAGTGAACTTTTAGATGTTGGCGAAAAATTTACAAAACTATCTGATCGTATAATTTTAAAGATTCCTATGACTGAGTATGCACTAGAAGCATTTTCAGAATTAAAAAAATCTAATGTTGAAACTTTTTGTACAACAATATTTTCATTAAATCAGGCTGTGATAGCTGCTAATGCTGGGGTTACTCATGTACTGCCTTTTTGCGAACCTTTTTTAGATGTAAACAAAGATTCAACTGAATTGATACGTGAAATAAGTTCTACTTTTGAAGGTTGGGAAAATAGACCTTTTGTAACTGCAGCGCTAGTTAGATCTGTTGCTACAGCTCATAAAGCATTAAAAGATGGAGCTGACGGAATAATTATATTTTGGCCAATTTTTAAAGAAATGATTCAAAATAAATTTACCGATGAATGGAATAAAACTTTTTTGGATCATTGGAATGGTATATATGATGCTGGTAATTTAAATGATATAGGATATAAACCTTAAGCTAATTTTGGTAAATATTTTCCATATCATATGCATCTAGAGACAATATTTTTGAACTAGATCCTTGAGATATAGCTGATACACCAATGCTATCGTTTCTTGAAGGATATAATCTTGAAGCGACACATTGTCTTTCATTTACAAATATTTCTATTACACTTCTATCAATAAATATTCTTAGGTCAAGATTCTCATCCTCAGACAAATACACAGGTGCTACTTCAGGAGGGCGAGATAAAACTCCTTGATCTAGACTTGAATATGAAGTATCTAAAGAAATCATACTATCAGAAGCATTTAGTCGTTTTTTAAGATCCCAACCTTCATACTTATCCCAATCTCTAAATCCTCTATTTTTATAAAATGTTATTCTGGTAAACTCCTCACTTTTATTTGATCTTAGTACTCTTAATTCAAACATTGATGCATCTTTAACTTCTGCAGTTAATAAAATTTCTATAGTATTTCCTGAAATATTTTCAAGAATTTTTTCTTCATTAGGAGAGATTAAAATATTTTTTATGAATCTATGATTTTTTCTCAATGATTCGATATTTCCTGCTGGTTTTATAGTCAATACATCTTTGTTGATTTTATCTTTACCAGCTATTCCAATTTCTCTAGGTAGAGTCATTAATTGGTTCCATCCCTTCGTCTCTTTTGAATGATTCATATTAAAAATAACTACGTTTTTTCCATTATCATATGTAGTTGCAGAAGGTGCATGAACCCCTCCAGGGTGTGCTGCTCCAAAATTAAATTCATGATGGGAAGTTACTATAAATTTATCATTATCAATATCATAATCACCTAGCAATGCTTGTCCTCCGCTCATATGACTAAAGAAGTAAAGTATATACCTTTCTCCAATAGGCCAAAAATATGGACAAGCTCCATCATCTCCAATTTTAGTAAAATGATCTCCTTCAATAAATGGATGCATATATTCCCAATTTATAAGATCTTTGGATCTAAATAAAAAATTTGCCCTTGTCCTTCTTCCAGATGGATTATGAGGTAATGTTCCTCCTGATAAAGAATAATAATAGTTATCTTTTTTCCAAATGCATGGATCAAAAACTCTATAAGGTAGCTTTGGTCCATCTTCAGTTTGAATTTTTATAACAGGTTTTTTATCATTAATCTTTTCCCAATTAAGTAGTAAATCATCATCAGAAATAGCGATCATATTGCCTACTTTTGTTCCATGATACATTGCTATTACTTTATTATTTTCTACAAATGTTGCCCCTGAAAAACATGCTTCTTCAGGATTAGGATAAATTGCATATGGCAAATCTTTCCAATGAACCAAATCTGAACTATATGCATGTCCCCAATGCTGCCTAGGATCTTCCGGTGGATAAGCCTGGTAAAAAAGATGCCAATATCCTTTCCAAAAACATATCCCATTAGGATCATTAAGCGTATTTTCTGGATTAACATAATGAAAAATAGGTCTATAAGGATCATCTTTGTAGGTTGATCTACTTTGACTCAATCTTTGTATTAAGTGATCTTTTTCAAGAGTGCTAATTTGATCAGAAAATGAATCAGGATAATTAAATTTTGGTACTTTAGATTTTCTATCTGAAAACATTTGCATTAAATTTAATCTAACATTCTTTCTATATCATCTAGGTGTTTATCTGATGTTTCAAATCCTACACCAAGGGAGTTTACTACCTCTGTCACTTTATCGCAAAAAGGAGTAGGTATATTATTTTTCTTTCCTACTTGACTTACAAAACCTGTAAGGTAATCAATCTCAGTTCTTCTTCTCTTAAGTACATCTTGCCCAAAAGAAGGTCGACTTGCAGAGCCTGCTTGTCTAGCTTGTTCCAGCATTTGATTTTTTATATCTTCCACATTTTTTTTACTGTCTGCAGCTTCTATAAAATCTTTAGGTTCCAATCCTGCTATTTTACCCATTGGATACCCTTCCGAGTTAGCTACTTTAACAACCTCAGCTGCAACTTGTATAGCAATATCTTGAGTTAATGGGTTAGACCTTACTTCTGCAGTTCCCCATCCAGTTAAGCCTGCAAGAGGATTAACCATACAATTTATCATTAATTTTGACCATCTCTCATTAATTAATTCTTCAGTATATTCAGATACTCCAACTGCTTGCATAATATCTACAAATTCCTTTAGCCTTTCAGTTACGCCACCTGTCAATTCTCCTATTTTATAAGCAACATCAGGTCTACTATCAGTCCTCCAAGCTTTGCCAGGTTCTGTCGCCATTGCACTAATCAAAATGACACATCCAAGAGTTTTTTCATTACCTACAATTTCACCTACTTTTAAATCATTTATTCCATTCTGAAAATCTACAAAATAGCCATCTTCTTTTACATAATTCTTAAGAGCGTGAGTTGCCCATTCAGTGTCATAAGATTTTACAGCTATTATTCCAATATCAAATTTTTCTTTTACTTCTTGAAGTTGATTTAGATGTATTGCGTTGGGTTTGCAGTTATGTACTTGATCTTGATTAGTTACTTCTAATCCATTATTTTGAATTTCATTTATATGTTCATACCATGTGTCTATAAAAGTTACATCGTGTTCATCTTTTGAAAGCATTCCTCCAACAACTCCACCTATACCTCCTGCCCCAAATACAGCTATTCTTTTCTTTTCATGCATTTTTATATCCTTAGTTAAATTATTAAAATTTCTTTGATAATAATATAACTATTTAATAAATGACAATAGAAATTTTTATAGTATTTGGCTTAAGAATAATTTTGTTCTATCTTCTTGAGGATTTTCAAAAAAATGTTCTGGGGTACCTGACTCTACAATAAGCCCTTCATCAAAAAAAAGAAATCTGTCAGCAACCTCTTTAGCAAATCCCATTTCATGAGTCACACAAATCATCGTCATACCTGATTGAGCTAATTCAATCATTACATCTAAAACTTCCTTTATCATTTCTGGGTCAAGAGCTGATGTTGGTTCATCAAAGAGCATTATTTTGGGTTGCATAGCAAGAGCTCTAGCTATAGCTACTCTTTGTTGTTGACCACCCGATAGTTGTGCTGGGAATTTTTGTGCTTGTTCAGGTATTCCTACTCTTTCCAACAAGCTCATAGCCAAATCATCAACTTCAGATTTTGGTAACTTCTTTACCTTTTGTGGAGCTAATGTAATATTTCTTAAGACTGATAGATGAGGAAAAAGATTAAACTGTTGAAAGACCATTCCGACTTCGGATCTTATTTTCTCAATATTTTTTACATTGTTATTTAACTCAGTTCCATTGACTTTAATTAGACCTGAATCATGTTCTTCAAGACCATTTAATGTTCTGATATAAGTAGATTTACCTGATCCAGATGGTCCTAGAACTACAACTACTTCACCTTCATAGATATCTGCAGTTATCCCCTTCAAAGCCTGAAAAGAACCAAAGAATTTAGTCACATCTTTTGTTTCAACGGATATTTTTTTACTCATATTATCTCCTTAGTTACTCAAATTTAATCTATTCTCAATTGATCTACTTATCTGAGAAAGTATTATAGATACTACCCAGAACATTAATGCCACTACTAATAATGTTTCTATTGATTTACCATAAAATTCTTGCTGTTGTTCAGGTATCAATCTACCTATCCTTAGTAAATCAGTTATTCCTAAAATAAATACTAAAGATGTGTCCTTAAATATTGCTATAAAAGTACTTACAATTGCAGGAATTACAACTCTTATAGCTTGAGGTAAAACTATAAATAATAATTCCATTATTGGCCCTAAACCTAAGGCTGTTGATGCTTCAATTTGACCCTTTGGAATTGACTGCAAGCCTCCTCTAATTACCTCTGCTATATATGCACTGGAAAAAAGAGAAAGAACTATCATAGCTCTAATTACTAAATTAATATCGTTTAAAGAAAATATATTTGGAAGGAAATTCGGTAATACAAACCAAGCAAAAAATAGCCATGCAATTAGAGGTGCTCCCCTAAATGTTTCTATAAAAATTACAGAAACTAATTTTATTAACTTGTAAGAACTTGCTCTTCCTATAGCTAAAAATACTCCTAATGGGAAGCCAGCTAATATAGCTATAATAGCCAAAATAAGATTTACAAAAAATCCTCCCCATAAGGTAACTTTAGGACCTCCAAATAAAATTAGTATTAAAAATAAAGATGGTAAAAAAATCCCCCATGAAACAATTAAAATTCTAGATAAATTTTTTCTATCTAATCTATGTTTCATATAGTAAATTAAAGTATAGGCTATTGCACTAGAGAGCAATATTGCTAAAACATACGGTAATAAATTTATAGTAGTAAATATTAAAAAAGGAATAGCAAGAAAAGCGACATAAAATATTGAAATACGGATATTTAATTTATATGAATAAGCTAAAGTTGCTGAAACTAAAATAGAAAAAATTGAGAAGACTGTCCAAATTCTCCACATTTGATCTTCTGGAAATATACCTACGAGTAAAATTTTTCTATTAACCTCGATTAATGTCCAATCAGAGGTAAATACGAATTCGAAAAAAATAGAAGCTATAAAATAGATAAAGTACGCACCTAAAAGAGTTAATATAATATCTTTCTTAGAACCAAATAAATTTTCTTTTATCCAATAAATGATCTGCATTATGCACCTATCCTTGTGACTCGCTTATTTAGTAGATTCATAAATAATGAAATTACTAAGCTAAGACAAAGAAAAGTTATCAATATTAATGAAAGCATTGGTAATGCATGACCTGCATTATTCATGATTGTTCGAGAGACCATAAATACATCAGGATAAGCAATAGCAACAGATAAACTAGAGTTTTTTGTTAGGTTTAAGTACTGGTTAGTCAAAGGAGGGATGATTGATCTTAATGCTTGAGGGAGAATTATTAGAGTTATTCTTTGATAGTTGCTAAGACCTAAAGCTTGAGCTGCTTCAGTTTGACCTTTAGGAAGACTTTGAATACTTCCTCTTACAATTTCTGTTATAAATGTTCCTGTATATAACACTAATGCAAATAATATTGCAGCAAACTCAGGAGTAAGTGCAAACCCTCCCGATTGAATATATGTTCCATACTGATTGACTTCCAAAACTGGAACATCGGTATATAAATCTATTCCTAATATGAAATATCCAGCTAAAGCTATTATTAAAAATGTAATTAAGCTCAAAATATTAGGAGATATAAAATTTACATTCTCTTCTTTATATTTTGAAGAGTAAGATCTTATTACTAAACTTATTACTAAACCTATTAGTAAAACTAATACCCATAAACTTCCATTTTGAATAGTGTTAATAAAAGGAAGCAAAATTCCCCTATTAGACCAAACTGAAATTCCTCCAAATGTAAGTGCATTAGAAATCTGAGGAAGTTGTAGTAAAACTAATTGCCAAAAAATTATCTGAACTAATAATGGAGTATTTCGAATAAATTCTACGTAACCGGCAGCAATTCTATTTACTAAAAAGTTTTTTGATAATCTTGCTAAACCCATTAGAACACCTAAAATAGTTGCAAGGATAATACCAACTAAACTTACTCTTATTGTGTTTATAACACCTGTAAAATATGCATCCCATCTTGAATTATTACTTGTATAATCCACTAAAAATGTGTGACTTATTCCAAAACCAGCTCTACTCGTCAGATGACCAAAACCTAATTCCAAAGAGAATGCTCTTGTAATCAAATAAAACAAAAAAAATGCCATAAAAATGGCAAATATAAATTGAACAAAAAATTTTCTGAAACTTTTGTCATTTCTCAAAACTTCTAGTTTTTCACTAATTGAGGATTGAGATTTAATTTGATTGTATAAGTGAGATAGCATAGCTTAAAATTACAGGGCCAAAATCTGACCCTGTAATATTTATTAGACTATTCTATCTAAATGGAGGTGCGTAAATTAAACCACCTTCAGTCCATTGAGCGTTTAAGCTTCCTTCTCTAGTAAGTCCTAGTGGAACTAAATGTTTGTCATAAACTTCTCCGTAATTTCCAACTTGAGAAATTACATTTTGCATGAAGTCGACTGGAATACCAAAACCAAAATCTGTTGGTTCTCCACCGTCAAAACCTACACCTAGCAATCTAGCCATACCTGGATCTGTTGGATTTGCAGCCATTGAAGAAACATTAGAACTTGATATTCCACTTTCTTCAGCTTGCATCATTCCAAAAACAACCCATTGTACGACGTCGTAAAGCTCACTATCATTATCTCTTGTCAAAGGACCAAGCGGTTCTTTGGATAATGTTTCAGCTAAAACTACATGGTCAGATGGGTTCGAAAAACCAGCTCTTTTTGAAGCTAAACCTGACTTATCTGTTGTCCATCCATCACATCTACCTTCTTCATATGCAGCCTGTAGAGGATCGTTTGTTTCAAAAGTTAGTGGAGTATAAGCTATACCAGAACCTGTAAATCTATCATCTAGATTAAGTTCAGTAGTTGTTCCTTGCAGAACACATACTGTAGCACCAGCCATAGATTCTATAGAATCATAACCACTACTTGCTTTTACCATCATACCCTGACCATCATAAAATGTAGGTGCAGTAAAGTCATTGCCTAGATCTCTATCTCTACTAGCTGTCCAAGTTGTATTCCTTATTAAAATATCAATCTCTTCAGCAGCTAAAGCTTCAAATCTAGCAGATGCTGTTAATGGAACATATTCCACTTTACTTGAATCACCGAGTATTGCTGCAGCTACAGCCTTACAGTAATCAATATCAAAACCTTCAAACTCACCAGCTGAATTTATAACTCCAAATCCAGTTAGGTTATCATTTACACCACAAACTAGTTCACCTCTATCGATAATAGTTGCAAGTGTATTTGAACCAGAAGTTGATGATTCTGTTGTTGACTCTTCTTCTGAACAAGCAAAAAGAATAAGCATTGAAAATAGTAAAGATATTACTATTATAAATTTCTTGCGATAATTTAACATAATGTCTCCTTTCGTTAAATTTACTTCAGGAGTGACACCAGCAACTTGAGTTCGGGATTCACCGAGTACGCACTTTTGTTAAACTTTATATCAAACAAAAACAAATTGCTTCTATTTGAATAATATATAATACATTGGGCTAATTTCAATAATATTTGTTTTATATATTGGTCAGAAAATTTTTTTTTATTTCATCAATCTTTTTATTGAAAATTCGCTTAAATCGTAATTGGTTTTCTTTTTTGCAACTAATTCAGAGCAAATTTCTCCTATAGCTGGTGTAAATTTGAAGCCATGGCCAGAGCAAGGTGAGCAAATTAGTATATTTTCATCTTCTGGGTAAAAATCTATAATAAAATCAAGGTCAGGAGTGTTGGTATATACACAAACTCTAGAATCTAATAAGTTACCATTTGCTAGTGGAATATATTCCTCAAGAAAATTCTTTACAATATTTAAATCATCCATGTTTGATTCTCGATTTAAGTTATCTTCACTAATGAACTTACCATTATGATGCATTGCTACCTTAAACCCTTTATCTTCTATAATAGGTTGTGTGTAAAATTCAATACCATTATCAAGATCCCAACCTGTATTAGGCATATTTGAATAATGGAACTGATCTTTATCTTTTATTGGATCAAACCAGAAAAGAACTTGTCTTTCAATTTTTATTGGAAGATTCAATGATGGGACTAGATTTTTGATCCATGCCCCAGAGCTAAAGATTAGCTTCTCTGCAAAATAATTATTTTTATTAGTTTTAACTTGATAAATTTGAGATTCTTTATTCCAATCTATAACTTTTTCGTTGTAATTATGTGTAGATCCATAATTTATAGATTTAGATAAAAAATTAGATATAGCTTTCTCAGGAAATACTGCCCCACTTCTATTTTCAAGTAATCCCTTAAAATTTTTAGGAGGATTTAAGACTTTATATTTTTCTTTTATTTCTTCAGAAGAAAATTCAGAAATAGGAATGTCATATTTTTTTGCAGATTTTTTTGCGTCACTTAAGTATTTACCATCATCACCTAGATACATGCCTCCGTACTCAAGAATTAATTTATCTTCAATTTCACGGTCTAATTCATTCCATAGATCATAGGCCCTTTTTACAATTGGAACATATGATATTCCTTCATGATAAGCTTCCCGAATAACCCTTGTATGTCCGTGTGAAGATCCTAATTTATGAGGAGGTTCGTAAGTATCTAAACCCAATACTTTTACACCATTCTTAGATAGGTAGTAAGATGAAGCGCTTCCCATAGCTCCAAGACCGATAATAATAACGTTATATATTTTTTTTTTCAAATTTCTAAACTCTCTAATTTATGAAAATCAATCCACTCTTCGTCTAAATCAACACCAAGTCCAGGGTTTTGAGGAATACTTAACTTGCCATTAGAATTTATTTTAATTTCATTTTCTACACCCCATTGATGGATATGTTCTGGCCTCCAATATTCATAATATGTGTTATTTTTTACTGAAGCTATAACATGTAAATTAGCAACATTCATAAGAGAATTTCCTGCCAATCCTATCTCACAATTAATTCCAAAAGCATCTGCCATAGCTGATTGTTTTACTAAACCGGTTATTCCAAGTTTTCTAGTAGTTCCTCTGAGCATTCCAAGTAAATTTTGACTTAAGTAATTAGCCGCCTCTTTAATTAAAAAACCTGCTGAGTCACTCATATTAATTGGAGTAACAAGACTTTCTTTCAGTCTCTTAATAGCTCTAATATTTGATGTCTCGACTGGATCTTCATACCAGTAGAAATCATTTGCATCTAAGGCTCTACCGACTTTTAATGCTTCTTCTAAAGTATATCCATGATTTCTATCTAGCATTAAGGTCATTTTATCCCCAACTAATTCCCTTATTTTATCTATAGAAAATATAGTTTCTTTTATATCTAAAGCACCTGGGTGTATTTTATATGCTGAAAAACCTTCATCTAAAAGTTCTTCTGCTTCAGTAATAAACCCATCTGAATCTGCATGTCTAGGAGGAAATGTTGCATAAAGAGGAATTTCAAGATTATTCCCTCCTAATAACTTATAGATAGGTTGCTTTAATTGTTTCCCTGCTAAATCCCATAAAGCTACGTCAACTGGTGCCCATGAAGAATATATTGGAAGTCCATGACCACTTAGATCTTCAACTTGAGCCCATAATTTCTCTCTATTATTTACTTCCATACCTATTATTTTTGGAGCAATAATTTTCTCAATAATTTTGATTCTGTCGGATGAGTCGGATGCTTGATCTCCGATAAAAGCATTTCCTTCAAATCCATCATCAGTTAAAAGTCTTAGCACCCCTTGAGTAGTTTTACCACCAATATCTGATCTTTCATCTATTACTTTTAATGATCCAGTATCTCTCTCAATTACATCTATAACTACTCTTGAAATTTTCATTTTATAAATCTATGTTAATTGTTCCTACGTAATCAAGACCTCTATACAAACCCATGTAATCCATCCCATATCCAACAACCCATCTTTTATCATCAAGAATAAAGCAATTAAAATCAGGTTCAATCTGCATATGCCTTTTGCCTAATTTATCCAATAACACAGCTGAGTAAACCTCTTTATTTGAAGTTATTTCTAACTTTTCGGTCAAGTTATATAAAGTTTCACCAGAATCCATTAAGTCATCTACTATCACGCTCGGAGAATCTATATCTATATTTTCAGCAAGAAAATCATAGCCATAAATAGTAGTTCCTTGGGATTCTGTTGAATTACCATATGTTTTAGCAATTAGGGGAAACATATGGTAACAACCAGATCTAAGTATTTCAAGCTCTGCAATTAAGTTAGAAACAAACATAAGTCCACCAGTCATAATAGGAATAAGATTCACAGATTTTTCGGAGATAAATTTTTCATTAATTTCTTTAGCGACTCTCTTAACTTGCTTATTAATTGAATCTTTATCCCATAAAACTTCTATGTCGTTTATATTTATTTCTTTCATTTGATTTCTTCTGGTAATTTTTTCCCTAGAGCTTCAGGCTGATTTCCTCCGACTAGAGAGATAATTATTTTGGGTATTGAACTTCTTTCTTTTCTGTTTATATATTGTATGAAAATTAATATAAAAATCATTAATGGAAATGGTAATAATGGCAGAATTTGAGACAAAGCCAAAGTAACGGATTGAGCCTTAATTGCTAGGACTTGTAGAAGTCCAAAAGAATATGCTCCTGCTGCGGCTCTATAAGGATTCCAGCCACCAAAAATAACTATTGCTAGTACGATCCATCCATAATTTGTTGTATGGCCCTCAGACCATCCATATTTGGTATAAAGAGAAAAAGTTGCACCAGCAAGTCCAAGTAGTCCCCCTCCTATAAGAGTTCCATAAAGTCTCATTTTTTTTACATCTATTCCCCTAGAACTAGCTGCAGTAGGATTTTCTCCGGATGCTCTGATCGATAAACCAAAGGTAGTTTTATTTAAGAAAAACCATGAAAAAGGAATCAATAATATTGAAAAATAAGTTATAAGAGAGTGATTAAATAATACCTCACCCAAAAAAGGTATTTTAGAAAGCAATGGAATTTGCATTTTTGTTATCATTGGCCCACTAATTCTGACATAATCCTGACCCAAATAATTACTTAAGTGTGTGAATAAAATTGTAAGAACAAATCCAACTGCAATTTGATCCATTCTAAGCTTAATATCGCAATATGAAATAAAAAAAGAAATAAATGCACCTAAAAATATAGCAAATATAAATCCAACTAAAGCAATATCAGTTATGTAGCCCATCATAAACCCAAATAATGCACATATCATAATAGTACCCTCTGCAGATAAATTTATTACTCCTCCTTTTTCTGAAATAGTCTCTCCAATAACCGCAATTATTAAAGGGGTACTTAAAGAAATAACGGTTACTAAAGTATTCTCAAAAAAAATCATTTCACAAAAACCTTAGTTATTTTTTGACTTATTAATTTTTCTAATTCTAATTTTTGAAGGACCAGCCAACTAAGGACAAAGGTTGCTTGAATTATACCTATAATACTATGGTCCAATCCCATTCTGATCTGAAGCTGACTCCCTCCTACGATTAACGCTGCAAATAAAAAGCTAACTATAAAAGAAAAGTAAATATTTCTGGAACATATTAGAACTATAAGAATAGATAAAAATCCAAATCCTCCAGAAATAGAAGGAACTAGCTTATGATATGCTGCTGATGACTGAGAAAAACCAGCAATTCCAGCTATTCCTCCAGCTATCAAATAAGAAAAAATAATATATTTATCTGAGGTGAAATAAAATCTTTCTGTTGCAAAAATATTTATTCCTGTAGCTTTTAGCCTTATTCCGAGAGAACTATATTTTATTACAAGTGCACTTACTAGATAAAGAAGGAATATAACTAACAACAAAAACAAAGGAAAATTTGAATTACCAATAGTTGGTACCCATGATGCTTTATCAAAGATATCTGTGCCTCCAGTTGAAGCAATACCTTCTCTTTTCCACGGCCCAATTATAAGAAAAATTACTATACCAGATGCTACAAAATCTAATCCCAAACCACTGAAAATTTCGTGAACATTTGCTTTGACTTTTAGTATTGCAGAAATCAACCCCCAGAATGCACCAAAAATAATAGCCATAAAAATTTGTAAATAAGGAGAAATAAAATCATCTCCAAAAATTGATCTAGCAACTAATGTAGAACCAACTGCTCCCATAATAATCTGTCCTTCGATTCCTATGTTCCACATACCAGCTGAGAAGGTATAAATAAGAGCTAAAGAAGCTAATGATATTGGAGTCCAAACTATAATAGTTCTTATAATTTTAGAGTAGCTACCTAATGAACCATAAATAATTGATTCAAAAACTTCAAATGGTGAAATACCAAAAAGTATTAAAGTGAAAAAAATAATAATAAGGGTTAGAAAAAGTCTTATTAAGTTTATTTTAAGATTTTCAATATCAAACATATTAAATTATTCCCGAGATATATTTTGCTATAAAGTCTTTTTCTAAATTCTCTTTATATTCAATATTCATTATTTCATCTCCGGATACAGAAATTATCACATCTGAATATTCCCATATTTCATCAATATCAGTGGAAGAAAAGAAAATAGCATAATCTTTCTCTTTTCTTTGTAAAATCATTTCCCAAATCTTATTAGCAGAATTTATGTCTAGACCTCTTGTCGGTTGCTCCAATAAAAGAAAGGATTTATCTGGAGGCATTAACGAAAGCATTACTCTCTGTTGATTACCACCTGATAGCTCGTTGATTTGACTAGTAATATCGGCTTTTATATCAAATTCTTTAATCTTTGAGTTTGCTTTTTCTTTTACATCATTCCAATTAATTATATTTGTTCTAGATGTTTCAGATAAACCAAAATGCTCTAGAAGATTCATATCGCTAAATAAACCTTTTTCTAATCTGTCAGCAGGCATATAATAAAAAAAAGTCTTATAGATTTTTTTATTATTTTCTAATTCTATTGCTGTACTAGAAAACTCTTTAGTAAAAAAATTTTTAATATACTTATCATTAGAAGATCCCTGCAGTCCTGCTATTCCAATAACACTTCCTTGTTTTATGGTGTGACTTTTTGAAATTTGGACTTGATTATTTAAATCATTTTTAGAAAAATTTATTATAAAATTTTCTTTTCTATCAAAATCTTTACTTGAAATAGAATTAATTTCATTTTTTTCAAACATTACAGAAAGAATTTTATTTGAATCAAAAGGTTGAATAATATTTTCAACTAATTTACCGGATCTTAGAATACTTGCTGAATCACAAATTTCAAAAACTTCATCGAGTTTATGAGAAACAAAAATTATTATTATTCCGTCTTTTGATAGCTGCCTTAATGTGTCGAACATTCTTTTTTTTTGTTCTAAAGAAAATGCGCTAGTAGGTTCGTCTAAAATAATAAGTTTTGCCCCATTGTATAAAAGGCGAAGAAGTTCTACTTGTTGCCTTTCTCCGATAGATAAACTATTTGTCTTACTATTTAAATCTACTGTAACTCTATAATTATTAAATAATTTTTCAATCTTACTTCTTATTTTATTTATATTTCTATAAGGATTCTTTTCATTAATTCCAATCAAGAAACTTTCAAAAATACTAAGGTTAGAAAAATCCAAAGGATCTTGATTTAAGAGACCAATACCTTTTTCAATAGAATTTTTTGGAGAACCTAAAATAACCTCATTGTTATCTATAAAAATATTACCTTCATCAGGCAATATTTGACCAGAAATTATTTTTACTAAAGTAGATTTACCTGCTCCATTCTCTCCAAGTAGAGCATGTATACCCGATTTTAATTTTAGGTTTATATTTTTATTGGCTTCAATAGAACCAAATGACTTGGAAATGTTTTTTATTTCTATATTCATTAAATAATTTGGGCTTCTCATTTATTATAAGAAGCCCAAAAAAATTTTCTATTGACTATCCCCTGACATTCCTTCTAATAATTGAGGAGTGTACCATATTTCACTATCTGTAGCCTCCACTCCATCAGCAAGATAAACTGATCCATCTTGAAAATTAAGAGGACCTGTAAATAGGTTTAATTGGTCAGATGCCAAAAGGCTCATGAAACTTCCAAGTTCACCCTGTTCTGTTTCTGATAGACCATCTCCCATTTTCCATCCAATCATTGAAGAGTCTTTATCATTCATATCTTCCCAATTAGGACCAGCCCAAATCCATTCAGGCTTAAATTCTCCATGAGCAACATTCATAGCTGCTTTAAGATACTCAGGACCCCAATTAAAGTATGGAACACCTAAACAAACTTCAGGAGCTGTGGCACAAGAATCTTCATAATCATATCCTACTACGAAAACATCTTCTCCTTCAGCCGCTCTTTGTCCGGTTACCACCAATCCTTCTGGAGTATCAATATGAGAAACTATTACGTCAGCACCTGCATCAAAAAATTCATTAGCTACTTGTGTAGGATCAGAAGTTACACCCGGAATATGAAACCAAAATCCTATCCAAACAACATCAAATTTTAATTCATTGCTACCCTCATAACAGTGTTTAGCACCTAGATAAGCTGCATTAGCTAACCTTCTTGTTTCATCATTTATCAATGGGCCAAGAAAACCGATATGACCAGTTTTTGTTTTTAGAGCTGCAGCACATCCTGCAATCATTTTACCGTACTCCATTTTTCCCATTATATTTCCCAAATTATCAAGGTCTCCTCGATAACCCTTTCCATCAACTTTAGCACTATCACCAGAAGCCCAAATCATTGGAACATCTGGAAACTTTTCTGCTGCGGCAAGAATACCATCTTTCATATCATCGGAAGTAGCAAAAATTAGCTGAGCTCCTTCGTCAATCATATCTGAAGCGACTTGATCAACTGTAAGATTGGGACTGTCTGCAGGATTAATCATATCTGCAACAATCATTTCTCCACCAGAAATCTCTTCTATATACTCACCACCTTCAAAATGTGCTTGTGACCATCCCTTATCATCTTTAGGCCCAACTAAAATCATTCCAAATTTAAATTCCATATCATGATCGTGATCATCTCCTTCGTCATGATCGTGATCATCTCCTTCGTCATGATCGTCATCATCGCCTTCATCATGTTCTTTCTCAATCACTGCGTCTGTAGATTCCACAACTTCTTCTGCTTCCTCACTACATGCAAAAATAGAGAACATAAGAATTGAAACCAAAAATAACTTAAAAAAAATTTTCATATCGAGTTCCTTGCAAAACTATTTATTTTTTTGATAAGAAAACAATAACACCTGAATAAATAAAATATAAGAATTAAATAATCAATTAAATCAATTTTTTAAAAATGTAACAAAAAGTTAATTTTTGGCTAATATGACTTGAGGAAATTAATTGGATAATTCTTTATTTCAGAAGGCTTTTCAATATTTATTAAATTGATTAAGAAATTCAATCCAATAACCTCCCCTTCAAGTTTTTCTATTAATTTTATTGCGGCTGTAATGGTACCTCCTGTAGCAAGAACATCGTCAATTATTATTACTTTTTTACCAGATAAATTTATTTGAGAAGATAATTCTAAATAATCATCTCCATATTCCAAAGAATATTTTTGAGATATAACAGGTGGAGGCAACTTTCCTTTCTTTCTGATTAGTATAAGTGGAATTTTAGATGATAATGCAAGAGCAGATCCTAAAAGAAATCCTCTTGAATCAATAGCTGCAAGATAATCAGGTTTAACTTTATCTATATATTTTCTCATTTCCTCTATAACAAAATTGAAAATATTAGGATCTTGAAATATTGGAGTAATATCTCTGAATGTAATTCCTTTTGAAGGAAAATTATCTATAGATCTTATGTAGTTACTAATATTCATATATCTAATAATTATATTGATAAATTATCATATGTTAGTGGAATAATTTTTCTATCTTAAATAATATTCTTAAAAAAACTAAATATTATGGAGAAAACTATGGCTAATGATAAACCAAACTTTATTGTATTTATGACAGATGATCAAGGATATGGAGATTTATCCTGCATGGGAGCTACAGACTTTAAGACTCCGTCACTAGATAAATTAGCAAGCGAAGGAATTAGGTTTACAGATTGGTACACTAATTGTCCAGTATGTAGCCCTGCTAGAGCAGCATTATTAACTGGTAGATACCCTGGTAATACAGGTATAAGAGGAATCCTACCTGGCCATAGAAAAGCTGCTGGGTTACCAGAATCTACTCCAACATTGGCAAAAATATTACAATCCCAAGGATACTCTACTTCTATGGTAGGAAAATGGCACTTAGGCTTAGAAAAAAAATCTAGACCCAATAATCATGGCTTTGATAATTGGTTTGGATTTTTAGCTGGAAATGTAGATTATTACTCACATATATACTACTACGGAGCAAATACAAAAGATTCAATTTTGCCTCAGGTAAATCCAACTCATGATCTTTGGGAAAACGAAAAAGAAGTTTGGATGGATGGGCAGTATTTTACTGAAATTATTACTGAAAAATGTATTGAATATCTAAGAAAAATGAATTCTGAGGGTAAGCCTTTCTTTTTATACGTTCCTTACAATGCACCTCACTATCCTATGCATGCTCCAAAGAAGTATATGGATAGATTTTCTAATCTACCTTGGGATAGGCAAGTAATGGCAGCAATGCTTAGCGCAATGGATGATTCAGTAGGTAATATTATGGATGAATTAAAAAGATTAGGAGTAGATGATAATACTCTTACATTCTTTACATCAGATAATGGGCCTTCCAGAGAAACAAGAAATTGGTTAGACAGTACTCTAGATCCTTATTATGGAGGTACTGCGGGTAAATTTAAAGGTCACAAAGGTAGTTTGTTTGAAGGTGGAATTAGAGAACCAGGAATAATGCATTGGCCTGGAAATATTCAAACGGGAGTTGTTTCCAGTGAACCATGCGCTTCTATGGACATTGCCCCAACTATTCTAGAAGCTGCAGGTGTAAATTTAGATGATCATTATTTAGATGGTAAAAGCCTTGTTGAACTTGCTAAAGGAAATGATAATCACGATGATAGAGTTATTTTTTGGGAGTATCTTGATCAAACAGCAGTAAGAAAAGGAAAATGGAAATTAGTCTTAAAAGGAAAATTGATTGATGCTTATGGACCAGTTCCAGATGTTCATCTAGCTAATTTAGAAGAGGATATTAGTGAGTCAAATAATCTTGCTGACAAAGAGCCTGAAATTACCGCTGAGTTAACTAAATTAGCAGAAAATTGGAGAAGTAAAATAGAGGATAAATGGATAAAAGATTATGGAGCTCCAAGTGAAGCTCAAAGACTTAATACTCAAATGGGACTTAGATAGAAATAATGATAAAAAAAGTAATAATTATTGGTGGCGGAGTTATAGGTATGAGTACAGCTTTTCAACTTGCTGAAAAAGGTGTAAAAGATATTACTATAATTGAAAAAGATAATATTGGAAGCGGTTCTAGTTCACAAGCTGCAGGTATTGTTACATGCTTGCAGTGGAATGAAACATCTGTAAAAGCAAGAATGAAATCATTAGATTTATTCGAGAAATTTAGTCAAATTCTGGATGGCTATACTTTTCAACAAGTAGGATGTTTAAATTTATCTGATAAAAAAGATTATGATTTAGGATCAGACCTAAGAGATTTGCATGACGAACTAGGCGCAAAATATGAAACATATATAGGAAATGAACTTACTAAAAAATTTAGTGATCTTAAGGCAGAAGATGATGAATACGGAATTCTAGATCCAAGAGGCGGCTACAGTGAAGCTCATACATATATACCTGCATTAAGAAAAAAAATTGAAAATATGGGTGTAAAAATATTTGAAAATGAAGAAGTAAGAAATTTTACATTTTCAGGTAATAAAACAAATGGATTAATTACTTTTTCAAAAACTGAAAATAAAGAAAAATCATACAATTGTGATGCTATTATATGTGCAGTCAATGCTTGGACAAATTTAATACTATCCCCTATTGATTTTAAAATACCTATGAAAAATTTTGTACATGAAAGATTTGTAACCAAACCATTTGATAGAGAACTATTTTTACCTGCAATAAATGATAGAGTTTACCAAAGCTACATTAGAGGTACAGAAGATAATAGAATTTTAGTAGGAACTTCTCAGCATAACCCAGAAAACTTCGTTATAGAAGATAAAGATTTTAATATAAATGAATTACACCCTTATCCAAATGCTTTAGATTTTCTCAAAGACTCTTTCAAAAATAGAGTTCCAATTATTGAGAATAAAGAATGGGACTACCATACTGTTGGATTAATAAGCGTAACCGCTGATGCAACGCCTGTTATTGGGCCAGTACCAAATATCGAAGGATTATATTTATGCTCAAATTTTCACTCAGGTGGATTTGCTTATAATCCAGTAGCTGGAATGCTAATATCTGAACACGTAATAAATGGAGAAACAAGTATTGATTCAGAATCTTATTTACCAAGAAGGTTTGAGGAATTTAATACTAAAGAATACCTATCCAAAACACATAAATTAGAAGATTTAGAAGTAAAAAGACACTAATTTTTGCTATATTATCAATATAAAATCTTAGGAGTTTAAATATGGAATTTATACCATCAGTTAAGGATGGAATAAATAATTATGGAATGTTTACTGGAAATGCTGATAGATCTCAATTTTGGTGGTTTCAACTTTTCTTCTTTCTGGGAGTAATAATTGCAACAATAATTGATTATTTAGTATTTGGAACACCCTATAGATTTATACTGTTATTGTGGATTTTGTTCACAATAATACCTGTCTTAGCAGTGGGATCAAGAAGATTACACGACACAAATAGAAGTGGTTGGTGGCAACTTTTATTAATACCACCAATTATCGGATGGATAATATTAATTATCTTATGGAGTGAAGAATCTTTTGAAACTGATCCTGAAAAAAGACCAATAGGAATACCACAATAATTAAGGAGATTTTATGAATAAAATACTAGAAAATAAAGTTGCAATAGTAACTGGTGGAAATAGTGGGATTGGAGAAGCTACAGCACATTTATTTTCTGAACAAGGTGCCAAAGTTATAATTATGGCACGTAGAGATGAAGAAGGAAAAAGAGTAGAGTCTGAAATTATTAAGAATGGTGGAGAAGCTACATTTATAAAATGTGATGTAGGAGATGAAAATATTGTAAATTCAGCAATTTCAAAAGCTGCTGAAGTTTATGGTGAAATTCATATTTTATTTAATAATGCTGGACATGGAGCAGCTGGAGATTTTCCAGAGTCAACAACTGAAGATTGGAATACTGTAATAAATGATAATTTAAATGGAACATTTTTTGTATCAAGAGCAGTTTGGCCTTATATGGTTAATTCTGGAGGAGGAGCTATAGTAAATATGTCTTCTTTAGCAGCTCAACGAGGATTTTCCCCAAAAATGAAGGAGGAGTTTGGTACTACTGCTCCATCATATTATGTCGCAAAAGCAGGAATTGATGCTCTAACTAGATATATGGCCGGAGTAGGAGGAGATAAAAATATAAGAGTAAATTGTATAAGACCTGGACAGATAATGACTCCAGGAGCGACTAGAGGAACTCTAAGTGATCCAGACGGAGGTCATCATGTTTTTGAATCAATGTTTGATTTAGCTCAAATAATTCCTGGCCCTGGTTATCCAAGGGATGTGGCAAACTTAGTTCTTTTCCTAGTAAGTGAAAATTCAAGGTTTATAACTTCTGAAATTATAAATATTGATGGAGGAGTTGCGGCTAAAATATAAGCCTTGACTCTTATGAAGAAATTAAAAATAAATACAATATTTTTTGATGTTTTTGGCACTGTTTTTGATTGGCATAAATCAATTAGACAAGAAACTACAAACTTCTCATCAAAGTACAAACTTTCTTTTGATGAGTTTGTTTTTACCGATAAATGGCGAGCAGGCTTTAGATTACTGCAATCAAAAGTAGCAAATGGTCAAAGAGATTATTTATCAATGGATGAGATTCATATGGAAGTGCTTAATCAATTACTAGATGAACTAAATATAAATGATATTAGTAAAGAGAATCTGGTTAATTTCAATGAATCATGGCATAGATTAAAACCTTGGGATGATTCAATAGCAGGTTTATCAGATCTAAAAAATCATTACATAATTTCAACATTGTCAAACGGGAATTTATCAATGTTAGTTAAGTTGTCAAAAAATTCTAATATTCATTGGGACTCAATTTTGTCTACAGAATTTTTTGGTACTTATAAACCTGACCCAAAAGTCTATTTAGGTGCTGTGAAATTACTTGAATCTAATGCAGAAGAATCTATGATGGTAGCATCACATGCTTATGATTTAGATGGTGCAATTAATGCAGGGATGAAAACTTGCTATGTTCATAGACCAAATGAATTTGGTACAGGCATTAGTGAAAATTATGGAGATTTATCTAGATTTGATTTAGTTGTAGAAAGCTTTGAAGAAATTTCTGGATACTTGAAAAAATAGAAAGGGAAAAAAATGTCAGTTTATTCAATTAGTAGCATCAATGTTAAAGATTGGGATGCTTATGCAGAGTATATGAAATTAGTACCTGCGGTTATAAAAAAATATGGTGGTAAATATCTTGTTAGAGGGGGTGAAATCATATCGGACAATACAACCTGGAATCCACAAAGAATAGTTATTTTAGAATTTCCTACAATTGAAGATATGAATAATTTCAGAAATTCTGAAGACTACAAGCCTGTTGCGGCTATAAGAATCAAAGCGTCAGACAGTGAATCATTTGTAGTCCAAGGTATCTAATTAAGATAAGGTAATCTAATGAAAATAACTTCAATAAAATGCTTAATTTTAGACAAACAATTTCCTTTTGTAATTGTTGAAACAGATGAAGGAATTACTGGTATAGGAGAATGTTTTAGAAGGCAACCAAGCATTACTAAAATAGTAATTGATGATTTGCTTGGTCCTTCAATAATAGGTAAAGACCCTACAAATACTGATGAAAGATTTAGTGATATGACCAAAGCTGGAAATGCTTTAGAGATAGGTGGAGCTATATGGATTGGCATAGCTGGATTAGATATAGCATTATGGGATATAAAAGGTAAATCACTAAACAAACCAATATATGAATTATTAGGTGGGAAAAAAAGAGATAAAATGCCTATTTATGCAAGTTCAATGAAGAGAGATCTAACTCCATTAGATGAAGCAAAAAGAGCTGCAAAATTTGTAGAACAAGGATTTAAGGGATATAAAATGCATAGTGCGGTCCCTGGAAAAATTGATGATCCATCTGATCAAACAATTGATACCGTAACAGAGGTAAGAAAAGCTGTTGGAGACAACATAGATATTTTAGTAGACGTTAATGGAGCTTATTCTGTACATCATGCCATAGAGGTTGGTAAAAAATTACAAGACTTAGGTGTTTTTCACTTTGAAGAACCTAGGCCCCATTATGATTTGGAAGGTCTATCAAAAGTGGCTGATGCATTGGATATACCTATTGCTTCCGGTGAAAATATTTATAGTGAATTTGAATATAAAGCCTTAATAGATAAAGGAAGAGTTGATATTATTCAACCAGATATAGTTAAGACACCTGGATTTACTACATTTAAAAAAATATCAGAACTTTCATCAATAACTGGAATACCAATAACTTGCCATAATACACAGCCTATAATTAGTACAGTTGCTCACGCTCACTTTGTATGCAGCAATAAAAATACTCCTTACCTTCAGGAGTACAATATAGAAAATATATCTATAAGAGATGAATATCCAATTCTTACGGAACCTTTGAATATAGATAATGGAATGCTATCTCTTGGGGATAAACCTGGTTTGGGAGTAGATTTAGATATGAATATGATTAATAAATTAATTTAATCTAAGAATTAATTTCATTTTCTATTATCTCACCTACTAGTATTGACATCATTATCCCCCAACCTCCTCCTCCTGAAGCTACATAAACAGTATTACTAATTTTTTGAATAATCGGTAGATCATCTTTAACTTGAGGCCTAAGACAAGCTGTTTGGCTATGAAAAGGAAATTGATCAATATCATTATGCATTTTTTTTGCACTATCAATTAAGAAATCTTTAGCTTGATTAGTTATAGTTTTATCAAAACCTTTTTCTTCAGATGTAGCTGCTATCCATATTAGGTCATCCTTTTTTTTGATCACTGAACATGAACCGTGAAGATGTAAATCTGTAAATTTATTTTCTGGATCTCGTAATTTTACTATCTGCCCTTTTGAAGGATAGACATCTGTTTTAAATGTATTTCCTAGGAGTTTATTAGTCCAAGGTCCTGATGCTACTATCACCTTCTCAGATTCGAATGAATAATATTTACCAGATATTTTAGGAGCATTATCTATTTCATGAATATCTATAATTTCATCTTTTATGAAGCTAACTCCATTTTTTTTACATTTATTTTCAAGATAAGTTTTATATTTTTTAGAATTAATAAATATAGTGCCATTAAATAATGATAATGAAGGGAAATAAGATAAATTTATAAATTTTTCTATTTCAATAGATGAACTATTCTGAATGGAAAAAAAGTTTCTTTCAGAATCTATTTGATGAATCAAATCTTCAATCATCTTAAATTGAGAATCATCTTCAAGAAAATGAATAGTAGGTCTAATTTCAAATTCAATTTCTTTTTTTGTTTCATCATCCAAATTTAGAAATTTTTTATATGCATCAAGACTTTTTATAGCAACTGGTAAAGGTTTAGTTTCATGCCCATGGCCAGAACCTCCCAAAATAGGATCAATTCTTCCTAATGAATTAGATGAAGCTTCATTTGGATTCTCTGATTTATCAACAACTGTAACTTTTTGCCCTAAATTAGATAAATGAGCAGCAATAGAAAGACCAAATATTCCAGAACCAATAATTATATTTTCACTGGCAATTTTCATTAATCCGTATGTCCTCCAAAAGCATTTCTCATAGCAGAAAGAATCTTTCCAGAGTAAGAATTTTTATTCTTAGAATTAAACCTTTGAGAAATTGAAGCATATATACTGGGAATTGGAACTGCAAGATCGATAGATTCCTTAATTGTCCATCGACCTTCACCGGAATCCCCTACTTCAGAGCTAAATTTACCAAGACCTGAATCTTTTTTTAGCTCTCCAGCAATAAGATCAATCAACCAAGATTGTACAACTGAACCAGTTCGCCAGTTTTGGGTTATTTCGTCAAGTTTTAAATTAAATTCTTTTTTATTATTTAGGATTTCAAGTCCTTCAGCAATTGATTGCATCATTCCATATTCAATTCCATTATGAATCATTTTTACAAAATGCCCAGAACCTGATGAACCAACAAAAAGTCCACCTTTAGTTTCTACAGTAGACAATGTGTTAAAAATTTCTAAAACTTCTTTATAGGTATTTTCTGAACCTCCAATAGTCAAGCAAAAACCATTTTTTAAACCCCAAACACCTCCGCTTGTACCACAGTCCAAGAAGCTTATTCCATTTTGAGAGCAAATATCCGAATTTTTTATAGAATCTTTATAATAACTATTTCCACCATCAATTATTATATCTCCGTTATTCATAAGTTTAGATAATTCCCTAACGAGACTATTGGTCGGGTCTCCACTTGGTACCATCAACCATATAATTTTTTTGGAAGTAAACCTATCCATTAAGCTAGATAAATTATTATCAATTTCATAAGAACTATCTAAGTTTTTAGATAATTCTTCATCTTGATCATATCCAAAAACTTTAAATGATGAATCACTAAGCTTTTGGGCAATTTGGCTTCCCATTTTACCTAAACCCACAACTCCAATTTCCATAATCAACCTCAAGTTTAAAAATTACAAATTTACCATCAATTGAATATCATTTTAGAGCATATTTGATTAAAAGGAATTACTATTTTGTAGATTCAAATTCTTTATCATGAAGATAATTAGCAAACCCTTTAACCCAATCATCATTATCATTCAAACTTGGAATCAACTTAACTGATTCTCCACCATTTTTTTCAAAATCTTCGTGATTCTCTACTGCAATTTCTTCTAATGTTTCAAGACAATCTGCAGTAAAAGATGGACAAGCAACAGAAACGTTCTTTATACCCTTTTCAGCTAAGTCTTCTAGAACATCCACTATGTTTGGTTGAATCCATTGTTCTGGACCAAAAGTACTTTGATAACAAACCTTGAAAGGTTTATCAGGATCTATAATATCTGCAAGTTTCATAATTGTTTTTACGCAATGAGATTTATAACAGAATTCATTATTTTCACTAACTTTTTCACAGCAATTTTCTATTTTTTGACAATGAGACTGAGAGATATCTGATTTTGTAAGATGCCTAACTGGAAGTCCGTGGAAACTAAATAGTAAATATTCACTATTTTTATATTCTTCAGAATCTATAATACTTTTAGCTAGTGATTTAAGATAAAAATCTTCATTATAATAGTGCTCTACTTTTACTAATTCTGGATTGTAATTTTCTGCTTTGAGAACTCGATCAATTTCAGTAAATGTAGATCCAGAAGTTGCTTCAGCATATTGAGGAAACATAGAAACTAGAAATAATTTTTCTGTTCCATTATCTTTTAATTTTTTTATAGCACTTTCTATTGAAGGATTGCCATATCTCATACCTATTTGAATATTTCCATTAGTAAATTTTTTCAATTTCTCTGTAAATTTGACTGTATTTACTAATAGTGGGGATCCTTCTTCTGTCCAAATTCCTTTGTATTTATGCTGAATTTTTGCTGGTCTAAATGGAACGACAATTAGATTAACTATCATCCAACGAAGAACAGAAGCAAAACGATTTTTTATCTTATCGAATCCTTTAGAATATTCTTCAGGTCTAGTTGAAGGATAATCAAGCATATCAGGATCAGATAAAAATTCTTTTAGATATCTTCTCAATGCGGGTATACTAGGTTCGTCAGGAGTACCCGTGTTAAGTATTAAGTATCCATTTTTTTTAGATGCAACCATAAAACTCCTGATTTTTTACATTGTCACTTATTATTCTAAATCCGACTTTATAAAAAAAAAATAAAAAAAAGTACAAATTTATTTTTTATTTAAGTTACCTTCAATAGAAATATTGGGTAACCAATTCAAAAATTTTGGTAAATACCAAGCTCGTGTTCCTAAGATTTTCATTACACTAGGTACTAAAATAGATCTAACTACAGTAGCATCAATAAGTACTGCAGCCCCTAATCCAAATCCCATTGATTGGAAAAAGGCTAATTCTCCAAGAGCAAATCCTCCAAAAACAGCTACCATAATCAAAGCTGCACCGGTTATTATACTAGCCGTTTTTCTAAGTCCAAATGCAACTGATTCATCTGAAGAACCAGTTTCGTCAAAATGTTCTTTTATACGGCTCAGCATAAATACGTGGTAGTCCATTGATAATCCAAAAAGAATACTAAACATAAAAAGTGGCAACCAAAATTCAAGTTGATCAACCTGCTCAAAGCCAAATACATCTATCATAAAACCTTTTTGGAAAACCAAAACTAATAATCCATAGGCCGCTCCTACAGAAAGTAAATTCATAATTATAGAGGCTATTGAAATAGTTATTGATCTAAAAGCAAATAACAAAAGGATCAAACTCAACGAAAGCACTAAGCCTAAAACTATTGGGAAATATTCATCAGTCATTTGAACTGAATCGACTACTTCTGCTGATTGGCCTCCCACATAAACTGTATAGCTTGAAGAAGGTATTCCAGAGAAGGCTGATGGAATAATTTCATTTCTTAAACGTTTAATGGAATTAAGAGAAACTTGATTTTGTGGATCACCAGGAATCATAGAAGTTAATTCAGCAAAATTAACCGAAGATTCAATATTTATTTCAGGATTTAGAAAACCTTCATCATCTACTAAACTTTGTTCTACTTTAGAAATAGCATTTATAATTTCATCAGATTGCATATCTGCATCTATCATAACTGTAGCAGGAGCATTAGAACCAAATCCAAACTTTTCATCAAGAAGAGTAAACCCAATCTTAACTGGTTCATTATCAGGTAAAACAGAAATCCCACTAGTTCCTTTTTCTAAATCAAAATAAAAATAAGATAGAACTAATAGAAATCCAGCAGCTAGAGTCATACTTATATAAGGTCTTCTCATAACTTGAAGAGTAATAATATTCCAAAAACCACCTTCAGATTCTTTTGATGACTTATCAGGATTAAGGAATCTTATATTCATACCCTTGTTTCTGAGCACTGATAAAAGTATCAAGAAAAGCATTACAGCACCTGAAACTATTAGTAATATTGGTCCTAATTCTTGAGTAAAAGCTACTACTAAGAATCCCACAATATATAGAATTATTGTTACACCTTTTGGAACACCAAAACTATTCACTCTATCACCAAGAATTCCGATAATAGCTGGAAGAATGGTTACTCCAGCCATAACAGCAACAAAAACCACTACAATAGCTCCAACCCCAAAAGCTTGGAAAGTTTTTTCAGGAATTATAAACATTCCTACTAGAGCAAGAACAACTGTTAAGCCACTAAACATCACAGCTCTACCGGCTGTACTACCTGAATTGATTATTGCATCGTATTTTTCAAATCCATTAGCTCTTTCCTCTCTGTACCTAGAAAGTATGAATAAACAGTAATCAATTCCTACAGCAAGTCCCATCATGGTCATAATATTTGGGACAAAATCATTTAGATCGACTAATTGACCAATTATTGAAACTGCACCTATAGAAACAAAAATCGCTACTACAGCTAATATAACTGGAATTATAGCTGAAGTTACAGATCCAAAAACTAAAGCTAATATTATTAGTGCAACTGATATTCCAATTGTTTCTCCGGTTACAAGATCTTTTTCAGCTATATGAGCAAAAGAGTACTCAATTGAGTCTAGACCAATGAAATAATATTGAAAAGAATCATCAGAATAATCTTCAGTAACATGAATTAATGGACCTACTAAATTTCCTCTCACAAATGGAGCTGGGATCATAAGAGTAGTACCATCCTGAGAAGGATTAATTTGATAATCTTCAACTGTTCCAACATTCTGATTGACATCAGATTTATCGATTTCACTTTGAATTTTCTTAAAGAAACCATCTAATGACATTAAATATTCTTCTGATGGAAATTGAAATTTACTTGAAGTTACCACTAATAAATTGTCAGAGGTATCTTCTTTTGGTGATGAGGATTCCTTATTTGGATTTAGCTCATTCATTTTTTTATCTTTTAATTTTTGAGCAAGTTTAAATTCTTGGTCCTGAGTAGCTCCTTGTCCCCCATTAAGTGCACTATCTAAATAATTTTGTGATAATAAGCCTGCAGAAATCATAAGTAATATCCAAATTCCGACAGTTACAAATGGTCTTCTTGCACAAAAACTTACTAAAGATTTTAAAGACATTTCGGATGTTCCTTATTGATAGTGAATTGTGTGTGTAAATTTATAAAATACTTAAAAATTTTATTTGGGTGAAATTTTCTTATGTTAAGTATTTAATAAATGTCATATATTTATTACATCTAATTATAATCCTGAAAAAGATTCAAGAGCTTTATGCCTGGAATCTTTTAGATCAATTATAGGTCTAGGATAATTAGAACCTAAAATAACATCAGCTTTTATAAGTTCATCATCAGGAGCATTCCATGGATCAAATAAATACTTAATGGGCAATTGACTTAATTCAGGTATATATTTTTTTGTATACTTTCCTTCTGGATCAAATTTTGATCCTTGTAAAACAGGATTAAAGATTCTGAAATACGGAGCTGCATCAGCACCAGTTCCCGCAACCCACTGCCAACTAGCAGAATTGCTGGCCAGATCTGCATCTATCAAGCAATCCCAAAACCATCTTTCCCCTTTCTTCCAATGAACCAATAAATTTTTAACTAAAAATGATCCAACTATCATTCTCACTCGGTTATGCATATAACCAGTTTTCCAAAGTTCTCTCATACCTGCATCAACTATAGGATAACCAGTTAACCCTTTTTTCCAAGAATTTAAGAATTCAGGATCGTTTCCCCAAGGAAAATTGTCAAATTTAGACTGCAAATTATTCTTATTAAGCTTAGGAAAGTGAAAATTAAGATAATAAGAAAATTCTCTCCAACCTAATTCACTTTTA
>RQOS01000043.1 GCA_008373205.1 SAR202 cluster bacterium
CTTAATTGAGTTTGGTATTACTTATGAAGAAATTTCTTTAAAAAAAGTTCTACCTATATTGAGATTTATTGGGCAGATAAAGAATACATTTATACTCTGTGAAGGGCCTGATGGCTTATACATTATTGACCAACACGCAGCTCATGAAAGAATTTTATTTGAAAAATTTATGAAAATTAAATCTGATGAAAATTTTCAAACATTAGGAATCTTACGATATGTAGATTTGGGTATCTTGAAAAATCAAATTATTTTAGAAAAAATAGAAAAATTTAAGGAAATGGGATGGGATATAGAGGAATCTGCAACAGGTGAAATCTTAGTTAGAAATCTACCTTTTCTTGGAATTTATAAAACTAGAGAAGTGGATTTAAACAATCTTTTCGAGACTATAATTTTAGATTTAGAGGCAAATACAGATACCCCTTCAAATATTATTGCAAAAAGATTAGCTTGTAATAATGCTGTAAAAGCTGGTGATAAATTATCAGAAAAAGAATCAGAAAAACTTATTAGTGATCTAGAAAAAACTGAAGTTCCATGGGATCCTCATGGAAGACCTGCTGTTGTGAAATTAGAGTTTGATAAACTATCCAGACAATTTGGAAGATAGTGTATAATTAAACTGAATCATTCTTCATATTTGATTCATAGATTCTCATAAAAATGACCGATTTTGAAAAAATATTATCTCTAATATTAGAAAAAAATCCTACACGTTTAATTGTTAAGCCAACAACAAAAACTTTGATTGCTGGATTTGGAATAAAAAAAATCATTAAGTTATCTGATTACAATAATTATTTTGAATTTAAAGAAAGTGTAAATAAAGAGCTTAGTTCAAGAGATATAGGATTTGGAAGTTTATTTTTTGATATAGATATAAATATAAAATCTAAGCTTTGGAAAGATTTTGAACAGGCTGAATTTACTTTTACTAATTCAGTACTTAGATATGAAAATAATAACCTTTCTATAGTAGATGATAATGATAATCTTAAATCTTATTTTTCAAATTTTTCAAAATCTATTGATAACAACAGAGTAAAATCAAAATCACCACTTAAAAGAAATAAACATGAACAATGGAAAAATCTTGTAGAAAAAGCGAAAAAAGAAATAAATAACTCAGTGCTAGAAAAAATTGTTGTGGCAGAAATGAAAAAGGAATCTATAGATAATTTTGATTTAAAAAGCACTATTTTAGATTTGATAGAAAAATATCCCAATTGCACAACTTATTTGTACAAAATGAAAGACTCTATTTTCTTCGGCTCAACCCCTGAAATGATATTTGAATATACTAATAATGTATTAAAAACTGAAGCTATTGCTGGATCTATACCTAATAAAGGGGAAAAAACTGAAGAGATAAAAAGAAAATTTGAAAATACAACTCTTATTGAAGAGCATAAAATTGTATCTGAATATATTGAAAAACAGTTGCTTAAAATATCATCCAACAAAATAAGAAAGTCTGATTTAGAAGTGAAAAAACTTAATAATATTAATCATTTACAATCAAAAATAGAAGTTGAAATAAAAGATAATGATTTTTTTGAGTTTATAGCACTTCTTCATCCTTCACCTGCTTTAGCAGGATTTCCTGTGAATGAAGCTAAGAAGTGGATAAAAAATAATGAAAATTTTGACAGAGGTCTCTATGCGGGTTCGATAGGATATGTAGAAAAAGATAATTCTAATTTTTATGCAGCTTTAAGATGCGCAATGTACAACAATATTAGAAGCGAAATAGTTTCTTTTGCAGGAAACGGAATTGTAAAAGATTCAAAAGTGAATTATGAGATTGATGAGTTAAACTCAAAATTTAAAGCAATAAATGAATCGATAATAGAAAATTAAATGTTACATCATGATAAACAAATAAAATTATTTTTAGAGAAACTGATAAGTACGGATGTTAAAAACGTTGTAATTAGTCCGGGATCTAGATCAACTCCTTTAGTAAATAATTTTCTAAATAACAGCGAGTTCTTTGATATTGATTTAGTGCTTGATGAAAGATCTGCAGCATATTTTGCACTTGGTAAAGCAAAAAAATCAAACTCTCCAACTATATTGATTTGTACATCAGGTACTGCAACATTAAATTATTCTCCTGCAATTTCTGAAGCATATTACTCTAAAATACCTTTGATAGTTATTACTTCAGATAGGCCAATGTATTTTAGAGATACAGGCGCAAATCAAACATTGAATCAAACCAATTTATATCAAAATAATATAAATTGGTTTTACGATATTCCACTACAAACTGACTTAAATATTATTTCTAATATTGCTTTCAAAGCAATTAAGTTTTCTAATAATTCACCTAAAGGTCCTGTTCATATTAATTGGCAATTCAATGAACCTTTTACAGATGGAAATATTGAAAAAATAATTAAAACAAAATCGCATGAAAAAAAATCAATTTCAGAAATTTATACTGAAGACCTCTCAAATTTTATAGAAATATCAAATAATAAAAAGGGGGTAATTTTAGTAGGAGATCATAATGAAAACCTAGATGAAATATCAGAATTATCTAGAAAATTAAATTGGCCGATTATAGCTGATCCTCTTTCAAACCTTAGAGATTCAAAATATTATAAAAATAATACTATAATAGACACTGGAGATTTCTTATTTAGATCCTCGAATCCTGTTATCATTCCAGAAGTTGTAATTCATATAGGATCTCTTCCTGTTTCAAAATTCATCTCAAAAATAATAGAGAAGGCTAAAAATCATATATTTATAGAAGACTCTAATAGATTAGCTGAAGGCTTTTCAAAAATAGACTTACACTTGAAATTAAGACTAAGTAGTTTGAATACTTTTCTAGCAAAAAACCAAAAAAATATTATAAAAGTCGATAATAAATGGAAAAAAACTTTAAAAAATTTCAATGATATTTTACGAATTAAGATTGATGATTTTATTGGAAATTTTAAAGAATTATCCTTGAAAAAAACTATTTTAGAAAATATACCTAATAATTCCAATTTTATATCGGGCAACTCTCTTCCCATTAGACACCTAGATTTGATTTTGAACAAAAGTAACAAAATAAATATTGTTGGTAACAGAGGATTATCTGGTATAGATGGTAACATATCGATTGCAACTGGCTACAGTAGTGTCTCGGATAATCATACATATCTAGATATTGGCGATCTATCTTTTTTTCATGATGTTAGCAGTCTAATCACAGCTGTAAGGCATGCTAGTAATCTAACTATAATAGTGAATAACAACAAAGGAGGACAAATTTTTAATTTACTCCCTCAGAAAAAAAATATGAAAAAAATTTATGATGAATGGTTTATCACTTCACATTCTGATTTCTCTATAGAAAACATATCAAAAAGCTTTGGTTGTGAACACCATTATGCAAACAACTACTCAGAACTAAAAAATATTATTTTAGAAAATTTAAGCAAAAACAAAGTAGATATTATTGAGTTAGACATCAGTAATTCAGATTATGAAGACTTCAATAGTGAGATAAATAAAATTATTACTGATTTTGATAAAGATAATGACTAAAGATTTATTTTATAAAATTGAAGGTAGTGGAATACCTGTTTTATTGATTCATGGTTTTACCGGTTCTCATAAATCATTTGAAAAAGTTTCAAGTTTTCTAAGTTCTCGATTCAAAGTTATTACCGTGGATATGATAGGGCACGGTCAGTCTATGAATTATGAAGGTAAGAACTATACTTTTGATAGATCAATAAATGATTTAAATAAAATCTTAGATTCTTTATCTATAAAAAAAATAAATCTTATAGGATATTCACTTGGTGGAAGATTAGCTATGCAATTTGCATTAAGAAATACAGATAAATTAAGCAGTCTAATTATATGCAGTGCTTCATATGGAATAGAGAAAAAAGAAGATAGAGAAAATAGATTACTATCTGATAAAAAAATTGTTAGTATGCTACAAAATAAGCCTATTGAAACATTCGTAAAATATTGGAAAAATCTAGATATTTGGGACTCTGAAAAGAATCTTTCTGTCGAAAAAAGAAACAAAATCAATCAAATTAGGTTATCTCAGAATAAAATTGGACTAGCTCTAAATTTAATATATCAAGGACAAGGGACACAAGAGTTTATAGGAAATAAATTAAAAAAAATAAAAATAAAAAGTCTAATAATGTATGGAAGTAATGATACAAAGTATAAAGAAATATCAAATGAAATATCAAAAGAAATTGAAAATTCTAAATTACTTATGGTTCCAAATTCTGGTCATAATATAATATTAGAAAATCCAATTTTTGTAGCTCAAGAAATCAAGAAATTTGTATTAGGAGAAATAAATGGAAATTAAGTGGAAATCCAAAGGGAAATATGAGGATATATTAGTAGATTTTTATAATGGAATCACAAAAATTACTATTAATAGACCGGAAGTTAGAAATGCATTTAGACCAGAAACAATCAGTGAACTTTCTGAAGCTTTTAAACTAGCCGCGGAAGATGATGAGACAGGAGTAGTACTTTTTAGAGGTGCTGGTGATAAAGCCTTCTGTTCTGGTGGTGATCAAAAAGTAAGAGGTCATGGAGGCTATAATGATGAAGGAGGAAACCCAAGCTTAGGAGTTCTACCTTTACAAAGATTTATTAGATATATGCCTAAGCCTGTAATTGCATTAGTAAGTGGATATGCAATAGGTGGGGGACATGTTCTTCAGGTAATTTGTGATCTAACAATTGCCTCAACAAATTCAGTTTTTGGTCAAACTGGCCCAAGAGTAGGTTCTTTTGATGCAGGATTTGGCAGTCATGAATTAGTAAGACTTGTAGGTACAAAAAAAGCAAAGGAAATTTGGTTTTTGTGTGATCAATATAATGCAGACGAAGCTTTGCAGATGGGTTTAATAAACAAAATTGTTGATTATGATGAACTAGAAAATGAAGGAATTATTTGGGCTAATAAAATTTTACAAAAAAGTCCGACAGCAATAAGATTTTTAAAAAATACTTTTATAGCTGAATCCGATGGTTTAGCTGGTCTTCAAAATATGGCAGGAGACATAACTATGATGTACTATATGACTGAAGAGGCTAAAGAAGGTAAGAATGCATTTGTTGAAAAGAGATCTCCAGATTTTTCTAAATTCCCTAAACCACCTTTTCATGGTTAAATTGTGACTAAAAAACTTAGTTATATTATAGTTGCATTCAGATTGAAAACTTTGCCTGCAGTGCTAGGACCTCTAGCCATTGCAATTGCTATATCAAGTATAGATTTCTTCAACTTTATAAAGATATTATTGATAATTTCTATAGGAATTTCTTTACAAATTCTTGTTAATCTAATAAATGATTTAGAAGATTTCTTAAAAGGAGTTGATAACAATCAACGTTTAGGTCCAACAAGAGCAACTCAATCAGGTGGTTTATCTGTTGGAGAAATGAAACTATTGATATCAATAGTTTTTTTAATTAGTTTATTTTTAGGATTTATAGCATTTTTATCATCTGGAATTTTTGTAATATTTTTTGGAATATTATTATTTATTCTTGCTTATTCATACACGGGTGGTCCATTACCTTATGGTTATTTAGGATTAGGAGAATTAGCAGTGTTGGTAGTTTTTGGCCCATTCACTGTTTTAGGAAGCTTGTATCTGTTTGATATTAAGCCTTCTATTATGATTTTTCTTATTTCAATTTTACCTGGGCTTTCAGCTAGTCTTATAATCTTGGTTAATAATATTAGAGATATTCAAAATGACAAGATAAACAAAAAAAACACAATCGCTGTAAAACTTGGAGAATCAAAATCAAGGTTTTTATATCTGTACATCTTAATTGCAATATCAATTTTAATGTTGATAATTGCTATATCTTTAAAAAATATTTTATTTATTCTACTTAGTATTTTAGTTTTATATATTTTTCCAATTTCTGATATCGGATTTAAAAGATTTATAGTGGTCGGTTTCAAACATGATCTAACTAAAAGCCTAAAATTATCGGAATTAAATTTTACTTTAATAAAAACAGTCAAAGCTCATTTTATAATTTGTTTACTTATCAGTTTTTCTTTAGTTTCCTGGAAATATATAGCACCAATTTTTGGACTTTCTGAATGGATAATTAATATATTGTAAATTAATAATAAAATAGTCTAAGAAAGAATATTATATGACTACGAGTTGGATAGAAAAAAACTTAAGCAATAATCCATTTATATATACAGAAAATGGAGAATATAGCTTTAAAGATTTTTTTGAATTATTAATTGAATACTATAATTTCTCAAGTGAAATTATAAATAAAAATGAAAAAATCACATTTATTTCAAAAAGCGTTCTACAATATTCAATTTTTTCTAACTTAATACCCATGTTAGGAGGAATATTTGTTCCAATGAATCCAAAAAGTCCTATAGATGAAATAACCAAAAAGATGAATATTATTGGATCAAAAAAAATTATTTATGATGAAAGTATTGAATTAGAAAAAGTTGATAATATATCTCTTTTTCGTTCTGAAAAATCACAGGAAAGTAACTATAGATTTACTTGGCCTTCTTACGAAGAAACATTTTGTATTTTATTCACTTCTGGAAGCTCTGGATTACCAAAAGCTGTTAGTATTTCAAGAAAAAATATTGAATCAAGTTGTAATATATCTCAAAAGAATTTAAATGTTGAAAAATCTGATAAATGGTTGCTATGTATGCCTCCTTACCATGCAGGTGGATTATCAATAATCTATAGGAGCCTAATTCTTGGAAATAAATTTCATATAGAAGATGATTTTAATTCTGAAAAAGTTATTGACCTTATTATGAGTGAGAAAATAAATATTGTATCTATGGTTCCAACAATGCTAAGTAAAATCGTATATCAAATGAAAGATAGAAATTTGATTGCGCCAAAATCATTTAAATTTGTACTTTCTGGAGGTGCAAAAACTCCAGAAGAACTAATTCTTAGTTCAAATAATATTGGATTAAAGACACTACCTACTTATGGTATGACTGAAACTTCATCTCAGATTGCTACAGCATCACCAAATGATGAATTTAGGCCTTTAAATTCTGTTGGGAAACCTCTTTTAAGAGATAGTGTAAAAATTGCAAAAAATTCTGAGATACAAGTTAGTGGAGAAATGGTTGCTAATTATTATGATGAAAAAGTATCTAAAAAATGGCTCCAAACAGGAGACTATGGTTATATAGATAAAGATAATTATTTATTTGTCAAAGGCAGAATAGATGAGCTAATTATTTCAGGTGGAGAGAATATAAATCCATTAGAAGTTGAAGAATTTATTAGCAAAAATAAAAAAATAAAAGAATGTATTGTTTTAGGAAAAACCGATGAATATTGGGGAGAAAAAGTTGTAGCAGCTATTTATTCTGACGATGATATAACATTAGAAGAAATAAATTCTTATCTTGGTGGTTTGGATAAATTTAAGTATCCAAAAGATATAGTTCAATTAAAAAAACCTTTGCCAAAATTACATAATGGAAAATTTGATAGAAAAAAAATAAAAAAACTAATAGATGAATCAAAATAAAAAAAAGACAGGTTTTATAAAAACATATCCAATAACTTTCTTACTAATAATAAGTAATTTATTAATTTATATCATTCAAGAGATAAGCGGTGATTCAAGCAATCCCGCAGATTTAGTTAAGATGGGAGCCAGATACGATATTTACGTTGCCAGTGGGGACTGGTGGAGATTTATTACTCCAAATTTTTTACATATAGGATTTACTCACTTATTACTTAATTTAGCTGGTCTTTGGATTTTTGGAATGTTAGTAGAAAAAGATTTCTCCAAACCAAAATATTTATTAATTTATTTTTTTTGTGGTATAAGTTCAAATATTTTTTCATACTCTTCCGGATCTTGGTTTGGTTTTACATGTGGTCCAGTGGGAGCTGGCGCTAGTGGGGCAATATTTGGACTTTTAGGTGCTTATGCATCTTACTTGATCGTTAATAAGAATGTTTTAGGAAAACAAGGAAAAGATTCATTGATTTCAATAGGAGCAATAATTTTTATAAATGTTATATATGGGGCAGCAGCTTCAGGAGTAGATCATATTGCGCATATAAGTGGTATTATTTGCGGTCTTGCTATTGGGTGGTTACTCAGCCCCGCTAAACAATTAGTAATACTCCCTAATGAAATGTTTGAAAATTCTATTTTAGTTAATGTAAAAAGAAATAATTTATCTCTAATATTCATTGTTAGCTTTGTTTTTTTAATTATAATAACCTTCATGGCTTACAATCAAAGAACACAAGATATTGCGGAATTTTCTAGGTTTTGCATCTAATATTTTTTCATGGTAAATAATCAGGTAGAAACAGTAAATAAATTAATAGAGTTAGTAAATATTAGTGGTAATAGTATTACTAGTTCAAGAAGAAGAATAATAGCTGAAATTGCAAGACAAGAAGGTCTATTTACTTCAGAGGAACTCGCAAAAGCTCTACCTAACATTGGAAGAGCTACAGTCTACAGAACATTAAGATTATTATATGAAATTGGTACTATTTGCAGAATTAATATAGTTGATGAACATAGCTACTACGCCATATCGTTATCTGATCATCATCATCATACTGTATGTAAAAATTGCAATAAAATTGAAGAAATAAATCTAATTGGTTTTGAAAAAGACTTAAATCAATATGAGAAAAATATAAATGGTGAAATTCTTTCACATAATCTTGAAATTTATATTATTTGTGGTGAATGTGATTAATATTAAGAAAATATTAATTTTGAAATAGCTATTCCAGACTCTCCTTTAACTGCGTAAAACATATAAACATTTTCTTTTTCTTTAAATATAAATGGATCCCTCAATTGGTTAACAGGCATATTTATTGAACTTCGAGCTGATTTTTGTAATGGCAAATTAGCTCCTTCCCAATCAAATTCTGGTCTAGTTACCTCTTTAGGTTCGCTAGGAGCCCATTTGTCAGATTTTTGGCTTAGGTTTATTTTTGAAAAAAGTATTTTTTCAGGGATATCACCAACTTTCGTAAAAAAAACATATAAAGTATCTTCAATTACTAAAACAGATGAATGTCTCATATTTCCATCAAAAAGAGTTTTTATTTCTTTGAAATTATCAATCGAATCTACTTCTTCATAAAAAACACCTGGCATAGAAATACCATAAAATTTATTTTTATACACAAATCTTCGAAAATAAGGTCTAGCAACTATATTTTTATAGGCGACAAAATTTATCCCATCTTTAGATGTTGCGACTCTAGTTAATTGAAATCCAAATTTCTCAAGACCATGATAATACATTATTATTTCTTTATTTTTATTATCAACATGCACATCCGGTGAAGCTATATGCGGTATGGTCATGTCATCTAAACGATCTGGGATAGCACTTACTTGGTCTGGGTGAGGTTCATATCCAGATGGATTATTCATTGACCCTAATTTAATATTTTCGTAATCATCAGGAATAGTTGGTTTTTCGTTTAAAAAAAGTGATTCAGATAATTTTAATGTTCCTTTTTCATATATTTTCCAAGGTCCAAATAAATCATCAGAGTAGGCAAGTTTTATATTATTTCCTTTATGATCTGCAAAATATAATAAATATTTTCCT
>RQOS01000044.1 GCA_008373205.1 SAR202 cluster bacterium
AACTCCCGTTCTACCAACTTGTAAATCAATACCTATTATCTGGGACTCTGCTTGTTTTGCTTTAAATTTTGCCGCAATAGCCCATCTTGGGGAACGTGATCTTAATCCTAACCTTTCTCTTTTTTGGTAATTATTCACTTTTATCACCGAACCATCAATTTCATAATCAATATGCGTTCGATTAGTCTCTAGAGTATGATGATAAGAAACCATATCCTCTGAAGAAGTAATTTTTTTAGATAAAGGATTAACTGGTAATCCAACAGATTTAAGATATTCAAGCATTTCAATTTGATTATCTAGCTTAATATCTTTGCTTCCGCCAATTTCATAACAAAAAATTGAAAGATTTCTAGAAGCTGTAATATTTGGATCAAGCTGTCTTACACTGCCTGCCGCTGCATTTCTAGCATTGGCAAAGATTTTTTCATCTGATATTTCGCGATTTTTGTTTAATTGATTAAAGTCTGAAATATTCATAAAAATTTCACCCCTAACTTCAATAAAAGATGGTGTTTTCTTTTTTGATTGCCTTAATTCCAATGGGACAGCATTTATAGTTTTAACATTATGCGTAATATCCTCGCCTTTAAAACCATCTCCTCTAGTTAATGCTCTTTTTAGTAATCCATTTTCATATATTAATGACACACCCAAACCATCAATTTTAGGCTCTGCTACAAAGTTAACCTCTGAATTATTTAACCATTTTACTATACGTTTATGAAAATCATTAATTTCCTCATCATTAATTGCATTTGATAGAGAAAGCATAGGAATTGAATGTTCATAACTTTTGAAACCACTTGTTACTGGATGGCCAACTCTTTGAGTTGGAGATATTTTAGAAATTAGGTTAGGGTTATCCCTTTCTAGGGTTTCAAGCTCACGAAATAACGCATCATATTCAATATCTGTTAATTTTGGATCATCTAAAACATAATATGCATAGTTATGATTATTAATTTCTGCGATTAAGCTATCTATTCTTTTTTTAATCGTTTTTTCCATATAAATCCTATAAAAAATAATACAATTAGTATAAAAAATAATTGTAATACTAAGTTATTAATAACTATTGAATGTGCATACATATTGAAATGATTAGTGGCAATGTCACTAAACTCAAAACTCCAATAAAGAGTATTATCTGAATCGCTAACTAATGATGCATTCGTACTTCTTAATTCTCCTGGTATAGCCACACTAAATGTGAAGCTATCCAGCATTAAATCGGTATTTTTTTTAAACTCCATTTCAAGCTCGTCTATAATTAATGTTATTTCAAAAAAGAAATTCTCTGGTAAGCGTTTTTTCATCGATGATAATGCATCTTTAAATATATCAGAAGATTTTCTACTAAATTCTTTTTCATACTCTTTTTCTTCAACATAGGAAATGTATGAATCAATTTGATTGCTTATTCTATCAACAGTGATTTCATTAAGTTCATTTTGCGTTCGATAAATTTTAATACTTTCTGAAAAAATATATTTTTTAGCAGGAACAAGCCAAGATAGGTCGTCTTCATTGACATTTAAATATCTATCTATTTCTGGGTATTTAACATCAATTTCTAAGTTTTTAATGTTTGAGTTAAATGAGTAAGTATCCCAAAATATGAAGGAGCTTTTACTTATATCTATATCATATTGCAAGTTTGATGAATTAGTAAAAATTAATTTTGATTTTGTTGGTGATGACAAAATAGTTTCTTTTTCCCATACTTCGTTACTTTTACTTTCACTTTTTTTGTTTAACGATGTAATCCACTCATGTTTTTCATTGGTTTTTGGATGCACAAAATCACTATCTAATAAATCATCTTTATCTCCTATAGATGTATAATTCACTATATAACTTCCATTATCAAAAATAGAGATATGAATTAGATTTTCAACGCATGAGCAAAGAAAAAATATTAGAAAAATTGAAATTTTTCTGAACATTATGAAATTACTTGGAATTCTTTAGATGTTTTATTGAGAATTTCTGATCCATCTTTAGTAACAATTATGTCATCCTCAATTCTAACTCCACCTATATCTTTTACATATATACCAGGTTCAACTGTCATAACATAATTTTCTTCAAGGATATCTTTGCTTACCTTGCTGAATCTTGGCTCTTCATGAATCTCAAGTCCAAGTGAATGACCAAGTCCATGATCAAAAAACTTACCATAGCCAGCTTGAGTGATATGATCCCTTGCGATAGAATCAATTGACTTACAAGATGCTCCGGCTTTAATGCCATTGATGCTATTTATTTGTGCATTAAGAACAATGTCATAGATTGATTTTTGTTCTTCTGAAAATCCTTTAGTTGCAAATGATCTGGTCATATCTGCATGATAACCAGCAAATTTTGCTCCAGAGTCGATTACTAACAATTCGCCTTGTCCAATTTTTCTATCAGTCGGTGTATGGTGCGGTTTTGCAGAGTTTGGTCCTGTACCAACAATAGCTGCAAATGCGTCAGAATCTGAATCTCCATATTTTCTGTAAAGAAATGATAATTGATTTGCTATAACTTTTTCTTCTACACCAATTTTAACCATTGGTAATACTTCTGCAAAAGCTTGATCGGTAATCTCCACTGCAGTTCTTATAGCCTCTATTTCTTTGCTATCTTTTGACATTGCCATTTTTTCAATTACGCCAGTAATATTTTCTAATTGCTGATTTGATAGCACTTTTGATAGTTGTTGATATGCTTGATGACTTACACTATTTCCATCAAAGGCAATTTTGGATCCAGGGGTTAATAGGTTTTGATTTTTAATTACTTCAATATGTGGAATACTATCAATAATTATATTAGCTCCTTTAACCTCTTTCTCAGATTGTACGACATATCTTCCATCTGTAATAAAATGTACTTTATCTCCTGAAATTAGCAATGTTGCACTTGAGCCAGTAAAACCACATAAATATCTAATGTGTGTCAAGTTTGTAACCAGCATACCATCTAAATTCTCTTTTGCTAGTTTACTTCTTAATTTATTTTGCCTTCTTTGAAAATATTCTGTGCTCATTTTAGCCTCTAAAAATTATTTAATATATTTTTTGCTTTGTCTTGGTCTCTCTTATTTTTTGAATGCTTAATTATTAACCGTAAATTTTTTTTAGCCTGCAAGGTTTTACCTTGTGAAATCATAAGTTTTATTAATGATAAAGTTACCAATTCAGGCGTTCCCGTAACTGATTTTTTTCTTACAGTTATTGGGGTATGTTTAATTTTAATTTTTGGGTTTAACCTTTTTAGCTCCTTATAAATTGTATTTTTTTTGGGAGATTTTTTTTTATCATATATTTGATATAATAATAAATAAGCTGATAAAAAATCTTTATCGTGCTTGAGAACTTTATTTAGCAAATTTTGCGATTCATTAAAATTTTCATTTGTAAACGCTTTTTTTGCTTTTATAAAAGTGTTCGTAATATTAGAAATCATCTTCTATTGTCTTTTACCCAATTTTCTATATAATCCAATGACTCTTTTACTGGTGTGCCTGGTCCAAACAGCTTGCCAACTCCTAATTTAGATAATTCTTCAGAATCTTCTTCTGGAATTATGCCACCTCCAGTTACCAAAATATTTTTTAAATTATTTTCTTTAATTAACTTCATCACTTTTGCAAAAATAGTCATATGTGCTCCAGAAAGTATTGAAAGAGCTATTACATCGACGCCTTCTTGTATAGCAACTTTGACCACACTTTCAGGTGTTTGCCTAAGACCTAAATAAATTACATCCATTCCAGCATCTCTGTATGCTGCTGCTAAAACTTTAATGCCTCTATCGTGGCCATCAAGACCTGGCTTAGCCATAAGTATTCTAATTGGAGGATTTATTGTCATGCTCATAATTTAATCAATCCAGACGTTTGATTCTCCTAATAAATCTCTTAATAAAATTAAAAATTGATTGTTGCTCGACACTTTAATTTTCTTAGATATAATTTTTCTTTCTTGATTATTTTCAGATGGAATATGTACTATAAATGAATGATCTCCTTTGTTTTGTTTTGCTAATTCAACAATATCATTCATCAGGTCTTTTGAAGAATTTTTTGGTAGCCTAATATTCACCTGGTTGAGCTTTAAAACTTTCTTTGCATGATTAATAGGAACAACCTCATCAACTATTAATTTTAAATCAGCAAAATCATTTTGAGTAGATGTATGACCTACTAGAAAAACAATGTTGTTATCTTTAATAATTTCTTTATACTTATCAAAAGCATCGTGAAAAATGATGGCTTCAGCTTGGCCTCCTAAACAATCAAGGTTAAAGAATGCCATTTGTTGATTTTTTTTATCAAAATGTAGTTTAAAATTTGTTATTGCCCCCCCAATTTTTACAACGGTATTTTCCTTAAGTATTTTCTTTTCAGAAAAATCATAATTACTTAATTCTTCTATTATATCAGCGTATTTAATAAGTGGATTTCCTGATACATATATACCAAGCACTTCTTTTTCTTTTGAAAGTTTTTCCTGATTATCCCAATCTTCAATAATAGGCAACTCAGGTATCTTTACTAAATCCTCTTGATCTCCAAATAAATTTATTTGGTCTTTATTGGAGTTTTTATCAACTTGGTTTCCATAGTTAATTGCTAAATCTACAGCTTCAAACAGTTGAGCTCGATTATTATTTAATGAATCAAATGCTCCAGCTAAAATCAAACTTTCTAATACTTTTTTATTTACAAGTCTTTGATCTACCTTAGAGATAAAATCAAACATAGACTTAAATTCTCCGTGCTTATTTCTTACTTCGATACATTGTTCTAATGCTTTTACTCCCACATTTTTAACTGCATTAAGCCCAAAAGAAATTTCTTTGTCATTCAACGGCTCAAAATTGATTCCTGATTTATTAATATCAGGGGCATGTACTTTAATATCTAGCTTTCTACACTCATTAATCAAAACAACCACTTTATTTGTGTTGTTCATTTCACTTGTCAAATTAGCTGACATAAATTCTGCAGTGTAGTGGGTTTTAAGCCAACCTGTCTGGTAAGCAATGTATGAATATGCTACAGAATGACTTTTATTAAAACCATACTGTGCAAACTTGTCAATTAAATCAAAAATCTGTTTGGCTTTCGCCTTTGATAAACCATTTTTGACTGCTCCTTTAACAAATTTTTCAGCCATTTTATCCATTAAAGAGCGTATCTTTTTACCAATTGCTCTACGCATTTCATCCGCTTCAGATAGTGTAAATCCTGCGATAATATTTGCAATTTGCATTACCTGCTCTTGGTAAACTATAATACCATAAGTTTCTTTTAGTGCCTCCTCAAGTAGAGGGTGGACATATTCAACTTTTTCTTTACCATGGGCACGTTTAATATACCTATCAATGTTTTGCATTGGTCCTGGCCTATACAATGCATTCATAGCAATTAATCCATCAATTCCTTTTGGTTTAAGTTTCTTTAAAAACTCTCTCATGCCTGCAGACTCGAATTGAAATATTCCTACAGTTAATCCTTTGGCAAATAGTTCATAGACCTTAGGATCTTCCATATCAATTTTATCAATATCGATATTTTTGTCGAATCTTTTTTTAATCAAATCAATGGTTTTATCAATAACTGTTAAATTTCTTAAACCAAGAAAGTCCATTTTTAATAATCCAATTGATTCTAGTTCCTTCATATCATATTGTGTAGTTACATCTCCTTGAGACGATCTATATAGTGGGACAAAATCAGTTAAATCTCCTGGAGCAACCACCACCCCCGCAGCATGAATTGATGCATGTCTTGTCATTCCCTCTAAAACTTTAGCATTATCTATCAAATCCTTATAATTAGTTTGTGATACAGTTCTTAAATCTGAATTCTGCTTTAACGCCTGATCTAAAGTAACTTTTGGTCCTTCTGGAATCATTTTAGCTATCTTATCAACCTCAGAGTAAGAGTAGCTCATCACTCTTCCAACATCTCTAATTACTGCTCGAGCATTCATTTTACCAAAAGTTATAATTTGAGTTACAGAATCTTCACCATAAACACTTTTTAAATAATCAATTACTTGGCCTCGTCGTTCTACACAGAAATCTATATCTATATCTGGCATACTTATTCTGTCAGGATTTAAAAATCTTTCAAAAATTAAATTATGTTTTAATGGATCTATATTTGTAATACCCAAAGCATAGGAAACTATACTACCAGGAGCAGAGCCTCTTCCAGGGCCTACAGGAATTTTATTTTTTCTTGCATACTCTACAAAATCTGCAGTAATTAAGAAGTAGCTGGCAAACCCCATTTTTTTGATAACGGATAGCTCATATTCAGCTCTTTCATTAATATTGCTATTAAGGTTTTCATATTTCTTCTCTAAGCCTGCAGTACATAAATTTTTTAAGTATTCATCTACATCTTTTGATTTTTTATCACCAGGAATTGAATACCATGGAAGATGATAGTCTTCCATTGGAATTTGTAAGTCTACAGAATCAGTTAAAGCTCTTGTATTTTCAAGTGCTTGTGGAAATTGTTTAAATAAAGAAAACATTTCATCTTGAGATTTAAAATAAAACTCTTTTCCATGGTATTTTAGTCTATTTTTATCTGATAATTGCTTTCCTGTGCCAATGCAAATATGCACATCATGAGCTGTATAGTGTTCTTTTTTAGCATAGTGTGCGTCATTTGTTGCAATGATAGGCAAATTCATTTCTTTAGCCAGCTTTGTTGCTAGTTGAATATTTTGTAGCTCTTCTGGAATTCCATGATTTTGTAATTCTATATAATATCTTCCAGGAAAAATACTTGAGTATTCTTCAGCAACTTTTTTTCCTGCTTCTAGCCCATTATAAATTAATGTTTCTGGTAAAATACCCTTCAAACATGCAGAAAGACATATAATACCTTCATTATATTTTTTTAAAATCTCTGTATCAACTCTGGGTTTGTAATAGAAGCCCTCTAAATACCCGTGAGTAACGATCTTCATTAAATTTTTATAGCCCTGATAATTTTGAGCAATAAGAACTAGGTGATTATACTGTCCCATTCCACTTGATCTATCTTTCGTGAAACGACTTCCTTTAGCTACATATACTTCACAGCCTATAATTGGTTTAATATTTTTATCTTTGGCCTTTTTATAAAATGAAACTGCCCCAAATAAATTTCCATGCTCTGTAAGTGCAACTGAATCCATACCCAAGTCTGTAATTGTTTCAAGAACAGATGGAATATTTTGAGCTCCATCAAGCAAGCTATTATCTGAGTGATTATGTAAATGAATAAATTCGCTTTTCATATATACCTAATATATCTTAATTACTCTTTTTTTTCCTTCTAAATCTTTGAAAAAAACAGATTTTTTATTGTTAAAATCAGTATTAAAAGAAATTATATTTTTTGTTACTTCAGAAAATGGAAGCTCCAACAACATGGCACCATTTTTCTTGATTAATTTTTCAAAATTTATGATAAGGTATTTATAAAAAGATGTTCCATCTTTAAAATCTGTAAGCGCTTCTATAGGATCGTGATTCTTGACTGACTCCTCTAGATTATCTATCTCATTTGTTGCTAGGTAGGGAGGATTACATATAATAAGATCTGCTTTAGGAGATAAATAATTAAAAATATCATCTTTAATAAATTGTACATTTTTTAAATCTAAAAATTGACTGTTTTTTTGTGCTACATCAATAGCAATATCCGATATGTCAATTCCAATATATTTATGATTTGGGAATTTTTTTGCAACACTTAGTAAAACACAACCGCTACCCGAGCAAAAATCTACAACTGTTAAAGAACTTTTTCTTTTTGATAAAAAATCAATTGCACAATCGACTAAAAGTTCGGTTTCTGGACGAGGAATAAAAACACCAGGCGGTGTTAAAAATCTATTATCATAAAAATAAGATTCACCTATAATATGTTGTATTGGCTTATTTTTAGAAAGCTCAGAAAACATTTTATCCATGACTTTGATGTCTTTAACTGAAATTTCTATATTTTCTAAATATAAATCTGCTTTTGATAATTTTAGATGATTTTGAACAAGAATTTCACTTTTGATTTTTATCTCTTGTACATTAGTACTTGCTAGTTTAGAAGTTTGTAATTTTAAATAATCTCTTAAAGTAATATTGCCGCTCATTTTTACTCAATTTGAGCGCTTTCTTCGGCTAGCTTAAGTTGTTCAATTAAATGATTTAGATCCCCCTCAAGTGTAGCCTGAAGTTTGTGGGTGGTATAGTTAATGCGATGGTCAGTTATTCTTCCTTGTGGGAAATTATAAGTTCTAATTTTTGCTGATCTATCACCAGTGGAAACTAATGATTTCCTCATTTCATCTCTGTCTTTGTTCAATTTTTCTTGTTCTAATGCAAACAATCTAGATCTTAATACCTTCATTGCTGAAGCTTTATTTTTATGTTGTGAACTTTCGTCTTGACAGGTTACAACTAAACCTGTTGGTATATGTGTTAATCTAATTGCAGATTCTGTTTTGTTAACATGTTGTCCACCAGCTCCGCTTGCTCTGTAAGTATCAATTTTAATTTCTGCATCATTGATTTCTACTTCAGCAGTCTCTGCTTCAGGTAAAACAGCTACTGTAGCAGCTGAAGTATGAACTCGACCACCAGATTCTGTTTTTGGGATTCTTTGAACTCTATGAACTCCGCCTTCATATTTATAAATTCCATAAGCTTTAGGGCCTTCTATACTAAATGTTGCAGATTTAAGGCCGCCAACACCAGTTTCGTGAATATCCATAATATTAACTTTTAAATTATTATCCTCTGCATACCTTGAATACATTCTCATTAAATCTGAAGCAAATAAGCCAGCTTCATCTCCACCAGTACCAGCTCTTATCTCAATTATAGCATTTTTATTATCATTTGGGTCGTCAGATATTAATATCTTTTTAAGTTTTTCTTCAACTGCAGCAATATGTTTATTTATAGTGACAGACTCTTCCTTAGCCAGCTCCTCATACTCTTTATCATCTTTCATTTCATCTACTTCGGACAATTGTTTATTTAAATCAATAAATTTTTTGCAAAGTTGATATGATTCCTCCAGTGCACTTTTCTCCCTTGATAGTGAAGTCATTTTTTCCTGATTTAGCATTATTTCACTGTCCATCATCTGTTGCATGATGTTATCATAATCAGAAACGATGCTATTAGCCTTTGATAGAATATCCATTATTTAATTAAATTATTAAAAAAAGAGGCTTTAAGAATCTTTTTTATTGTATTTGCGGTTGAATTTTTCAATTCTTCCTGCAGTATCAACAAGCGTTCTTTGACCAGTGTAATAGGGGTGCGATTGATCTGAAATATCCAGTTTAAATAAAGGATATTCATTTCCATCTTCCCACTTGATGGTTTTATCAGTTTTTACTGTAGACCTAGTTAAGAAGGAATAATTACAAGAACTATCCTCGAAAACTACCAATCTATAATCTTTTGAATGTGTATCTTTTTTCATTTAAGCTTTTCTAAACTTTTTCTTATTCTCTGAATGCCTTTTATGATTGTTTCTTTGTTTGTTGCAAAGGAAAATCTTAAATATCCACTTGCGCCAAATCCATCACCAGCTACAGTCACAACTTTAGCATCGGCGAGAATATAATCAGAAAGGTCGAAAGTGTCTTGTAAAATTTTTCCTTCCGGATTTTTTTTATTTAAGTAATATGAGAAATCAGGAAACATATAAAAAGCTCCTCCTGGCATATCACATTGAACATGCTTTAAGCTATTAAGCTCGTTAAACATTACAGTTCTACGGTTTCTAAATTTCTCTTTCATATTTTTCACCGGCTGTTGATCCCCTAAAAGAGCTGCAATTGATGCTCTTTGACCAATTGCATTGGGGCAGGAGGTGGTTTGACCCTGAATTTTTGACATAGCTTTAACTATATCGCTATCAGCTGTTGTATAGCCAATTCTCCACCCGGTCATAGCATATGTTTTAGACATGCTTCGAATAGTGATAATTTCGCAATTATGTTTATCTAAGGTTTCAATTGCTTTGAATTCATTATCATACACAAGCTCTTCATAAGTCTCGTCCGAAATAACTATCCAATTATTTTCTTTACTTAATTTTAACAATTTAATGATTGCATCATCTGACCAAACTCCTCCTGTTGGATTACTGGGAGAATTAATAATTACACCTTTCACAGATTCATCTATTTTGTTTAATAAATCATCAAAATCTGGTTCAAATTGTTTAGTAGGAATGGTATTAACAAATAAAGGTTCAGCTCCTGCTATTGTTACAAATTCGGGGAAGGATACCCAGTATGGACTAAAAACTACGACTTTATCTCCCGAATCAAACAAGGCTTGACATACAACTGATAATGACTGTTTCCCTCCATTTGATACAATAATATTCTCGGGGTTATAATTAATGCCCGTTAAATCTTTTAGCTTTGTTTGAATTGCTTCTTTCAGCTCAAGCATTCCTGAACCAGGTGTGTATTTTGTATACCCATCAACCATTGCTTTTTTCCCAGCTTCTATAATATGATCGGGTGTATTAAAATCAGGCTCACCAACACCAAAATTTATCACATCTTCACCTTGAGCTCTTAGCTCTGCTGCTCTTGCTGTCATTTGCAGAGTAAATGATGGTTTTATTTTTTCTACAAGATTAGAAAATTTTTTGGACATTTACTGACTCATTAAATCAAGAAATTCTTGGTTAGTTTTTGTTCTTCTCATTCTATCTGTCATAAACTGCATTGCTTGTTCGGTTGACATTTCACCCAACATCTTTCTCAATATCCACATTCTAGATAAATGCTGATCAGATAACAAAAGTTCTTCTTTACGAGTACCAGACTTCACGATATTAAATGCAGGATAAATACGTCTATCACTTAATTCTCTGTCCAATACTAACTCCATATTACCCGTTCCTTTAAACTCTTCAAAAATTACTCCATCCATTTTACTTCCAGTATCAATCAAGGCAGTAGCTATAATGGACAAACTTCCTCCTTCTTCTGTATTTCGTGCTGCACCGAAAAACTTTTTAGGTTTTCTAAGAGCATTTGAATCAACACCACCTGATAATATTTTACCACTATGGGGAATTACTGCATTATGTGCACGACCTAATCTAGTTATACTATCTAAAAGAATGACAACATCCTTTCCACACTCTACTAGTCTTTGTGCTTTAGCTAATGCCATGTCTGATACTTGAACATGTCTTTCTGGTCCCTCGTCAAATGTAGATGCAATGACTTCGGCGTCTACACTTCTCTTCATATCTGTTACCTCTTCAGGTCTTTCATCAATAAGAAGAATTATAAGAACAGTGTTTGGGTGATTTCTCCTAATTGCATTTGCTATTTTTGAGATTAAAATAGTCTTACCAGTTTTTGGTTGTGCTACAATTAGTCCACGTTGTCCTTTACCTATTGGTGCAACCATATCCATAATTCGCATAGACATATCACTTGTATTAGATAAGTTAAATTTTTCATTTGGATGAAGTGGAGTAAATTTGTCAAATTTTCTCTGATCTTTAATTTTTTCTGGATGAACACCATTTACTTGTGATAGTTGTAAGAGCGCGTGAAATCTTTCTTTGGATTTAGGAGCTCTTGTGCTTCCTTCAACGAAATGGCCTGTTTTAAGTTTAAATCTTTTGATTTGAGATGGACTGACATAAATGTCTTCAGGACCTGGTAAGTAATTATCATTAACACTTCTTAAAAACCCGTATCCATCAGGTAAAATTTCTAAAACTCCAGCAGCCATTTTTTCAGTTTTGTTGTTATTGTCGCTGCTAGATTTTTGGTTATCATCATTTTTGCTTGATGAAGAAGAAATCGCGTTAATAAGATCATCTTTTGACATCGATGATGATTTTTCAATATTCATTTGCTTCGCAATTTCTTTTAATTCAGTTAGTTTTTTGTCTTTTAA
>RQOS01000045.1 GCA_008373205.1 SAR202 cluster bacterium
TGCTTTGAAATTTTCTGTTTTATCTGAAGATAATCATTCTTTAGCAAGGACTGGCTTAATTGAAACTGAACATTCAAAAATTGAAACTCCAGTATTTATGCCAGTTGGTACCCATGGAGTAGTAAAGACATTATCACCTGATGATTTAAATAATTTGAATGTGAATATAATGCTTTCAAATACATACCACCTTTATTTAAGACCTGGTACAGACATTATTCATAAAAATAATGGTCTTCATAAATTTTTAAATTGGAATAAAAGTATTTTAACTGATAGTGGTGGTTATCAAGTATTTTCATTGAGCAATATGAATGAAATTGCTAATGATGGAGTAAAGTTTAGATCTCACTTAGATGGAAGTGAACATTTATTCACTCCTGAAAAATCAATGGAAGTTCAAAGACAATTAGGTTCTGATATTATTATGGCATTTGATTATTGTCCGCCAGCTGATTGTTCATCTAAGGAGTTAAAGAGGGCATCTTTTTTGACTGAAAAATGGACAAGAATAGCTTATGAGTATTTATCTGATAAAAAAGGTATTTATGGACATGAACAAACACTTTTTCCAATTATTCAAGGAGGTATTAATCCAGACGAAAGAATAAAATGTCTTGAACAAATGCTTCCATTTGCTGAGTGTGGCATCGCCATTGGAGGCCTTTCTGTTGGAGAGAAAAAAGAGCCAATGTTAGACATTGTTGAATTACTTGGAGGTAAAATGCCTAAAGATCAACCGAGATACTTAATGGGTGTTGGTAAGCCAACAGATTTAGTTAAGTCAATTTTACGGGGTGTGGATATGTTTGATTGTGTTTTACCTGCTAGAAATGCTAGGAACGGACAAATCTTTACACATGAAGGTGTTATTAATATTATGAATAGTAATTATAAAAATGATACTTCACCTATTGATAAATATAGTTCAATAGAATTTGCTCAGATTTTTTCAAAATCTTACTTAAGGCATCTTTTTAAAGTTAATGAAATGTTTGGACTAAGAATTGCAACCTTAACAAACATAGCATACTACTTAGATTTAATTGATGAAATAAAAAATGAAATTAATAATAATACTTTTGTAAAATGGTCTGAAAAGTATTTAAAAAAATATGATAAATAAATTATGCTCAAAGTAGGTCAAAAAGCTCCAGATTTTTCATTGCCTAATCAAGATGATATTAATATATCATTAAAAAATTTTAAGGGAAGAAAAATTTTGATATGGTTTTTCACAAAAGCTAGTACAGGGGGCTGTACTAAGGAGGGAATTGGTTTTAATGATAAGATACTTAATTTTAAAAAAGAAAATATTTCTATTATTGGAATAAGCAAAGATTCAATCAAAGCTCAAAAGAATTTTTGCTTAAAAAATGATTTTAAATTTGATATTTTATCTGATACAGAATTAACTGTGCTCAAGTCTTATAAAGCCTGGGGATTGAAGAAAATGTACGGAAGAGAATATGAAGGTATTCTGAGAATATCTTACTTAATTGATGAAAATGGCAATATTGAACAAGCTTATAGCAAAGTAAAAACACTAACACATGCAACCGATGTTCTTGAATCTCTCAAATAATAAAAATCTATTTATATTTTCATTAATATTATTTTCATGTGCATCTGTTAAAGCTCCTCAAGGTGGTCCTTTGGATTTAATACCACCAATATTAGAATCAACTACTCCAAGTGTTTTAACAGGATTACAAAAAAATCAGAAAATTATTCTTTCATTTAATGAGTTTATAAAAGAAGAATCATTGAAAAATGCTATAGAAATTTTTCCAAGTGTTGATGAAAAAATTGATTATGAATATCAAGGTAAAAATATTGTGATTACTCTTCCTTCAAGTTTAGATAAAAATAAAACATACGTATTGTCATTAAACTCTAATTTTTCAGACGAACAAAATGTTAGATTAAAAAATAATATTATTATTCCTTTAAGCTTGTCTAATTCAATAGATAGCGGAAAAATAAGTGGAAAAATATTTGGATCATTCAAACAGCCTTCGATATTATTATGGAAAGATAAAATTGATAAAGATATAATGATAAATCAAAAACCTGACTATATATTATCTTCATCAAATAGTTTTAATTTTGACTATTTGCCTGAAGGAGCCTATTCAGTATTAGCTGTTGATTTATATAATAGAAGGTTGCCGCTTAATGAAAATAAAATATCATTCAATAATCAAAAATTTATTGAAGTTGGAAATAATAGCTTAAACATTAATTTCTATTTTAATAATATTTCAGTTTCAGATTCTTTAAATATTGAAAATGATAGTATTAAAAAGACTGCAAGTTTATTTGGAAATTTAAAAGGAAATTTTATTTTACCGATTATTATAGAACTAAATGGCAAGGAAGATAGTTTTGAATCTGAGTTATCTATGAATGGTACTTTTAGAATTGATGATGTTGAAAGTGGAAAATATCAATTGCTAGGTTATTTTGATCGAAATAATAATAAAATGCTTGATACTGGTTCTTTTGATAATGAAAATTTATCAGAGAAATTTTTTGTATATCCTGATTCATTATCATTAAGGTCAAATTGGGAGTTAGAAATTCAAGATTGGGAAATTGAATAATGAAAAAAGAAGTAATTGTAGCAGTAAGTGGGTACTTTGATCCAATTCATGTTGGTCACCTTGAGTATTTAAAATTAGCAAAAAATCTTGGAGATAAATTAATTGTTATTATTAATAATAATCTTCAAGCTGAGCTAAAAAAAGGTGAATTTTTTATGCATGAAAAAGATAGAATGGAAATTGTTGCTGCACTTCGGTTTGTAGATGAGGTATTTTTAAGTGTTGATACTGATGGTAGTGTTTGTAAGAGCTTAGAGATTATTAAACCTGATATTTTTGCTAATGGAGGGGATAGATCTTTAGATGAAATTCCAGAAACCGCAGTAATGAAAAAATATAATATTAAAATGGTTGATGGATTGGGAAGTAAAATAAGAAGTAGTAGTGACCTTACCGGAATCGGAAAATGAAAAGAAAACCAAGTAAAAAGAAACTTCAATTATTAGAAGATTTTTTAGAGTTAGGTGAAAAGTGTAATATTAAAATTATTCATGACAAGGGTGATTTTAACGGAGATAACTGTTTACTTTTTTCAAATGATACAATAGTAATTAATAAGCATAAACCACTTGAGCAAAGATTATATGTTTTAGCAAAGTGTTTTAGTCAAATTAACCTTGAGAATGTTTATATTAAGCCATTATTAAGAGATTTAATAAATCAAGCAAAAACAGATAAAGTATATGACTGATCAAAAACATTTATGGGCTCCATGGAAAATGGATTACCTGAAAAATAAAAAACAGGATTCTCAAAAGATTTTTTCTGATTTTGCTAATGAAGAAAATGACAAAAAGAACCTTATTTTGCATCGTGCAAAATATTGTTACGTAATTATGAATTATTACCCATATAACAATGGACATTTAATGGTTATTCCATTTAATGAAGTTGATAAATTTGAAGATTTAGAAGATAATGTTTTATCTGAGGTAATTACATTGTCAAAAAAAGTAATGAAAATTTTAAGAACTAACTTTAATTGTGATGGATTTAATTTCGGGGCAAATATAGGTGAAGGTTCTGGCGCTTCAATAGAATCTCATCTACATTTTCATATAGTCCCGAGATGGAAATCAGATACATCTTTTATGCCAGTTATTGGAAATACAAAAGTTATGCCACAAACCTTAGAAGATACTTTTGAACAACTATTAAAATTATTTAAGGAAGAATTGTAATGGATTTATTTTCACATTCATGGCTTCCATTCATATATCAGTATGGATTCGGTATACTTATTTTTGGTGGAGGTCTTTTTGCTATATTTAAAGCATATGGCGGAAAAGAATTTTGGAATCAATATAAAATATGGATTCAAATTTTGATATGGGGATTCATTTATGTTACATCAATTCATTTACTGATGACTATCTCAGCGCTAAATGATTATCCTCAACTTTATATAGTTATTTTATCCTTATACATATTTAATGTGTTTTTATTAACTAAGAAGATCACATGAACACGATACCTACATCAGAATTATTTTGGGTGATTTTAACTGCTTATGTTTTCTTTGTCTTAGGTGCTGGATTATTCTTTGCTCGAAACAATCAATCAACGGAAGATTTTTTCTTTGGTGGTAGAAGATTTTCCTGGTGGTTAATTGGAATGTCGATGTTAGCAACCGGAGTTGGTTCTCACAGTTTTGCTAAATATGCATCCAAAGGCTTTGAGTATGGATTTTCATCTACAATGACCTATATGAATGATTGGTTTTTTATGCCATTGTTATTATTTGGTTGGATTCCAATTATTTACTACATGCAAGTCAACTCTATTCCTGAATATTTTGAAAGAAGATTTAATTCCACTGTTAGAAATTTATCTACTATTACGATGCTTTTATATCTTATCGGATATATCGGTATTGGGTTATTAGCTCTCGGGTCTTTATTACAACCAATATTGGGATGGGAAATCAATACGATTATTATTGTGGTTGCTATTATCTCTGGTACTTATGTATCTCTAGGTGGACAAACGGCTATCATCTTTACAGATTTTTTACAAGGAGTTATTCTATTATTTGCTGGGTTATTAATTTTTGGTTTAGGTCTTGCATATATAGGCGGATTTGATCTTTTCTGGAGCAATTTATCAACAACAAATAAATTACCATTAGCTGATTTTAATTCACCACCTGACTTTAATTTTGTTGGAATTTTCTGGCAAGATGGTGTAGTAGGTTCAGTGGGATTTGCATTTATGAATCAGGCTGTAATTATGAGATTCTTAGCCTCACGATCTGTTATTCATGCTAGAAGGGCAACCATGATGAACGTATTGGTTTTCTTGCCAATTGGAACAGTAGCTGTTTCAAATTCTGGTTGGCTTGCTAGGGCTATTGAGAATATATCCCCTGGATTAATTACAGATTTACTTCCCAATGGAAATGCAAATGGTGTATTTACAGTGGTTGCATCTTTAGTTGCAAATTCAGAAGCAATCTTCGCATTTTTGGTTGCTGCGGTAGTAGCAGCATTAATGTCTAGTTTGGACTCTCAAATTAATGCATCAGCAGCTGTTGCTGTAAACGATGTATACACGCCACTGAGTAAGAATCCTTCTGAAAAAACACGCTTAAGAGTGTCAATGTTTACTTCTTTGCTTGTCACTTTTGTTGGGATTCAAGCAGCATTTTTATTTGCACAATATGGCACTATTTATGAAGCTCATGGAGCATTTCATAGTGTAGTAACTCCACCAATGGTTACGGTTATTTTCCTTGGCATTTGCTGGACACGTTATTCATCAAAAGCAGCTGTGTTAACGTTTGTGCTAGGTGCAGCATTCATTTTTCTTGGGATCGAGTATCCTCAAACATTAGTTCAGCCTTTTTCTCATGGGATAGAATATGTTGAAGCAAAACCATGGTCGTATATTAGAGCCTTATATAATGTTGTCGCATGTGTTTCAATAGGAATTATTGTAACCCTACTTACTACAAAACCAAATCAATCGCACTATGAACAAATTAAAGGATTAACTCTTTGGACTATCAAAGATGGTCCCACATTCTTCAAAGGTTCAAAGGTAAATGAAAATGCAGGCAGTAAAATTACCTTTGATGGTGATATGATTAAAGTTCTGGATGACACAGATAATAAAATATATTTACCAGCAGATTTGATGAAAGATCTTGG
>RQOS01000046.1 GCA_008373205.1 SAR202 cluster bacterium
TTCTGAATGTTCCATAATCAGAAAATTTGGAATACCTAATGAATACTGTAATGTGGCTGCAATAGATACTATCCCTCCTCCACCAACATGAGGTGAAATAGGAATGTTATACAATTCAGCAATTGTTGCAATTTGTTTTCCTCCTGTTAGACCAGTTCTAGCTATATCTGGCATTGAAATATCATAAGCTCTTTTTTCAAATATTTCTCTCATTTCGTATTTTGTTCTTGTCCATTCACCATTAGCAATTGGTAAATCTAAAGATCTAGAAATTTCACATAAACCTGGAATATCTATTGGGTCTGAAGGTGATTCTAGCCATAAAAGATTAATTTTTTCTAATTCTTTTCCTAGCTTAATTGCATTGAATGTATCAAACCCCATATGAACATCTAGCATTAGCCCTATGGATTCTCCAACTCTTTCTCTAACCTTAGTTACTATCTCAATAGTATTGTCTATATCTTCTTTTAGATGCATCTTAAGATATTTATAGCCTTTACTTACAGACCATTCTGCTTGATCGGCTACTTCTTCTGGGATAGTACCTCCAATTCCGTTGTAAAGAGATACTTTATTTCTATGAATTCCTCCCATAGCTTGTGCGGTAGACATATTTAATGCCTTTCCTATAGCATCCCAAATTGCTATATCTACTCCGCAAATTGCATCAATATAAAAACCTGTGTAATGACCTCTTTCCCTTTTTGCAGTGTAATTTTTATGCCAAATTGCCTCAACATCAAAAATATTTTTGCCAATTGTTAATGGAGTAACAATATCTTTAATTATTGTTGCTGAAGTATTAGGACTAACAGGAGATTGAGCTTCACCCCATCCAATAATACCTGTATCAGTTTCTATTTTTACTACTGTTGTTTCGTGTGATTTAGAATATATAGAAGTATTTGAACCATCATCTATATAATATTCACCCATATCTTTGATAATAGTTTCATAACTATCCATAGATTTTACTTCAAGATGTCTTTTTGTATCTGATTTATTTTCAGCTTCGTAAGAATCAGCTTTTTCAGAAAGTTCATTATTTGCAAGCATTGCAGTATTAATATTTTTTGTATCTATTTTTCTTCCTTTATCTGACTGATTAGATACTCTAATTGGAAAAGATTCTATATTTACTATTTTCATTTTTTCTCCATTTGTTTTCTTTATAATCTCAAGAAATATTAGTTTTGTGTAATGAGTATATTATTTCTGATGCTTCACCTATTGTTATTTTTTTTTCATTATTTTGTTTAATTTTTTCAAAATTCAAGCTTAATTTATTTTTACAATTTTCATTTTTTATCATCTCAATAAATTCATTATTTGTGATTGATTTATGATTCTCTTTTTTTGAAATATAAATATTCTTAGCTAGAATATTTGGATCAAAATCTTTATCAAAAAGTTTTATAAAACCTTTTGCCCATTGTTCTGCAACTGATTTAGAAATATCCATATTTTTATTTGAATTGTAATCTGTAAAGAATCCTTTACTTCCTAAATAATTTATAGATTTATTGTGATGATTCAAATGATTTAGGTCGTTAAAGAATGAAATTTCAAAATTACTTTCTAATAATTTTGTTTGTAATCTATTGGGATCTAAATCTGCTACGTTTATTTTTTGAATTAATGCTTCAAATGAGGCAAAACCAGCAACTTCTCCTAGTTGAATTAATGTTGGCTCAACTCTAATTGTTCCAAATGCTACATGTGTTGCTGAGACACAAAATGTAGAAATAAGATTATCTATTTTTTGTGGTAACAAGGTCCTAAATGGTATTTGAGATGGTCTTGTTTTTTCAGACAATAAAATCTTTCCATCAGCCAAACTACCAGCTTGTCTATTTGCATTACATTCATGAGAGTCCATTGGCCAGTCACCTATTGCGACTGAGTCCTTTTGAATAGGAGTTCTTTCAAAATCTGATGACAATGATGCATCTTTTTCAGAAAAAATATATCTTCCTCTAATTCTTCTACCTTCTCTAACATACATTTCTTTAGGAAAATTTTCATTATCTGTAAATTCATCTTTTGGTAATCCCCATTTATTTGAAGCCTCTTTTATTTCTTTGGGAACATCTTTATCGTTTTGAAAGAAATATAAAAGTCCAAGTGCATGTTCTCGATGTAATTTAGAAATATGTAATCTAGTTTTAAAGTCTGCTTCTGGATAGGGATGATTTATTTCAGGTAAATTACCATCATTCCAACTGATTTTATTATTAGGTATTTTAGGCCCTCTAATTTTATAGTTTCTTACATCATTTATTATTAGCTGACTTTTTAATTTGTGAGATTTTTTTCTTGATTCCTTTTCTGATTCTATAATTCCCAAATAATTTTCACGCTTATAATTTTTCGGTTTCATAATAGGTATCATTTGATCAGGATCAGAAGTTAAGCAAACTCTATAAGTAAATGATTGGATCGCTTTATCTCCTTCTCCTGTACTGCCACTAAAAATCAATTGAGATGTAACTGGAAAAGTATCTAAATTAAGATTTCCTTCTGATGCTTCTAATGGAAATGCACCAAAGCCATGAGTCGAAAAAATACGACCCGCATGAGGTTCATTAAACTCTTCTCTTGACTCTCTTCCTATAGTTAATGGAGCTCCTGAAAGAGCGATTAAGTCACCTTCATAAGAAGCATCAATAAATGTTTTTGCAATTATTTTGATTTCTTCATCTTTTTCAATGGAATTAAGCGTTATTGATTTGATTTCATTTTTTTTGACATCAACTTTATTTGGAATAAAAGATTTGAAAACTTTGATGTTTTTATTTTCTTCAATTAAGTTATTAAAAATATACTCAGCTACATGAGGCTCAAATGTTAACCTTGTATCTTTACAAACCTTGACTTGTTCTGAATTTTCACCATATTTATTTATATAATATCCAATGATATTTTCAGAAATCTCATTAAAAATAGGAGAACGAAAACCAGTGTATAGTCTATCCATAACGCCTAGACCATTAGTTAGTATTCCGCCTAATTGGTCATTTGATGAAATCAAGACAACTTTGAGTCTTTTTCGACCTGCTGTTATTGCTGAAGCAATGCCTGCTGGGGTTGCTCCAATAATAGCTAGATCAAATGTAAGCTCATTATTCTTCATAATTATTCATTATATTGGAAAAATTTAAAATTATTGGTACCCCGTACGAGATTCGAACTCGTGATCTCCGCCTTGAGAGGGCGGCGTGTTAGGCCACTACACCAACGGGGCATGGCTGCCCATCCAGGATTCGAACCTGGGCTCTCAGATTCAGAGTCTGATGTCCTACCGCTAGACTAATGGGCAAATTTCTTAAGAAATTTATCTTGAATTCCATTTTACTATCATATTCTGAATCTCTCTAATTAATAAATTAGTTATTTATTTTTATTAGCATTTCTAATTTATATTTAATATCTTTGCTTTTGATGAAACATCCGTCATGAAGAGCATTCTGATCACCTTTTGGTAAATAGTTCCAATCTTCATCTTCTTCATCCCATCGCTTATCTATAATTCTATGAGATACATGATTATAATTAGTTTTTGCTATTGATTCTAATCCTAAATCACAGCCTTCCATATCGCCAGGAGAATCATCGAAGGAAGGGGGGACATAACTTACTATGTCACCAACAAAAAATTCATCATCTTCATTTGTTTTATGAACTAAGCCTAAAGTATCTTCTTTTAATAAAGGAATCATACTTCCTGTTGGAAGATAATTCATTAACCTAAAGTTATAAGGATTAACCTCTGTAATATCGTTCAAATCCATTCTTAGATAACGTGATTCAGAATCTCTCAATTTATCAATTTCTAGCCAATTAAATTTAAAATTAGCTGATTGACCAGTCCTAACTTTTGTAGAGAGTATTTGATTTCCAGTCTTATAAGAATCTCTTATATCTACTATTTTAATGTTTAAGTCATCTATATCATCATTTAGATTACTAATATTTCTATTAAGAACAGAAATTTCTTCTTTATGATTATCTGATAATTTCTTATTATTATTTTCATTTAATTCTTTTATTTCTAAAACTTTTTCTTCCAAACTTGTAGCTTTATTTTTTAGATTTTGATTTTCAAGAGCTACTGAAATCAATTGATTTTTATTTTTATTATTTATTTCATTTATTTCTTCATTTTCTTTAGCTAGATTTTTATAATCAATTATTAAGTTTTCGTAATCAAGATTTAATTCTTCGTACTGTTTTTTTACACTTATTGAACCTGATAAAAATTCATCAGAACTTTCTTCATCAATAGTCACGTCAATAAGATCAAAATTGTTGGTAACTAATCTTTTTTCAAGCTCGATTATTTGCTCTATAGAAAATTTATCTGTTAAGTCTTTAATACTATTGATCTGATCATTAGAGAAATCTTCTGTCAGGCTTAAGAATTCTCCAGGAATATTTTGAGGGTTAGTGATTGAATTAATCAAGTCTTCATTAGCTTTAGACTTATCATCGTTCTGTATGTATGGAACTCCAAGAGTGATAACTACTAAAATTAAAATAATTATTAAGGTTGATGAAACTGGATTTTGTTTTATCTTTTGTCTAAAGTTATTTATTATTTTCATTTTAGCTCTTTTTTGTCAAAAAACTTATTAAGATAATTGATTGCAAAAACGTATCCTAAAATTTCAAGAATTATTCTTATAACAAGCTCAAAATCATTGTATGAATTTGATTCTTGCGAGTAATTTATTCTTAGATTTATATAATTTGTGTGAATAATCGCTGTCATCCATAACCAAAAGATTATTCGTTTTATATTTAGTTGATTAAATCTTGAATATGCCAATCTAAAGCTAATTATCAAAGACAAACATTTTATAACTGGTGAGAAAAATATTGAGTAAATAATTTCAGACGAAAATATCCAGTTAATTAAGTTCCCAATAGTAACTGAGCAAAGATTATTAATTATGATGGCTAAAATTAAAGAAATTATAAAAGAGAAAATATAATTTCTTCTAGAGGGCCTATTTATTTTCTCTAAATTTTTTTCTAAATTGTCTTCAATTTTATTCATAATTTATTCATATCATAATTTTTTATCTATAAAAACCTTCACTATGAAAATTTATTAATCAAATTTTGACTTAATTTATATAATTTTTTTTGATCGTCTAGATCATAAGTTTTTTCAAAAGACTTACTTTCTTCTTTTTCAGAGAAATATTTCCCAGATATATTCTCTTCAAAAACTTTATTCATTACATAAATAATATTTTCTGCTCCTTCTTTCGAACTTCTGAAAAAAAGCTTGAAAAATGGAGTTATTAATTTACCTAAAAAACCACTTTCGTTAATAACATTACTGCCTAATAATCCAGGATGAATAGCATTTACAAAAAAATCTTTATGTTTTTTTGATAAATGATAAGTCCACATTATTTGAGCCATTTTACTCCTTGAATAAAACATTCCAGAAAATCCTCTGAAATTTTCTTTTTCATAGTTAATATCCTCGAAATTTATTTTCCCAATTAAGTCTTTATTTTTTATACCATCTAAACTATTGATAGATGATTTTGGATCATGAGCTACTGAGGAAACATTTATGATTTGTGAATGTTCTGTAATTATTTTATTTTGAATCAAAATTTCAGTAAGAAGAAAATGAGATAAGTAATTTATTTGAAAACATCGTTCAAAGTTATCATGAGTTTTTCCATAACTAAAGTAAACTTTACCAGCGTTATTTACTAGAACATCTATTTTTTTTAGACTTTTTAAGATTTTATTACATGCTGTTTTAACCGATGAAAGATCTGAAAAATCACATAAGAAATATTCTGCTTTATAGCTATATTTATTTCTTAATTCTTCTACTAATTTTTCGCACTTTAATTTATTTCTACCAATAAAATAAATTTTGTAATCTGAATTTGCCAAAATCTTAATTAAGTGATTACCAATTCCAGATGTTGCTCCAGTTATAAGGATGGATTTCATTAAATTAATGCTTGATAAACCAGTGTTCTGAGTTCTTTTCTTAAGCTATCACTGTAAGGGAAACTTAACATTTGTGTCATGAATACAACACTAATATTTTCTTTTTTATCAATCCAAAATGCTGTTGATGCCGCACCACCCCATGCAAATTCTCCTTTAGACCTTATGCTCATATTTTCAACAGGGTCTAGAACTACTGATCCTCCCAAGCTAAATCCCACACCCTTAAATTCTTCTTTACCCCATCTACCTTTTCCTATTTGATGCAGGTCTTCACCATGATTTAATTGATTAGAAATCATATAGTCTAATGTTCTTGAGCCTATAATATTTTCTTTATCTGTTGATCCATTATTTTGAATTAGATTACAAAATTTCATGTAATCATCGATTGTAGAAAGTAAACCACCTCCACCTGAAAAACTTCTTGGTTTTTCTAAGTAACTGGTTTCTATAGAATCATCTTGCAGAATATATTTATCAGCTATTTCATCGTATATATAACATGAACTAAACCTATCTAATTTAGATTTATCAATATGAAAAGTAGTATCATTCATTCCAAGTGGAATAATGATTTTTTCTCTTAGATATTCTTCTAGAGTCATGCCAGAAATTCTTTCTATTATGAATCCTAAAATATCTGTAGAGATAGAGTAATTAAAATATTCTCCTGGAGAAAATTCTAGAGGAATATCTGAAATAATCTTTATATACTCATCAGGAGATAATTTTTCAGGAGACCTTGCAATTGTAACCCCTTTATCTAGGTATAGTTGAGCTATAGCAGATTCATTAAAATGATAAGTCAAACCAGATCTATGAGTTAATAAATCATGAATTATCATTTTTCTTTTTGGTGGCTCAGTAATTAAGTTTTCTATCGAACCTGATTGGTAAACACTTAAGTCTTTCCATTCAGGTATATATTTTTCAACTTCATCTTCTATTTTGATTTTGCCTTCTTCTAGTAAAAGCATTATTCCCATACTAGTTAATGGTTTTGTCATTGAGTAAATTCTGAAAATAGAATCTCTATTTATATTTTTTTTTCTTTTTAGATCACTTAATCCGGTTTCGTAATAATATACTTCTTCATTGTTGTAATTAATTAAAACTGAGCACCCTGGTAATCTTTCAGGGACATACAGATTATGTAAATGATCTCCTAATTTATTTATCTTTTGTTTTGAAAATTTAGTCACTTAATAATCTTATTCTTCTTCAGTACCGAATTTATTGTAATTCACTCCTTCATCATTTTTACTTGAAGATGCGAAAAATATAAACAATGGAATCCAGCCAATTAATATTACTATCCATAAAAGTTGCCACCATCCAGATCGATTAGTATCGTGAAGTCTTCTAGCCCCAACTGCTAACCCAGGTATAAAAGTTATTAGTTGAACAACTGTAGAAAAAATCCCTGTTTTTTGGTCATCTACTTCAGTAATGGTTCCCATATCGTTTGTAACTATTTGTGTTCCAAGGGTTGAGTCGATTATTGATGTCATTACACCTAGTATCATCAGGAATAAGAAAAACCACCAAAATTCAGCCCTTTTTGCTCTACCCTTAAATACAAAATAGAGCATAAAACACTTAATTATCGCTATTCTGAAATTCATACTTTACCTTCACTTAATGCTTCGATCTCTTTTGCTAAGGAATAGTCAGAGTCTGTTATTTTGTTTTGATCGTGACTCCATAGTTCAAATTCTACTGAATTATATACATTTCTAATTAACGGGTGATGATCCATTTTTTCAGCTATTTCAGCAACTTTATTAATAAAATCAATTGCATCCATAAATGATTTAAATTCATATCTTCTGAATAATTTATTATCTATAATTTCCCAATTGTCTACAGGGCTTGTCAATTGTATAATCCTTTTAATTGTTTATGTTTATTAGTTATATGATAGTGAGGTTTTTCGATGATAGCAAAAGATATTGAAGATTATAAAGGATTTTTCCCTGCTAACCCTACTCCTGTTCATCAGGGTGAAGGAATTAGAGAGGAAGCATTAAGGGGCATTTTGGAGTTTGATATTCAAAATGGGGCAGGAGGATTTTGGCTTGCCGGAACTACCGGAGAAGGGCCTATACTATCTGAAAGGCAAAGAAGAGAAACAGCAGAAATTTCAGCAGATGTTTGCAAAGGAAGAGTAAAAACTATAATGCATGTCGGTGGGATAACTACTGAACTCTCCATTGCTGGAGCTAAGGCTGCTAAAGATTCTGGATGTGATGCAATTTGTTTATTACCTCCTTTTTTATATCCTACTGATGAGCAAGGAGTTATAGATTTCTATAAAGAAATTTCAGATGCTTGTGATAATTTACCATTTTTCGTTTACAATCTTCCTCAGATTACAGGTGTAGAATTTGTACCAGGAAATGCAGGTGCCCCTGGCCAAGTTTCTATGGATAAAGTTGTAGATCAAGTCCCCAATGTAGCAGGATTAAAGCATTCTGCTGCAAATCAAGCTATGATTCCTATTTTTAAAAATATGGGACTTGCTTGTTTTTCTGGAAATGGATTTCTACCTTTGCCTTCTCTTACACTTGGTGCAGTTGGAACGGTTGATGCTCCTCTTTCAATTATTCCTTCTGTTTATAATGAACTTTACAAAGCATGGGTAGCAGGTGATATTGAAAAGGCTCAAGAGAAGCAAAAAGAAGTAACGAAAAAAGTAAGTGTCTTAAAATCTTATAATTCTGCTGCAGACGCTTCAAAAGCTTTATTATCTGAAATTTTAGAAATAGATTGTGGTAGATCTATACTTCCAAATCGAAGATTAACAGATTCAGAAACTAAAGAATTAATTTCTAGAGCTAAAGAAGTAGGTTTAATTTAGAAATTACAAATAACTTCTATAGCGTTTTCAGCGTAAGTTATAGAATTTTTAATTCTTGCTTTGGCTTGATCATAATTTTTTACAGTTAATACACCAAATATAATAGGTTTCTTAGATTCTATAATCACATCCTGTATAGCTTGTGAAACACTATTTGAAATGTATTCGTAATGATCAGTTTCTCCCTTAATAAGGCATCCTATGACAATAGCACCATCATAATTGTCTATAACTTTATTTGCTGCATAGGGTAATTCATAAGATCCAGGGACTTCATAACTTGATATATTTTTTACACCTAATTCTTTAAGCCTATCTATTGCTAAATTTTCCATTTCTTCAGTAATTTCATAGTTAAATTTTGCTTTTATAATAGCTATTTTGATTTTTGATGGATCTGAGCTTAGGCTCGCCATAAATCCTGGTTGTTTACTCAATTTCATGCCCCATTTTTGTTTTTTTTGTCTCTAAATATTTTTTATTTTCAGGTCTTTTTTCAGCAGATATATTTACCGTAGAATTTATTTCTAAACCAAATCCTTCAAGACCAACTACTTTTTTGGGATTATTAGTCAATAAATCAAATTTCTTTACACCAAGATTTCTTAGTATTTGTGCTCCAATACCATAGTTTCTTAAGTCCATTGGAAATCCGAGAGAGAGATTTGCATCAACTGTATCTAATCCTTCATCTTGTAAATTATAAGCTCTTAATTTATTAATTAGCCCAATGCCTCTACCTTCTTGCCTCATATAAACAAATACTCCTGCTTCTGCTTTAGAAATTTTTTCTAAGGCTAATTCTAATTGATCTCCACAATCGCATCTTAAGGATCCTAATAAATCTCCAGTAGCACACTCTGAATGAACTCTAACCAAAGTAGGTTTATTCTTGTCTATATTACCTTTGACTAAAGCTATTGGCTCAGATTTATCTACTTCAGATTTGAACCCATATGCGGTAAATTCTCCAAATTTAGTTGGAAGCTTAGCTTCTGATACTATTGAAACCAAATTTTCTTTTGCTATTCTGTAGGCAATAATATCTTCAATAGAAACTATAGGAAGATTGTATTTTTCCGAGACTTTTTTTAGATCATCTATTCGTGCCATAGTTCCATCTTCATTCATAACTTCACATATGACAGCAGCAGGTCTTTTTCCCGATAATTTTACTAAATCTACAGATCCTTCAGTGTGTCCTGCTCTTACTAATACTCCACCTTTTTGATATCTTAATGGGAAAATATGTCCAGGTTTTACAAAATCTTCTCTAGTAGATTTTGTATCGCTTAATTTCCTAACAGTATTTGATCTGTCCTTAGCTGAAATTCCTGATTCAATTCCAGAAGATGCATCTACAGAAACGGTAAATGCAGTACCCATTGATTCAGTATTTCTAGTTACCATGGGTTCAAGCTCTAGATTATCAATAATATCTCCATCTAATGGTGTGCATATCAATCCTCTAGCAATAGTTGCCATAAAGTTAATGTTATCTGGAGTACAATCTTGAGCGGGTAATGCTAGGTCACCCTCATTTTCTCTACCTTCATCATCAACTATTATTACCATCTTACCTTTTTTAAAGTACTCAATGGCAGTTTCAACAGATTTAATTTGTTTGCTAGCAGGTGGTTTATTATCCAATTGATCACTCATTTAAACGCTTCTCCATTATTTCCTCAACATATTTCCTAATGTATCTTGCATTCACGTCAGTTTCTATATTAACTGACTGTCCTATTTTAATATTTTTGAAGGTAGTTTCAGCTATTGTATGTGGAATAAGAGAAACTTTAAATAAATTTCCGTCTATTTCGTTTACAGTCAAACTTGTTCCATCAATGCTTACATAACCTTTTACTATTATATTATTTATTATTTCCGAATCAGCTTCAAAAGTTACTATTGTACTATCTTTAATTTTTTTTATTGATTTACAAATTCCAGTATTTTCTACATGTCCTTCAACATTATGTCCACCTATTCTAGATTCAAAAGTAGCTGCTCTCTCTAAATTTACAAGACTTTGATTCTCTTCAATACCAAAAGTTGTTTTTGCTCTAGTTTCTTCTGATATTTGAAAGTTAAGGCTATCTTCATTAATAACAGTAATAGTAAGACAAACACCGGAAACTGATATTGAATCTCCAATTTTAGAGCCTTCCAATATCTTTTTACATTTTATAGAAATTTCTTCACCCTTAATTGAATGAATTTTTCCAACTTCTTCTACTATTCCAGTAAACATTATTTAATGAGTTCTTCCTATAATAAGTATATCTTCATCTAGTTGTTCTATGGATGAAATTTTCAAATTAATTCTTTCTTTAATTTTATCTATACCTTCACCTTCAATAGCATTAGGAGCTTTTTTACCTCCAAAAATACTAGGTGATATAAAAGCATATACTTTATCTACTAATCTTTTATCAAAAAATGATCCAGCAAGAGTTCCCCCTGCCTCAATTAGTATACTGTTGCAACCTAGAATATCTAATTCTTTTATTACATCATTTATTTCAATTTTTATTTTAGAAGATTTAATGTGCATTATATGATCAGGTAGTTGGGATCTATCTACACTTTTGCCTGTAAACCAAACAATCTTACCTAAATTTTTATCTTTATAAATTTGATGATTTTTATTTAATTTCCCATCATTATCTAATATGACTCTATACTTAGGGTTTCCATCATAAATTTTAATCCCCCTTGAATTCATTTTTGGATCATCTGAAATTATTGTGTTTATTCCAGTAATTATTGCATCACTAATTCCTCTCAGTTCATGACCTTTTAGCCTTGATTTTTCATTAGTAATCCATTTAGAATCATTATTTTTTGTTGCTATTTTTCCATCAAGAGTCATAGCTAACTTAATTGAAATTAATGGTCTATTATTTAAAATTTTAAAGTTATAAGATTCATAAAGTTCTTCACATTGTTTTTTTTGATAATCATTCCAATTATTTTCTATTTCTATGCCTGCATTACGTAATTCTTCGAAGCCGTTACCATTTACTTTTGGATTAATATCAATTGTTGGGCAAGAGACTTTTACAATACCTGAATCTATTATCTTTTTTGTACAAGCTTCGTCTTTACTGAAAAAATTATGAGGTTCTAATGTGCAATAAATCGTTGCACCATTGGCTTTATTTGATGCTTCTGTAATAGCTTCAGCTTCAGCATGATCACCAGGACTTATTTTTGTTCTACCTTGACCTACAACTTTTCCATCTTTTACTATGACTGCTCCAACGGGAGGTCGTGGTGATACTTTGCCAATAGATTTATTAGCAAGATCAATAGCTAGTTGCTGAAATTTTTCTTCATCCATTTATTCTTTTTTTGAAATCTGTTTTTCGAAGTCCTTAAAAACTCTACTTTCAGTAGGGTCTAGTTGACCTTGGTATCTACTTTTTAATTCAGGAGATCCATAAGGTTTTTCAGCTTCAGAGACCATTTTTTGAAAGGAAATTTGACCTATTCTCATCCCATAATAAAGAGTTATTGGTAATCTAGAAACATTCGCTAATTCTAATGTTAAATTCCCACTAAAACCAGGATCTACAAAACCAGCTGTTGAATGTATTAATAAACCTAATCTTCCTAATGAACTTTTTCCTTCAATCCTAGCAACCATATCATTAGGGATACTAATTTTTTCTAATGTAGAACCTAGTACAAAATCTCCTGGATGTATAATAAAAGGCTCATCACCTTTTATTATTATTGGTTCATTAAGATCTGGAAGCTCTTTCTTTAAGTCTATATATGGAGCATTTGAATTATTAAAAATCAGTAGCTTTTTATCTAGGTGAAGATCAACACTTGCTGGTTGAACATCTTTTTCAAAATATGGATCTATTCCGATAATTCCAGCTTGTATTGCATTTTTTATATCTTTATCTGAAAAAACCATAATTCCCCTTTGGTATGTAACTTCCTTAAGATTATATTAAAATTTAAACGATTTATACCCTGATTTATAGTAGAAACATCAGAAAATTTTTTCTATATCTATGTCAAGAATTTTTATAAACAATATAGAATTGTTTGTAAATAAAAAAAAATATGCTTCAAAATCTTTTATCAATTTCAAAAACAATGATTCTATCATCAATGATAGTCATAATTATTTCTTTATTATTTGTACCATTTGAAGTAAATGGTAGATCAATGGAGCCAACACTTAACGATGGAGATAAAATTTTAGTATTTAGATTGAATCATTTATATTTACCCTTAATTGAAAAAGAAGTTATCTTATCTTTGCCAAAAAAAGAATCTATTATAGCTTTTAAAAAAGAAAATGATGTCGAGTTAGTCAAAAGAGTAATTGGACTGCCAAATGATAAAGTTGATATTCGCAACCAAACTGTATACGTAAATGATGTTATCCAACCAAGAGGAATGACTTTAACCTCACCTAAAATGGGATTTCCAATAGAAATACCAGAAAACTGCATTTTTGTTTTAGGTGATAACAGAATTTTGTCAAATGACTCTAGGCAATTTGGATGCGTACCACTTGAAAGAATCCAGGGACAAATTGCTCTCAGAATTTGGCCCATAAATGATCTCAAATTATTCAGATAATAATTTTTTAAAAAAGGTTATTTCGTTTGGAAATTCAACTGGAGGTTTTCCTTCTTCAATTTCATATTGTCCAATTAAGTTGTTTTTTCTTATGAATGAAGGTGGTGCCACAATGTAACCACTGGAATAAATATTTATACCTTCTAGTATTTTTATAGATTTATTATTATTCCAAAAAAAACTTGGTAAATTTTTTGAAAACTTAAACCAAAACTGTATTTTCTTATCTGGAGTTCTTATAAAAGTTGTAGAACTATATAAATTTTCTAGAAAGTTATAAAAAATTAGATTTGAAATTTTATCTAAACTTTCTTTTTCAATTAGACTCATCAATCTAATTATTACAGTGTCTGATTCGAATTCTAGAACTGAAAGATTCCCTTCTTCACCACAAATAAGTCCACAGTTATCTAATTTTTTTTCACCAAACCAATCATATATTTCCTCCTCTGACATTTGAATACCAGATTGTGCGTTATCAAAAAATATTTTTCCTTTATTACCTTTGTGGATTTCTTTTGAAAATGGCATTATGGGGAATGGAGCTAATCCAAAATTTTGATACTCAAATAGAGTTTGAATCATTTCAAGTTCATTTTCCATAAATTTCCTATCTTAGTGAAAAAAACCTTTGGGATCAGACCATTTTTTAGAAACTCTGACTGACAAAACTTCACCAGTACATGTTAATTCACCTTTATGAGAAAAAAAATCAGCATAGAATAAAGTAGTCTTAGGCTTTCTTTCTATTAATCTTGCTCTAATTGTTACTGGTCCGTCAATTGGAGTTGGCTTTTTAAATTGAATATTTAATGTCGCAGTTGCATACCAAATTGTTTCTCCTTCTCCAATTTCTCGTCTCTCAAATCTATAAGCGTCAGCAATTGATGAACAAACACAATGGCAATCAATTAGAGCTGAAATGGTGCCACCATTCATTACATCTGGTGGCATAGCCGCATGATGAGGTTTTGGATCAAAAATACATACGGATTCATCTTTTTCCCAAAATGATTTAATTCTTAAGCCTTCTTTATTCCAAGCTCCACAACCATAGCAATTATTACCATAGAGTTTATCTTGAAAATAATTCTTCATTACTGATAACTATTTTTTTATAATCTTAAAGTAAATAAAGACGAATATAGAGGCTAAAACCAATATTAGAGCTCCAAAAATCATTTCTATTGAAGCTAATAATTGAAGTTCTTGAAAATACATTTGTTGAGTTATACTTGTAGCTTCTTCAAATTTTCTTCTTTTTGCTTCAGATTTATCTAACTGAGATCCAATAATTGTGAATAACCCAAATGCAATTATAATAGTTTCAACAATTACAAAAACCCAATCTGCTAATTTTATATTTTTTAGATCCATAATATTTTTTTTGTATATTTATAATTTTATCAAAAAGAAGATTATATATTTATCTTATAAAGTATACTGATGTGGTAGACAATTTTTTAAATAAGGAAATTATTATGAAAAAATCACCAGAAATATTAGACATTATTAAAAATAGAAGAAATACTAAAATTTTTGAAGATAGAGAAATTGATAATTCTCAAATAGAAATTTTATTAGAATCTGCTATTTGGGCACCAAATCATAGAAATACAGAACCTTGGAGATTTTATGTTGTTGGTAAAGGTTCATCATTAAGAAATAAAATTTCTGAAGGAATTATTTCATTGCAAGAGAGCAGCTCAGGCAATAAACTAACTCAAGATCAAAAAGATAAAATTTATGATCAAATTTATTCTTCCCCGCCGCTTATTTTTGTTTACAGTTTATTGGGGGAAAATGACGAAATTACTGAAGAAAACTATGGAGCTGTGTGTTGTGCTATTCAAAATATTCAATTAACGGCTACGGAAATGGGGCTTGGAGTTGGATGGTCTACAGGAAAAATTTGTAAAATTTCTAACCTTGATGAGATATTAAAACTTAAGGATCAACTTAAGATAGTTGGAGTTCTATCAGTTGGATATCCCAAATCTAATTCCAAAAAAACTAGAAAAGACTTCAAAACTATAACTACTTGGTTGTAAATAATTAACAATAAATCATTTAAATTTAAATTTTGCTTGTAAATTGTTATTATTTTTACATGAGAAGATTTATTGTTCTAACCATATTATTATTTACTGCATGCGGACCCTCTACTAATGAAACTGTAATACTTATTTCAGACACTCCTATTCCACCATCAACTCCTTTACCTGCATCTACTGCTTTGCCAGCAGCAACGTCTATTCCACCATCAACTCCTTTACCTGCATCTACTGCTTTGCCAGCCCCAACTGCAGTTCCGATACAAAAAATATTTCCGGATGATTATTCAGATAATCCTTATGATCCTTCAATCATTGGAATACTTGATAAAGATACTACTATTTCTAATATTTTTGGAGACAATAATAGAGATTATGTTGGATTTACAGTCAAAGAAAATTTCTTCGTTGAAGCAATTAATCTAATTGACTATTATGGGCAAGATAAAATAGCATTTTTTGCTATTCAAAAAAATGATAAATTTACAGCCGAAGATGATATAACTAAAATGTTATCTTATGGCCATTTTGGTCCAGAATCAAACTATAACAAAGTTGGTCAAAATATACTTTATTATTCAAAAAATATGGATAGTAATAGAGATAAAGTAGTATTAGATTCTGGGGATTATGTGATGAGAATTCAACAAGGAAATTCTGAGAATGCATCTTATGAATTTAAGCTGATTATTAGGGCTAAAAATAAATAGGTTAATTTTTCCCAGGAATTAAAGACTTGATCAATATCTTAACTGGTAGTAATAGAATCTTTACTGGTAATAAAATTATTTTTATAAAAAGCATTTCAATTCTAAGTTCGTTCTAAAATACTATTTATTGTAATGTACGAGTTATGATCATCATGGTTATGACTCAAGTCATCATGACTATGGCTACATGCTACAAATAATAAGCTGAACGAAGATAAATATAATAAGATGTTTAATGATTTTTTCATATTCTATAATTTTACATAATCATCATAAAATATGAAACCTCATCCTAGAAAATTTTTTTCATATTAATTGAGTTAACATTTTTGAAACATTTTTATAACAAAATGTAATAATAAGAATTTTAAGGGGGATATTTATGGATTCTGGTTCAATAGCGTGGATGTTAACTTGTTCTGCTTTGGTACTCTTTATGACTCCAGGTCTTGCTTTCTTTTATGGCGGATTAGTCAGAAGAAAAAATGTTGTTTCAACAATAATGTATTCATTTATTTGTATGGGACTTGTTAGTGTTATTTGGGTACTTTGGGGTTATACTCTTTCATTTGGAGAGGGCGGAGGCAATCTTATAGGGAGCTTAAATAATTTCGCATTGCGAGGTGTAGACTCTCCTGATGATCAAGTATTTGCTATATTTCAAATGATGTTTGCAATTATTACTCCTGCTCTAATTACGGGAGCTTTTTGTGAAAGATTTAAATTTAAGACATATATGATCTTTTTAGTACTCTGGATAACATTTGTTTATGCACCAATAGCACATTGGGTATGGGATTCTAACGGTTGGTTATTCAAAAGAGGTGCTCTTGATTTTGCAGGTGGTGCGGTAGTTCATATTAATGCAGGTATGGCTGCTATAGCTGCTGCAGCTTTAGTAGGTAGAAGAAGAAACATAGAAAGAGGTGTCGAGCCTCACAATGTTCCTTATGTAATATTAGGAGCTTCGATCTTGTGGTTTGGATGGTTTGGATTTAATGCAGGATCAGGATTAGCTGCAGATGGTTTAGCTGTTTCAGCATTTCTTGTAACAAATACTTGTGCTGCAACTGCAATGATGATCTGGGTTATACTCGGAATGTTTCATGGAGGGAAAGTTAGTGGAGTTGGTGCAGCTACCGGTGCGATTGCAGGTTTAGCTACAATAACACCTGCTTCAGGATTCATAGGTGTTGAATCTTCTCTTTATCTAGGAATTATTACAGGGATAATAACTTTCTATGCTGTTTATTTCAAGAGTAAAGTGAATCTTGATGATGCTCTAGATGTATTTGCCGTTCATGGTATTGGAGGAATTGTGGGATTAATTGGAACAGGAATATTTGCTACTAACGGAGGTCTAATTAATGGTTCATCAGACCTTCTAGTAGAAAACTTTATAATGATCGTTTCAACCGTAGCATATTCATTAATTGTAAGTATAGTTATCCTTAAGATTTTAGATATGATCCCAGGCTTAGGTCTTAGATCAGAAGAAAATGAAGAAGATCAAGGATTAGACTTAAGCGATCATAGCGAAAGAGGTTATGTCGCTGATGGAGCTGATTAGCAAAAGGAGTTAATTATGATAAGAATTGATGCAGTCGTAAGACCTGAAAGAGTAAATATAGTACTTGAGGCAATGGCAGCAGCAGGATGCACTGGATTTACATATGGAAATGTAACAGGTAGAGGAACTCAGCAAGGCGTTGAAGTCTTTACTGGAAGAGGCAGCTCAACTGCTAACAGAGTTTCACTTCCTAAAGTTATGATCACAGCAGTTGTAGAAACTTCCATAAAAAAGAAAGTTATAGATGCTATAGTATCTGCTGCAAAAACTAGTAAAGATGGTGAAATTGGAGACGGAAAGATCTTTGTATCAGAAGTATCTGATGTTATCAGAGTTAGAACTGGAGATACTGGTTCAAAAGCTTTGTAATTTTGTAAGTTTTCGATTTGTCTATATTAGAGGTCAAATCGAAAACTTAAATTATTGTTTTATAAATTTAGCTATTTAAACCCCTTACTTCTTTTTGGTAAAATTCAGTATAAATACTTTGAATTTTTATGATTAATTTTAGTGAAAATAAGTTACCCGTTATTGCAGGTATATCTATTATTATTGTTATTATTTTCTTTCATGCTTGGTTTTCTTCTTATGTAGGAGTAGAGGATTGGGCAAGACCTACGCCGGTTCCAGATACTCTTGAAAATCCATACTTTTGGCCGCCAGGAGTTAATTATTTAGGTACACCTGTACCTGGAGATCAAAAAATTGATCCGTTTAGACAACAGGTTATAGATGATTATAAAAAATTTATGCAAAAGCGTAGAGACGTGTATAAGGAATGGAAATCTAAGAAAAATTTTAAGCCTTCTAATGTAACTATAGATAATTAAATGTTGTAAATTCGTTCTGAATTTTTATAAAAGAAAAGCTCACTTTCAGATTTGGAAAAATCTTCAGTTAATTTTATATAGGATTCAATAACTTTTTTATAACTACTGTATAAACTATCAACAGGCCAATTAGTAGCAAAAATAGATCTTTCAAAACCAAAAAGTTCCAAACAAGAATAGACATAAGGTTTTATAGAATCAATTGTCCAATTGTGATCTCCCATTCCTAAACCAGAAATTTTACAAATTATATTTTCTAAATTAGATATCTTATTCATACCTTTTAACCAATTATTAAAATATTCTTTGGTTCTAAAATCTGGATTCCCTGCATGATCTAGAACTATAGTTATGTTAGGGAAACTTTTTGCAAGATCAGCTAAATTATCCATCTCATCCCATCTAGCTGCTATGCTTGAAATCAATCCATATTCTTCATGTAACTTAAAGCCTGAACGGAAATCATCATTTACTAAATAATTTCCATAAGAAAAATCTCTTATACCTTTGAAATGAGGATATATTAAGTGCTTTTCAATAACCTCTCTTGCATTATCAGCCCTTAAATCAACATGTCCTACTATTGCGTTTGGGATCTCATAATTGCTATATATTTCTTCTAACCATCTAGTTTCTTCAACAGGATCTTTTGATCCTATTGCTGCCTGAACATGAATCATTTTTTTCATTCCTAGTGGCTTAGCCTCATTAATAAAATCATTTGCTAAATAATTTCTATTCCCTAATTCCCTAAGAGGTAAATCTTCATCAGGCTGCCAATGACCGTAGTGAAGTGTAGGATGTTTCATGTCATAAAGATGAACATGAGAATCTATAAATTTAAATTTATCAGTCAATTGTAGCTCCACCATCTATTACTATTTGAGAACCTGTCATAAAAGAAGATTCTTTTGAAGCTAAGAAAAGAGCTCCATATGCAATTTCTATTGGTTTTCCATTCCTTTTTAACATTGAATCATTTGCAAAATCTTCATAAGCTTTTTCAGGATCTAGTCCCAAAGATTTAATATGCTGGTCACTAGCTCTTGTTCTTATAGAACCAGGACAGATTGAGTTTACTCTAATATTATATTTTGATAAATCCATTGCCAAACATTTGGATAACTGAATAACTGCACCTTTAGAAGTGTTATATGGTACAAAATCAGGCTGTGCTATAAATGAAGAAACTGAAGCTATATTTATAATTGAACTGTCACTATTCTTTTTTAAGGATTCCAAAGATTTTTGTACACAGTTTGCATAACCTATAACATTCACCCCTAAAACTTTACCCCAATCATCTTGAGTTACATGTTCAATATTTCCAAATACAAAAGCCGCAGCATTATTAACTAATATATTAATATCTCCATACTTTTCTACTGAATTACTAACCATTCTTTCTACTGAATCTATTTTTGATGTATCTACATTTATATACGTAGCTTCACCACCATCACTCTTAATCATTTCTACAGTTTCATTCCCTGTATCTTCTTCTATCTCAGCAACAATGACATTAGCACCTTCTTTTGCAAATAATATTGCTGTCGCTCTACCTATACCATTTCCACTGCCAGTGACTATTGCGGTCCTATTATTTAATCTCATAAATTAACTCCTTTTGATTTATTAATCCAAATGAAAAACTTCTTCTATTTCAATCATCGATTGATCAGGTGCTGCACCTTCAGGTATTTCAAAAAAAGGCGCCATAAGTTTTTGCCATCGTTCATTAACTTCTTCCTTTGACATTCCAGCTAATGAATCAGAAAATGATTTTTCAGCTTCAAAATATCCAAACATTAAGCCATCTTTTCTCATAAATAAGCTATAGTTATTCCATCCATTATTTTTGAGTGCAGATTTCATTTCAGGCCATACATCTCTATGATACTTTTTATACTCATCAAGATGATTCTCTTTTACTTTTAATATAAATCCTACTCTTTTCAATAAAATCTCCAATAATCTTTTTTATAAATGATTATATTCTAGAAAAGTATGGTTATTAATCTATCTTGAAGATATTAATTTCCATATATTTGAATTTCTTTCATCTGTGATTAAAAATATTTCACCGCTTGAGTTTATGTCTATGTCTCTTAATCTTCCTATTTCATCCTTAAAAATTATTTCTTTATTTGTGAGTTTCTCATTTTCATAATCTAATTTAATGAGTTGCTTAAATTTTAAAGATGTTACAAGAATATCTCCATTCCAATCTGGAAATTCATCACCTTGATAAAAGATCAAATCACTTGGAGCTATTGAAGGAACCCAGGAAATTATAGGAGTTTTAAATTCATTTGAAAAGTTTTTACCACTACCTATCTTAGTTCCAGAATAATTTTTACCACCCCAACCTACTTTGTTCCATCCATAGTTTCCTCCCGATTCTACTAATCCAACAAAGTCTCCGCCTTTTGCACCATGATTTGTAATGTATAAATTACCGTTACTATCTTTTGCCATTCCTTGAGGATTTCTTACACCTATCATATAAATTTCTGTAAGTTCAGTTTCTGTATCAAATGGATTATTGGGAATTGATCCGTCTAGGTTTATTCTTATGATACTTCCTGCATGTGAATCTAGTTCCTGACCTACATCTCCTTTGCCTCTTTCTCCTATTGAAGCGAATAAATAATCATCTTTAATAATAATTCTTGATCCAAAATGGACACTATCTTTGTAGTAGGGCATAGCTTCAAATAAAATTTCAAATTCAGATAATTCAGAATATTCATTTGAAAATTTACCTCTACCTATTGCAGTGGTATATTTATTATTTTTTTCTTTACTAAATGAAACATATAAAAAATCTTCATATATTTCTAAATCTAGTAACCCGCCTTGACCAATTTGTGTCACTGGAATTTTATGGGTGATATTTTTTGATGTTTTTTCTACTAGATTTATGTATGAAAGTCGACCATTTTTCTCAGAAATTATTAATTGATTATCATCTATTAATTTTATCGCCCAGGGATTATCAAATTTAATATCAAACTCCAATTTTTCTAGAATAAAATCATCAGAATTAATAATTGGGTAACTTTCGTGATCAGAGATTAGTTGTTCATAATCTATTGAGGTATCTAATGATTCTTCATTTGAAAAACTAAAAATTGAAATTGAAGAAAATATTGAAATAAATAAATAAATTATTATAAAAACGGAGAGTGTAATAAAAAAATATTTTTTTTTGTTTCTAAAAAAAATCACTGCTTTAAAGTAGGAACTTTATAACCTACATACCAAAAACTTATAATACCAGCAAAAAATATAATGACTTTTAGAAAAATCGTTGGAACTGAAATTGGAGAAAATGGAATTATTGCTAATGTAATGAATAAAATCATCATAGACTGAGCAAAAATCTTTACTTTAAGAGGTATCCCTTTACCTTCTCTAATACTTTTTATATGCTTTCCAAAAATTCTATTCTTAATTAGCCAATTGTATAATTTATCTGAAGATCTTATATAACAAGCTGCTGCTAAAATCATAAATGGTGTAGTAGGAAGACCAGGCACTAAAACTCCAATTGCCCCTATCCCTACAAATATACTTCCCAGACATATAAAAATTATTCTGATTAATAAATATTTGCTCTTTTTTTCTTTTGATTTATTTTCTGTCATAAAAAAAATGTATATTCTAATTATATTTTTAGAAATAATAAAAAAAAATAAGATAAAAAAATGTAGAATTTATTCAACACAAATTTTTTTATAAAAACTGTTGTAATAAAAATTTTAATAAATTAATTAGTTAACAAATAATATTTTAAGGGATTTATAATGGCAAATAATCAGCAATTAGCACTAATTACCGGTTCATCTAGAGGAATAGGTAAGGCCGTTGCGATAAATTTTGCAAAAAATGGAATAGATGTTGTTATAACGGGAAGAAATGAATCTAGATTAAAAAAAGTAAAAGAAGAATTAAATCAGTTTGATATTAAATCTTATTATATTCCTGCAGATTTATCTGAAGAAAATTCTATTGAAAATATTATTGATTTTCTTACGAAATCTAATTTGAAAGTCAACATATTAATTAATAATGCAGCAATTATTCATGAAAGGATCAATTTAATAGATTTTGATATGAAAGAATGGCAAGAAGTTATAAACGTAAATCTAGTTAGTGCAGCTAAATTAACAAAATTAATACTTCCTTTTATGATCACTCAAAATTATGGGAAAATTGTAAATATTTCTTCTATAGGAGGAAGAAAAGGAGCTGCTGGTAGAACAGCATATAGAATCACTAAAGCTGGTCTTATTAGTTTTACTGAATCTTTAGCTGCTGAAGTGAAAAATAAAGGAATAGATGTTAATTGTGTTTGTCCTGGTC
>RQOS01000047.1 GCA_008373205.1 SAR202 cluster bacterium
CCGACCTGACGATTACAAGTCGTCTGCTCTGGCCAACTGAGCTACTGAGGCAATAATGTAATTATATATTATGATTTAAAATTCTTAAGAACAAAAAAATGCTAGAAAATCAATTTATGAAAAGAAATCTTTATTTATTTCATACTCTATTTCTTTATTAATGCTTATTATAGATCTACCAGTTTCATTAGAAATTCTATTTATATCTTCAAACTCAGGTTTAACTGAATGCAATTCATTATTATGAAACTTAAGTTTGATTTTTATTTTACCCATTGTAGAATTGAAAGTCCTTATCTCCCTGTCAGCTACTAATCTTTCTATTCTAAATAATCTAATACCTAATGAGGAAGTTTGATCAATTATTAGGTTAGAAAATTTTTCAGAATCTGACTCATTGCAAAGTAGACTCAGTTTATGCCCTAATCTATTTTTTTTACCATAATAAGGAGTTATCCAAGTATCTAAAGCTCCCATAGAGATAGAGTAGTCTATAAATCTTCCAAGATGTTCAGGCGTCATATCATCTATATTAGTTTCAAGAATACATTTTATTTCTTGATTAAGAGATTTTTCTCTACTCTCACCAATATTTATTGAAAGAATATTAGGGAAATTCTTAAAATTCTTTGTTCCTGCTCCTGAACCTTTAGTTATTGTATTTATGATTACTGAATCATTAAAATAAGCAAAACTTCCTATTATTGACATACCAGTAGGAGTAATAGTTTCGATGTTAGATGAATTATTAATATACCTAACTGGAACTTTTAATTTTTCTACCATTTTTTTTGTAGCAGGCGCTAATGTTTCATGTATACCATGACTAGTTTTTATAAAACCAGGGACTACAGGTATTGGTGAAGAATATATCTTATCAATGCCTAAAATTTCTATTCCTATAAAAAAACCACAAATATCTACTAGCGTATCTGAAGTTCCTAGCTCATGAAGATGAGGATTCTTGTCATCATGAGCTTCCTGTTCCGCAGATTTTAGCAAATCAAAACAATTATTAACTCTTTCTTTAACAATCTCATTTAATTTAGAAGACTCAACAGCTTTGTAAAGTTTAGGCCAAGTCCATTTTATAGAATCATTTACAACTACATCTATATGAGTAGCTTTTAAGTTTTGTCTTTCAGTTTTATTAACGGAAATTTCAAAATCTATTTCTGAAATTTTATTAAGTTCTTTAGATAACTTTTTAGGATCAAGCCCAGCATCTATCAGAGATGATAATAGCATATCACCACTAAGTCCACCTATTAAGTTTAAGTAAGCATTTGACATAGAAAATCTATTTGTTTGAAATTATTTTATCAAAATAATATAAATTTACTCTATGTTGATTCTTTAGCTGAGGTCTTTTGAATATTAGTTTTTTTTCTTGAGATTTCTAATTTAGTCCCATCAGATGATGAATCAATTTCAATAGTGTCTCCTGCTGAATATTTACCATTCAATAAATCATCTGACAACTGATCCTCAACTTTTTCTTGAATAGTTCTTCTTAATGGTCTAGCACCCATTTTAGGGTCAAAGCCTTCTTCAGCTAAATATTTCTTTGCACCATCAGTCCAACTCAATGTAAGACCATGTTCTAATAATCGACTTCCCACTTCTTTCATCAAAAGATCAACTATCTCAAAAATATTTTCACTACTTAATGGATGAAAAACAATTTTATCGTCCAATCGATTTAGGAATTCTGGCCTAAAACCATTCATAGGATCTTCGACTTCCTTCAAAACTCTCTCTTCAAATGCGTTATGATCCATAGAATTTGTTGAATTATCACTAGTAAAACCTAACTTCCCTTCTGAATAAATTTTTTGAGAACCAAGGTTAGATGTCATAACAATAATTGTATTTTTGAAGTCTACTATTCTACCTTTACCATCAGTTAATCTTCCATCTTCAAAAACTTGAAGTAAAATGTTATAAATTTCTTCGTGTGCTTTTTCAATTTCATCTAGCAAGATTACACAATATGACTTTCTTCGAACAGCTTCTGTCAACTGCCCTCCATCTTCATATCCAACATAACTAGGAGGAGCACCGATCAATCTTGTTACTGAATGCCTTTCTCTGTACTCAGACATATCAAAACGTACCATTGCATCTTCAGTTCCAAATAGAAATTCTGAAAGTCTCTTAACTAGATGTGTTTTACCAACACCTGTGGGACCTAAAAATAAAAATGCTCCAATAGGTCTTTTGGGATCTTTTAACCCTGTTCTAGCTCTTCTAACAGATTTAGAGATTGCCTCGATAGCATCATTTTGGCCAATAACATCTAAGCTTAGAACGTTTTCAATGTTTTTTAGCCTTTCTTTATCTTCATTGTCTAATCTTTTAAGTGGAATTCCTGTCCACATTGAAACAACCTCAGAAATATCATCCTCAGTCACTTGAATTGCTTCTTTGCTCTTGGAAGATTCATAGTTTTTTTCTAATTTTTCTACGACAGTGGCTTGTTCCAACTCATCATCTCTAAACTTTGCAGCTTTTTCATATTGTTGAGAAGAAATAGCATCTTCTTTCCATCTTCTAATTTTATCTAATTCTTTTTTCTCATCTCTTAGTTCTTTTGGATAAAAAGAATTCTTGATCCTCACCCTTGATCCAGCTTCATCAATAATATCAATAGCTTTATCAGGTAAATTTCTATCAGTTATATATCTGTCAGATAAATTAACCGCTGAGTTTATAGCATCATCAGTTATAGTAACTTGGTGATATTGCTCATATTGTTCTTTTATTCCGTTTAATATGTCAATTGTTAATTCACCATTTGGCTCTTCAATTGTTACTGGTTGAAATCTTCTTTCTAAAGCCTTATCTTTTTCTACATATTTTCTGTAATCATCTTGAGTAGTGGCTCCTATTACCTGTATGTCACCCCGAGCAAGAGCTGGTTTTAAGATATTTGCTGCATCTACAGCACCTTCAGCAGCTCCAGCACCAACAAGTGTATGCATTTCATCTATAAAAACGACACAATTTTTACTTCTTGTTAATTCTTTAACTATTTTTTTAAGTCTTTCTTCAAACTCACCTCTATATTTAGTTCCAGCTACAAGACTACCTATATCCATTGAAACTAGTCTTTTCCCAAGTAATGTTTCCGGAACATCTCCTTCATTCATTAATATAGCTAATCTTTCTATAACAGCAGTTTTTCCGACTCCAGGTTCTCCTATAAGCACAGGGTTATTTTTTCTTCTTCTACTAAGAATTTGAACAACTCTTTCTAACTCTGCTTCTCTTCCAACCACAGGATCCAATTCACTTTTTTCTGCTCTTTCAGTAAGATCAGTAGCAATTTCATCCAAAGTAGGAGTTGTGGAACTTTTTGCTTTTGCAGAGGATCCACTTTGAGAGGACCCACCAGATGATGCTGATCTTGAGAGCACATTCTGAGTTTCTTCTCTTATCGTATCAAGTGATAAATCTAGGCTTTCTAAAACATTAGACCCAATACCATCACCCTCTCTCATAAGACCAATAAGTAGATGTTCTGTTCCTATGTAGTGATGTCCTTGTTTTCTAGCTTCATCAACGGCTAGTTCAATAACTTTCTTAGCTCTTGGGGTTAAACCTATTTCACCAGAGGTTGGTTTGTCACCTTTACCAATAATAAATTCAACCGCAGATCGAATTTTTTGAGTGTCAGCTTTTAGATTTGTGAGAACTTTCGAAGCGACTCCTTCAGATTCCCTGATGAGTCCAAGTAATATATGTTCAGTGCCAATATAATTATGATTAAACTGAGTAGCTTCTTCTTGAGCAAGAGATAAAACTCTTCTAGCTCTCTCTGAGAATTTTTCAAATCTACTAGCCATGATAAACTCCTAATCTATATCTGTCCCATTAGTTAGTTTTTTTTATTATCTATTAACAATCATCAATGTTTAATGAATATTTAGCAATAGTTTTTTGGGTAAAATTCTTAAGAAATAGATGTAAGAATTATAAAGTTTTTACTCTGATTCTTTTGAACTTTCAGTATCATCAGAATCACTATTTTCAGATAAATCAGATTCTTCAACTTCAGTTTCTTCTGAGTTAGATACTTTAGATTCTTCAACTTCAGTTTCTTCTGAGTTAGATACTTCAGATACTTCAGAGATATTACCAGAAGAAATTATACTTAATCCTAGCCTTTTTCTTTCAGCATCAACATTAACTATTGTAAGATTGAGCTTCTGCCCTACACTCACTACATTTTCTATTTCTTCAACTGAGGTTATTTCCTCATTAGAAATTTCTGAAACATGTAGTAGGCCTTCTACTCCTTGCTCTGTTCTAACAAACGCACCAAAAGTTGTAATTTTCGTTACAGTCGCATCTATTTTATTACCAACGACTAATTGATCTTTAATAATTTCCCAAGGTTCAGGAGTAAGCCTTTTTAAACTTAATGCTATTTTAAGGTTTTCTTTATCAATCTTAACGACATAAACATCCATTTCAGAGCCAACAGTTACAACGTCTGCTGGAGATGAAACAGGATCCCACGATAATTCAGATATATGAATTAGACCATCAGCGCCACCGATATCTACGAAAGCTCCGAAAGTAGATACTCCTACTATTCTACCCTTCAATATATCTCCTACTTTGAGCGTCTCAATTAATTCTTTTTTCTTAACAGCTCGTTCTTGCTGCAAGACAGCTTTTTCAGAGAAAATAGCTCTATTTCTTCTTCTATTTAGTTCAAATATTTTAAAGGTGATTTTCATGCCAATAAAACCATCTTTAGCATTTTCCTTTTTTGGCACAAACAGCTCTCTAGCTGGGCCTACTAATTGAGATAGTGGAATAAATCCTTGAACATCTTCTGCTTGAACAACCGCACCACCTCTATTAGATCCAATAATTACACCTTCAACAGGTTTATCATCTTCTTTGGCTTTTTCTAGGACTCTCCAGCCTCTTTCACCTCTTGCTTTATCAACAGAAAGGATAGTAGCGCCATCATCATCTTCAGGATTAATAACTAATGCAACAACTTCTGAACCAGATTCTAAGCTTTCGAAATCTTCTTTTGAATAAGATCGCATTTCCCTAGATGGGACAATACCTTCAGATTTATGACCTATATTTAAGAGGAGGCCTTCCTCATTGATCTCCATAATACTTCCATCAATAATTTCACCTCTTCTGAGAGGTTTTCTTGGAGGATGATTAGTTAGCAATTCCTCCATTAAGTCTGTATCGGAGCTTATATTTTCTTCTATTTTGTTGGTCAAATTTTATATACCTATTTTTTGATATTAAATCTGGCAGTGACTTATTTTCCCAAAACGTTGCCATCCAAGTATCGTCAGCGCTGCATCGTTTCACTTCCGTGTTCGGAATGGGAACGGGTGGGTCCAATGCGCTAAAACCACCAGAAAATTTAATTTTATCAAATATTTATTTTATTTCATAATATCTTGGTCGCGGGGGCAGGATTCGAACCTACGACCTTCGGGTTATGAGCCCGACGAGCTGCCACTGCTCCACCCCGCAATAATTTTTGTTCTATCGAGACCATGAATTAAAAATTTTTAATCATCAAATCCTCGATCTATTAGTACTACTTAGCTGAACATATTACTATGCTTACACACGTAGCCTATCAACCCGGTAGTCTACCGGGGATCTTACTCTCATAAAGAGATGGGATATCTTATCTCAGGAGGGGCTTCGTACTTAGATGCTTTCAGCGCTTATCCCTAACAAACTTAGCTACTCGGCGATGCAACTGGCGTTACAACCGATACACCATTGGTTTGCTCACTCCGGTCCTCTCGTACTAGGAGCAAATTCCTTCAAATATCCTACGCGCACAGCGGATAGAGACCGAGCTGTCTCACGACGCTCTGAACCCAGCTCGCGTGCCGCTTTAACGGGCGAACAGCCCGACCCTTGGGACCTTCTTCAGCCCCAGGATGCGACGAGCCGACATCGAGGTGCCAAACCTCCCCGTCGATGTGAACTCTTGGGGGAGATAAGCCTGTTATCCCCGGGGTAGCTTTTATCCGTTAAGCCACGACCCTTCCACTCGGAATCGTGGGATCACTTTGACCGACTTTCGTCCCTGCTCGACTTGTAAGTCTCGCAGTCAAGCCACCTTATGCCAATGCACTCAAAAGCTGATTTCCATCCAGCTTGAGGTGACCTTTGTACGCCTCCGTTACTCTTTGGGAGGCGACCGCCCCAGTCAAACTGCCCACCAGACACTGTTCCAAAAGGTTAGGTTCAAATCATAAAAAGGGCGGTATTTCAAGGGCGACTCCCCCCAGGCTAACGCCTGAAGTTCATAGTCTCCCGCCTATCCTACACATTTTAAAACTCGAACCAATGCCAAGTTGCAGTAAAGCTCCACGGGGTCTTTTTGTCCTGCTGCGCGTAACCGGCATCTTTACCGGTCCTGCAATTTCACCGAGTCCATCGTTGAGACAGTGTTGAAGTCGTTACGCCATTCGTGCGGGTCGGAACTTACCCGACAAGGGACTTCGCTACCTTAGGACCGTTATAGTTACGGCCGCCGTTCACCGGGGCTTCAGTCAGTAGCTTGCACCACCTTCCTTAACCTACCGGCACTGGGCAGGCGTCAGCCCATATACATCAGCTTTCGCTTTGGCATGGACCTGTGTTTTTGATAAACAGTCGCTTCAACCTATTTTATGCTACCTTTCACGCTTTCTGAGGCAAGCTCATATACATAAAAGGTCCCCCTTCTCCCTAAGTTACGGGGTCAATTTGCCGAGTTCCTTAACGATGGTTCTCTCGAAGGCCTTGGGACTTTTATCCCTGTCTACCTGTGTTGGTTTGCGGTACGGTCTTCAAAATATCTAATCAACGAGGCTTTTCTTGGCAGTCTAGAGTCAACAGAATTCTACGAAGCTAACTTCATAGTTCTCCCACCCCTCAGATCAAGCATAGAAAGTATTTTAACCCTCTCTATATCTCTTACAGGCAGAAACACACGATGTCCAATACGTATGCTCTGTTTATCTTTCTGCGTCACCCCTTTGAATCAAACAATAATTTGAAGGTGCTGGAATATTTACCAGCTGTCCATCGACTTTTCCTTTCGGATACGCCTTAGGCCCGACTAACCCTACGCCGATCAACGTTGCGTAGGAATCCTTAGACTTACGGCCTGCCGGATTCTCACCGGCATTTTTGCTACTCATGCCAACATTCTTACTTGTTAAAACTCCACCAAGCCTTACAGCTCAGCTTCAGCGCTTTAACGACACTCCCCTACCGATCTAATTTAAAAAATTAAATCCCGCAGTCTCGGTGATATGCTTTAGCCCCGTTTATTTTCCGTGCGGGGCCCCTTGACCAGTGGGCTATTACGCACTCTTTAAAGGATGGCTGCTTCTAAGCCAACCTCCTGGCTGTCTGGGCGACCCTACTTCGTTTAACACTTAGCATATACTTTGGGACCTTAACTTGCGATCTGGGCTGTTTCCCTTTCGACAATGGAGCTTATCCCCCACAGTCTCACTGCTATGATACCCTTCATGGTATTCGGAGTTTGGTTAGGTTTGGTAAGCTTGCGCCCCCTAGTCTATCCAGTGCTCTACCTCCATGAAGTATTTACATAACGCTGTACCTAAATACATTTCGGGGAGAACCAGCTATCTCCGTGTTCGTTTGGCATTTTACCTCTACCCACAGCTCATCCCAGCACTTTGCAGCGTACACGGGTTCGGTCCTTCACGAGATTTTACTCTCGCTTCAACCTGGCCATAGGTAGCTCACACGGTTTCGGGTCTACTTGACACGACTAAATCGCCCTATTCAGACTTGCTTTCGCTTCGACTTCATAGCTTAACTATTTAATCTTGCCATATCAAGTAACTCGTTGGCTCATTCTTCAATAGGCACGCGGTCACTCATATAAAACAAGCTCCCACGGTTTGTAGGTTTACGGTTTCAGTTCTATTTCACTCCCCTCACGGGGTTCTTTTCACCTTTCCCTCACGGTACTAGTTCACTATCGGTCGTCAAAAGTATTTAGCCTTGGAGGGTGGTCCCCCCAGATTCCGACAAGATTTCACGTGTCCCGTCGTACTCAGGAACACTTTAAGAGAAGTCATCTTTTCGTTTACGGGACTTTCACCCTCTATGGTTAGATTTTCCAATCTATTCTACTAAAATGACTTTTTGTAACTCTTATATAAAGTGCCCTACAACCCCGCACAGGATAAATCCCACACGGTTTAGGCTGATCCCATTTCGCTCGCCGCTACTTAGGGAATCTCGTTTGATTTATTTTCCTCAGGATACTTAGATGTTTCAGTTCTCCTGCTTACCTACCTTATAAAAAGGCTGATCATATGATCAGGTTTTCCTATTCGGGTATCCCCGGCTAAGCTTGCTAGTCAGCAAACCGAGGCTTATCGCAGACTTGCTACGCCCTTCTTCGGCTTTTGACGCCAAGGCATTCCCCATAAACCCATAATAATTTGAACCTTAAAAATCGTTAATTCAATGGTCTCGATAAAACAAAAATTATTAACTTTTAAATGTACTAATCCAAAATTCAACAAAAGTGTTTTTTTTTGGTCAGAGTTTCATTATCTCTTTTAATCGTGCTATAAGTCAATAGATTATTTAAATTTTTTTAAGATTCAAATAATCCTAATGACTGATATAATCTCATTGTCCAAATAAATATATTTTAAATATAAAAAGAAATTAAGTTTAGGAGGCATTAATGATAATAACAATAGTAGGCGGCCAATGGGGAGATGAAGGCAAAGGTAAAATTATAGATCATATAGCTGAAAAAGCTGATGTTATTGCTAGATATGCAGGTGGAAATAATGCAGGCCATACTATTGAAAACAAACTAGGGAAATTTGCCTTACATCTTGTACCTTGTGGTGTTGGATGGGAAGGTACAAAAAACTTAATTGGATCTGGAACTGTAATTGACCCAGATGTATTGATTAATGAATTGGAGCTAATAAATAAAAATAATCTTCCTGGAGAAATATTTATCAGTGAAAAAGCACACATGATTATGCCATATCACATCAAGCTTGATCAAGCGGAAGAAGCATATAGAGGAAGTGAGGCTGTTGGAACGACTGGAAGAGGAATTGGCCCAGCTTATTCAGATAAGATTTCAAGAAATGGAATCCGGATAGGGGATCTTAAAAATATAGAAACTTTACAATCTAAAATCTCTAAAAATCTGAATATTAAAAACAAAATTTTGAAAGAAATTTACAATACAGATGAAATTTCAGAAAAATATATATTTGAAAAAATTAAAGAGTGGAATAACAAGTTATCTAAATATATTGCTAACACCGAACAAATTCTTTATGAAAATATTGAGAAAAATAAATTTATACTTTTAGAAGGAGCACAAGGCGCGCTTCTTGATATCGATCATGGAACTTATCCTTATGTTACATCTTCTAACTCTATATCAGGAGGATCATTAACAGGCTTGGGATTGGGAGCTAAAGATATAGATAATGTTATGGGAGTATTTAAAGCCTTTACAACAAGAGTTGGAGAAGGTCCATTTCCTACTGAAATCTTTGGTAAAGATGCAGAAACAATACGAGAAATAGCAGGTGAATTTGGAACAACCACAGGAAGACCAAGAAGAATTGGTTGGTTCGATGCTGTAGCAGCTAAATATTCCGTAAAAATTAATGGATTAGATGGAATGGTAATAACTAAATTGGATATTCTTGATAAATTTGAAAAAATAAAAATTTGTACACATTATGAATATAAAGGAGAAGTACTTTCATATTTCCCATCTGATGAAAATATCCTTAGCAATATAAAACCAATCTACAAAGAATTTGAAGGTTGGGATGAATCAACTTTTGATGTTAGTTCATACGAAGCATTAAATTCTAAAGCAAAAGAATTTCTCAAAAACCTTGAAGATATTGTTGGTATACCAATAGCATATATTTCTACAGGACCAAGCAGAGAAGCTACTATCCCTATAAAAAAATCATAAAATTGAACTAAAAAAGACTTCTAATTTCAATAAATCATGTTTTCCAAGTTCTGAACTTTGAAGATCCTTGTTTACAAATGTTACTTCTGGAAATTCTTTTGAAAATTTTATATCTAAGTTACTCCCAGAGTCATGAATAATTTTTTTAGGTAAAAAACCCTGCATTTTATTTCTAAAAAAATTGACCTGATCAAATAAAGTTTTCTGAGATAAATTGCAATTTGTAAGCCAAATAGAATTATTGTTTAAAGAAGAAATTTTTTCAATATAACCATTCGGTAACATTGAGGCTATTAGGCTAGTATAAAAATCACCAGGTGAAAAAATGATCATACTTGAACTAGATAAACTTTTTAAGGCTTTTTTATTTGCAGGAATGTCATTATTCTTAAGTCTAATATCAATAATTTCATTATTCTCCTCAACAAAATTATTAATATTAACTTCTCCAGATATAGTTGATTCATTTGATTCAACAGTCAAATCACAAGGAATTTCTGATGATGCATAAACTAATTGTTTTATCTGAAAAATCTCTCTGTAATTATCAATAGCATCTTGGATAGATGTATTTTTCTTTATACATGAGAGCAAAATTAAGTTTCCTATAGTATGAGGAGTAAAGGATTCTGAATCAAATCTAAATTCCAAAAGATTATGAACTTGACTTGATACACAACTTGATAAAACTTTTCTAATATCTCCAATAGCAGGGATATCATATAAATCTCTTAATATTCCAGAAGATCCACCATTATCAAATGTAGATACAATTGAAGCAAAATTTTGATTTTCTTTTTTTGCTTTATTTGCTGATTTTAGAATTCTTGATAAACCAGTACCACCACCAAAAAAAACTACCGACTTTTTATAATCTAGAATCATATTTCTTGAAATTTAAGAAATATCCATATCATATTGATCCATAACAGGATCAAATTTATCAGTAAAATCTTTTGGAGCTTCAACCATAGGCAATCTAGGAGGACCCATTCTAAATCCAGATCTGTTCAAAGCATGCCTTATTGGAATAGGGTTGGTGACCCAAAATAAAGCATTGAAGAATAATAATAATCTTTTATGCTCTTTTGCAGCAAGTTCAGTTTGCCCATCCAATATAAATCCCATCAATTTTTTAACTTGATTCCCAATTATATTTGAAGCTACACTAACAACTCCATGTCCACCTGTGGACATGATTGAAAATGTCTCATTATCATTTCCACTCCAAACTTTAAAGTTTTCAGGAGAATCAGAAATAATATTAGTTATCTGATCAGGATCTGAAGATGCTTCCTTAACTCCAACGATATTATCTATTTTTGCTAACTTTAAAGTCGTATCTGTATCCATATTTAGGGAAGTTCGACTAGGAACATTATAAAGTAGACCAGGTATAGAAACTGAGTCAGCAATCTTTACAAAATGTTTATATAATCCATCTTGAGTAGGTTTATTATATGCGGGGACAGTTAGTAGTATCGCATCAACTCCTAGTTTTTCAGCTTTCTTTGATAAATCTATAGATGCATTAGTGTTATTATCTGTAGTTCCTGCTATTACGGTGGCGCTATCACCAACGGCTTCTTTTACAGATTTAAATAATTCAAGTTTTTCATCCTCATTCATCGATGGAGATTCACCAGTAGTTCCTCCGATAAGTAATCCATCAGAACCTGTATTAACTAAAGCTAATGCAAATTCTTTAGCTCTTTCAAAATCAACATCACCATTATTAGTAAATGGTGTAACCATAGCTGTAATAAGTCTTCCCAAATCTTTCATAATTTACCCCTAATTGATCTTAATTAAGTCTCTTTTTATCATTGATTCAAGAATTTGTAGAGCGTTCAAAGCTGCCCCTTTTAATAAATTATCGCAACTTAACCATAAATTAATTTCTCTATCATTATTAGGACTTTTTCTAATTCTTCCTACAAAAACTTCATCTTTACCTTCGGAGTAAAGTGGCATAGGGTAAGGTAAGTCAGTACTATTATCCAATATTTTAATACCAGAATAATTACTTAAAGAAGAATTTATATCCTCAATACTTAAATCTCTATCAGTAGAAATACATAGAGATTCAGAATGTCCAATTTTGACTGGCACCCTTACACATGTGGGGATTATTTCAAGAGATGGGTCATGCAATATTTTTTTTGATTCATTAATCATCTTATGTTCTTCTTTAGTAAAACCATCTTCTAAAAAATCATCAACATGAGGAAAAACATTATTAGCAATTTTGTAGTCATAGACATTCATTTTTGAATCCCCTGACAACTGATTTTTTAGTTCATTGACAGCTTCTTTACCTGTCCCTGATACTGCTTGATAGGTTGAAACTATAACTTTATTTACTTTACATATTTTATTCAATGCATCAATAGCCATTACCATAGGTGTAGTTGTACAGTTTGGAATAGAAATAATTCCTTTGTGAAAATCTAAATCTTTCTCATTAATTTCTGGCACAACAAGAGGAACCTCTTCTTTCATTCGAAATGCTGATCCATCATCTATTACTATTCCACCATTATTAACTATTATTGGTGCAAGATTTTCGCTAACTTCACTACTGACAGATATTAATCCAACATCAATTTTTTTTAGATTATCTTCATTGGCTTCTAGAATTTGAATTTTATCCTTATTATATTCAACTAATTTACCTGTAGATCTTTCAGATGCAAAAAGTGATATTTTATTCTTAGGATGATTAATTTTTTCTAAAAGTTTCAGAGCCTCTACTCCTACAGCTCCAGTAGCTCCAATAATACCTATATTTATATCGCTTAACTTAGTCAATTTAGATCCCCATTATTTTATCTAAACCAATCACAAAATCTTCATGGCTTATAATTTCTTTAACTCCTAAAATAACACCTGGCATAAATGAATTTCTGTCTATAGAATCATGAATCATTGTAAATGTTTGACCTAATCCTCCAAAAACTAATTCATGCCTAGCAACCCTTCCCGGCATTCTAGCAGAGTGAATTTGAACACCATCAAGGTCTCCACCTCTTGTATTTTTTATAGTTTGCTTTTCAGCAATATTTTGTTTATATTTTTGATCTTTTTTTGAAGATGCTGCTTCTGCGATTGAAATAGCTGTTCCTGAAGGGGCATCTATTTTATTTTCATGATGACTTTCAATTAAGTCAGCATAATCAAAATATTTACCAGCAATACTGGCTAATTCCATCATTAGAACTGCTCCAATTGCAAAATTTGAAGCACTAAGAACTCCTATATTATTATCAGAACATATTTTTTGTAATTTTTTATAGTCTTCATCTAATAATCCTGTTGAACCACTAACTATTCTTATTCCTTTAGGGATTGCGAGTTCACATAGGCTCATAAAGCTTTCTCGGTTAGTAAAATCTACAATAACATCTGGTTTTATTTCAGATAAAAATTTCGATAAATCATTAAAAATAGGTTTGGAATTTAGAGTTTTATCATTATTTGAATTTATATCTATAGATTCAATAAGCTCTGTTTCTGAGTCGTCCTGAACTGCTTGGCAAACAGTTGAACCCATCCTGCCTAATGCTCCATTTACACTAACTCTTATCATTTTTAACTCCTATGAATTTCCACCTAACTGCTTTCTGTTTCCTTTTCTTGAAGACTTAAATTCTTCTTGATTATCTGAATCATCTTCTTTTTCTTTTTTGGGAGTTGTGTCATTCTGGTCATCACCTAATAGCGCTTTAATTGATAGATCAATTCTACCTTGCCTATCAATCTTTATTACCTTTACTTTTACCTCTTCCCCAACTGATAGCACTGACTCAACATCTTCAACTCTTTCTTTTGAAATTTCACTTATATGAATCAATCCTTGTTTTCCTGGAGCTACCTCAGCAAAAGCACCAAAATTCATTATTTTTACAACCTTAGCATCATAAGTATCTCCAGCTTCAACATCCTTAATTATTGCTTTAATAGCATCAACTACTTTTTCAGATATCTCAGAATTATTAGTACCAATCATTACTTTTCCATCTTCATCAATGTTTATTGAAGCATCAAACTCTTGTTGCAGTCCTTTAATAGTAGATCCCCCAGAACCAATTACTGCACCTATCTTATCTTGAGGGACATTAATTGTGGTTATCCTTGGAGCATATTTTGAAAGTTCTTTGCTGGTTTCTGAAATAGTTTCTGACATATGGTCTAAAATTTTCATTCTTGCAGATTTTGCTTTATCTAAAGCAACTTCCATAATTTCAAACGTTATTCCCTTTACTTTTATATCCATCTGTAAGGCTGTAACACCCTCTCTTGTTCCAGCTACTTTAAAGTCCATATCTCCGATATGATCTTCTGCACCTTGGATATCAGTAAGAACAACATATTTGTCATTTTCACCTGTTATTAAGCCCATAGCAATACCTGCTACAGGAGATTTAATTGGCACTCCAGCATCCATTAATGCCAATGAGGCAGAGCAGACTGACGCCATTGAGGTAGACCCATTGGATGAAAGTGCCTCAGAAACTGATCTTATAGTATAAGGAAAATCTTCTATATTTGGAAGTACTGGTAGAACTGCTCTTTCAGCAAGAGCTCCGTGCCCTACTTCTCTTCTTCCTGTCATCATTCTTCCAGGTTCTCCAACCGAAAATGGAGGAAAATTATAATGATGAATGAAAAACTTTTCTTTAACAGGATTAAAACCATCTAATTTCTGAGCTTCTGATAGTGGTGCTAGAGTTACTGCGTTCATAATTTGAGTTTCCCCACGAGTAAATATTGCTGAACCATGTACTCTTGGTAAATACCTTACATCAGAAGTAAGTTCTCTAATTTCATCAAAATTTCTACCATCAGGTCTGATTTCTTCATTTAAAAGCGCATCTCTTATTTCTTTTTTTTCTATGTAATCAAGTGACATATTTATGTCTGATTCTTCAAATTCTTCTGAAAGATCATCCATGATTTTTTCTCTTAGAGAATCATATTTTTCTTGTTTATCAGTTTTATTATCCTGAGATTTTACTACTGACTGAAGATCTTCTAAATATGAATCATTAATTTTAGTTTTGATATCAACTAATTCATCTTGTTCATCGGCAACTTCCCATTTATCTTTGCCAGAGTCAGCCACTATTTCGTTTATAAATCTAACTATTTGACCGTTAACTTCTTGGGCTAATTTTAATGCTTCTAATAATAATGATTCTGAAACAAATTCTGATCCTGATTCAACCATCATGATTGCATCTTCTGTTCCAGCAACAGTGAGATTCAATTTACTATTTTGGAGTTCTTCATACGTAGGGTTTACTATTAGTTCTTCATCTACATAACCTATTACACATGCTCCAACAGGGTCGGAGTAAGGAATGTCTGAAATTGCTAAAGAAATGGATGAGCCAATTATTCCTAATGCATCGTAAGGGTTTGATTCATCAGAAGATAATACACTAATAATTATTTGAGTATCATTATGATAACTTTTTGGAAAAAGAGGTCTCAAAGGTCTATCTATTAATCTACAAACAAGCGTAGCATCTGTTGTTGGTCTTCCTTCTCGCTTGAAAAAACCACCTGGTAATTTACCCAATGCATATGCTTTTTCTTGCACATCAACAGTCAATGGCAAAAAATCTATACCTTCTTTTGCCTGTTTAGATGCTGATGAAGTTGCCAAAATAACAGTTTCACCTAAAGTAATTACACAGGAACCATTAGCTAAATTAGCAACTTTTCCTATCTCTACTTCAATTTTTTTGCCTTTAATATCTAATGAATAATTTTTCACTTCTGTCATAATTTAAATTTTTTACCCTAAAAATTAAATTTGATGGGAGAAATTAAGAATATATTTAAACTATTGGGATTATCTTAAACACTTTAAGCTAAGTATTTACAGAGTTTATCTTCGTAATTCTAGAGTCTTTAGTACTTCTTCGTATTTAGCGCTATCATTATTTTTTAGGTAGTTAAGAAGTCTTCTTCTTTTTCCTACAATCTTAATAAGTCCGCGCCGAGATGATTGATCGTGTTTATGTGTCTTGAAGTGCTCGTTTAATTGATTGATCCTACTAGTCATTGAGATTATTTGAGCCTCTGATGAACCAGTGTCTTTATCATGCTTTAATAATTTTTTTATAGATGAATCGTTTACCAATTTAGTTTATTATCCCTATTTCCTCAAATACTAAATAATTATAGGGGTTTTACCTTTCTCATTAAGTTTTTTTCTTTTTTTTAATTTACCTTGAAAATGATATCACGGAAAGTTTTAGATAGTATGATACAAAAACAATCAATTTAATCTTTTTTTTAAAAGTTTACACAATCTGTACTTAGTTTACTTGACATGGGCAATCTAGTGCAAATAAGATCATATATAGATTAGATTATTATTTAATCTTATAGAAATTAATATACATTTGTGTGTTATTTATGTAATGACTATTTCAGTCATCTGTGTATAATACAGAAGTATATTAATCAAATTTAAAAAAACTAAAACTGATGTGGCAACAAGTTAGATCAGTGAAGTAATTTATAAAAGGGGTAACCATATGAAAGGGCAATACCAAAAATTATTAATGATAATTTCTCTTCTAGGAGCTTCATTATTCATGTTCGCATGTGCTGGAGCTGATGGATCAGCAGGACCAGCAGGATTACCAGGTCTTCCAGGTATATCAGGAGCACCAGGAGAACCAGGAGCAGCTGGAGCGCCAGGACTTCCAGGAGAACCAGGAGCACCGGGAAATCCGGGAGCAGCTGGACCAGCTGGAGCTGATGGAATACCAGGTGTACCAGGACCAGCAGGTAAAGATGGTAAAGCTGGATCTACATCAGGTCTTACAGCAATGGGTGATGGCGGATCAGCAACAATAGAATGGCACAGAGGTGTAGATAACATTGATGTTCATCTTGCTGGATCAGGATTCTCTCCAAATGTTGAAATAACAATTTCTGCTGTAAACTCATCAGGATTTTCTAAAAATGTAGTTGGTGTAGATAAGAGTGGAGTTTCCTCACTATCATCAAATGGTGCTGGAGCTTTTGAGACAACTATTTCTCTACCAACTAGTTCATTCTCATGGTCTGATGATGATGGTAACGGAATATTCCCGATAGCTATTCAGGCATCTGGGGGTGGAGACATAGCAAATGTATCAGCAATTGTTGTTGATGCTATTCCAGGTAACTAAACCCTTTTACAATAGATTATTTATAACTCCCTAAGATTATTCTTAGGGAGTTATTATTTTAAGTAATGTTAATCAAAATCAGCTGGATAATAGGTTTTATATTTCTTTGCATGACTATAGCTATCCCTATATTGAATATTTTCAAAGGATAACGTTTTATGCTATATCATATCTTTATAAACTAGAAATCAAAAAATGAAAATTAAAAAAATATTTAGATTCCCAATTAAGTCTTTTACAGAAGAAAATAGATCTAATGTGAATATAAATGATGAGGGCAGAATAATTGGAGACAGAATAGCTGCTTTCAAAATTGGTGACACTCAAACAAATAACTACTCGTGGCTTCCAAAAATAAATTATCTATCTTTAATGCATTTACCCTTTTTAGCAAATATAAATATTAGCTTAAATAATCGCACAAATGACATTACCATTAAGCTGCCAGATAAAAAAAAAATAACCTTGCAAAGTTTGGACACTAAAAAGGTAGAAGAAATAATTGCAGAGTTTTTAGCTGAAAATAATTTTCATAAAAAAATATCTTTTTTGAATCCAAATCATCCAGATATATCGTTTCATGACACGAAAGATGGAGGAATAAGTCTTCATTCATTATCGAGTGAAAATGAAATCAATTCTAATCTTAGAGATATTGATGGCTTAAGATTTAGAAGTAATTTAGTAATTAATTCGCTTGAGCCATTTGAGGAACTTAATTGGGTAGGAAAAAAGATATCAATATCAAACATGATATTTAAAGTTTCTAAAACTATAACCAGATGTTCAGCAATAAATTGTAACCCTAAAAAAGGTGTTTATGATAAAAATATTCTAAAAATATTGCCTAAACTTAATGGAGTTGTAAAACCTTCATTTGGTATAAAATTAAACTTGATTTCTAAAGGAGGAAAAATCAAGATTGAAGATGAAATTAAAGTCTTAGAATAATAAACTCATTTTCAAAATATTAATTTTTTGGTGGATCTAAAATTATTGAGACATCTTCACCAAAAGTATCTGAAAATAACTTCTCAATAATTTCTCTTGAAGATTTTTCTTTTAAGGATAGATTAAATAAGTTAAATGATTCATGAGAATTAAAGACTATTCTTAGATCTGTAGAAATCATATTGCCAACATCAACATAATCTATGTCTGATAATAATTTTTTAAGAAATTGGTTATCTATTTTAGAAAGTAATTCATTCCAAATTTCAGGAATATTTTTTTTCATAATTTTAATTTTAAAAAAGTATTATTTTAGTGATAAGGAAACTCTCTTGATTCGTCTGCCAACCACTGATCTAACTGTTATAAATGCATCAGATGTTTCAACAACATCTCCTGATGATGGGATTCTTCCTAATTGAGAATAAATAAATCCTCCAATTGTTGAAATGCCTTCATTTTCTATTCTTAGATTAAATTTTCTATTAATTTGATCTATTGATATAGTTGCATCAAGAAGAAAAATACCTTGTCTGATTTCTTGAATTTCAGGAGGATCAACATCAAATTCATCTGCAAGCTCTCCTATAATCTCTTCAATAAGGTCAGTAACTGTCACTAATCCAGATACAGAACCATGCTCATCTAACACAATTCCAATTGAAGTACTGTGAGTCTGGAATTCTTTTAATAGTGTTTCTAGGTTCTGAGACTCTGGTATATATAATGGTTGCCTCAGTAGATTAGATAATGTTTGGTTATCGACATCTTCCTTCTCCAAGCTCAATATATCTCTTGCGAATAGCACTCCTTTAATAGAATCTAAATCAGAATTATAGACAGGTATTTTCGAATACCCTCCTACTTTCATTTTTTCAATAATGCTTGAAATAGACTCGTCCTCAGAAGCAGATATTATGTCTGGTCTTGGTTTCATTATTTCGCTTACTCTTAGATCATCCATTCTTAATATACCTCTAATCATTCTTAGGTCTTCTTGATGAGCAGGAATCTGATCTGATTCTAGTAAATCTAATGTTTCAATAAGAGTTGCTGTAGCTTTTTCATCATCATTTGATTCATTTGAAGTAGGTATTCCTACATATCTTATAAATCCCTTAAATTTTGGAATACTAGCAAATGTTTCTAAAATTCTTCCTACGTTAAGAGCTAGAAAATATAACTTAGAATTAAGTATCGTAAAAATCTTGTTTGTAATAACTATTGAAATTACTAAAATACAAAAGTATAAAATTGATACTAGTATTATTCTATAGTTACTTAAATCTGAAAAGAATCCAGCTTTTATTATAAATAAAATAAATGAACCTACTCCAACAGAAATAATAAAATTTCTTATGAAAATTGCTAAAATATAAGCCTCATAAGAAAGAGTATCTGTGGAGTTTTCTGATGATCTCTCAATATCTAGTTGGTCTATGTCTTCATTTGTTATTCCAAATGTTCTATAACCCAATATACTCAAAGAATAATTTATCAAAACATAAATTAAAATTGAAAAGATAAATATTAATAAATAAAAAATAAAATCAGTTATCAATATCACCACCTGGTTTAATTTTTTTTGCAGGGACACCTACTACTTTTGAGTGTTCAGAAACATCATCAATTACCACAGAACCTGCACCAATAATAGCATTCTTATTGATTTCTACAGGAGAGACTATTGTCGAGTTTGATCCTATGAAGGAATTTTGCTTTATAGTTGATTTATGCTTAGACTTACCATCATAATTTGCAGATACAAAACCTGCTCCAATATTCACATTATTTTCTATAGTAATATCTCCTAGATAAGACAAATGCTTGGATTTAGAATAGTTTCCTATTTTAGAGGCTTTGACTTCAACAAAATTGCCTATTTCAACATTATTTTCAATAATAGAATTATTTCTTATATAAGAGAATGGACCAATATTAGAATTTTCTCCAATAATAGAATCTAAAACTATAGAGTATAAGATGTTAGATTTCTTAGAAATTTTAGTATTTGATATAGTAGAATTCGGCCCAATAATGCAATTTGAAGATATTTCACTATCACCTAAAATATAAGTTGAAGGGTGAACAATTGTTCCTGATTCAATACTCACAGATTCATCAATATAAGTGGAATTAGAATCTATTATAGTTACACCTTTTTCAACTAATTTTTCCATATGAGAAGTGTTAGAAAAAAAATTTCTGGTCAGATTCTTAAATATATTAAATATCGAAGGAGGTTTCATTTAAAGATGATTAGTTGATTTTTTTACAACAAATACAAGATTATGATCAAAAATATGATTTTTTAGCAAATTTTTCATTTTCGGTAATAAAATATAATAATAACATATTTATTATGAATAAAATATAAACTATATTTGGGAGAGGTGTCAGAGTGGTTTAATGAGCACGCTTGGAAAGCGTGTGTGCGTTAAAGCGTACCGCAGGTTCGAATCCTGTCCTCTCCGCCATAAAACACAATTAATATATAATAAATATTAGTCCAAAAAAATTATTTAGCTTGAGGTATAAAGTTGTCAAAAAATCTAGTTATAGTTGAGTCGCCCACTAAGGCAAGAACACTTCAAAGATTCTTAGGTAAAGAGTATTTAGTTGAAGCATCAATTGGTCATATCAATAATCTACAATCAGGATATAAAGCAGAATATACAGGTCCAGTTGTGGGCTTAGATCAAGACTTTCAGCCAATTTGGGAATACGAAAGAGGAGCAAAAACAAGAATAGATAATCTGAGTAAAATAGCAAAAAGTTGTGAAAATATTTATCTAGCTGCTGACCCTGATAGAGAAGGAGAAGGAATAGCTTTCCACGTTGCAAATGCACTAATTGAAAAAGGCCAATCAGACGAAAAGTTTAAAAGAGTTGTTTTTCACGAAATTACTGAAAAAGCTGTAAAAGAGGCATTTGATAAAGCAGGAAAATTAAATATGGATTTAGTTGATGCTCATATAGGACGCAGATTGGTTGATAGGCTAGTTGGATTCTCTTTAAGCGGACTTACATCATCATTATTAAGACTTAAAAGACTTTCAGTTGGAAGAGTTCAATCAGTTGCGGTAAGTATCATCAAAGACAAAGAGGATGAAATTAAAGCATTTATACCAGAGGAATACTGGAATATAACTAATAATTTTTCAAAAAATAAAGATCATTATCAAGGAAAACTATTCGATATAAATGGAACTTCCGGAAAAAATCTTACTATAACAAACGAAACAGATGCAAAAAATATAGAACAAGAAATTTCAAAATTAAATTATAAAATTCATTCTATAAAAGCAAATACTAGGAAAACTAAGCCTAGGCCACCTTTTACAACTAGTTCCCTTCAACAGGATGCTTCATCAAGATTAAGAATGGCTCCCTCTAGGACAATGTCAATCGCTCAACAATTATTTCAAGGAATAAACTTAGGTAGTGGAGAAGAAGGTTTGATAACATACATGAGAACTGACTCAAATGTATTATCAGCAGATTCTTTAGGTCAAATTGGAAATTTCATTCAAACTTCATATGGTAGTGAATATCATAGTGAAAAAAAATATAAAACCAGATCTGCAAATGCACAGGAAGCACATGAGGCTATAAGACCTACTTCAATAAATCGAACTCCTGAATCTATAGAAAAATTCTTAAGTGAAGATCAGCTTAAGTTATATGACTTAATTTGGAAAAGAACTGTTGCTAGCCAAATGAAAGAAAGTGAAAATAAAAAGACAACCGTAATAACATCTTCAGAAGATGAAAAGTATAAATTTCTATCTGAATATGATGAATTAGTTTTCGATGGATTTAAAAAATTATTCCCTCAAAAAGAAACTGATAAATTACCTAATATTGCAGAAAATGACAAAATCAATCTAGAATCGGTTATCAAAGAACAAAAATTTACCCAACACACTCCAAGGTATTCTGAGGCATCATTGATTAAGACTATGGAGGAACTAGGAGTAGGGAGACCAAGTACATACGCTAGCATATTAAATACAATTAAGGAAAAAAAATATATATGGGTTATAAATAGATCAATATATATAAGCCCAGTTGGAAATGCATTAGTCGAAGAATTGAAAAAACATTTCTCTGAAAGTGTGATGGATTATAAGTTTACTGAGAAGATGGAAAATGATCTTGATCTGATTTCAAATGGAAGTCTAAACAGAAACGATTTTATAAAATCATTTTGGAGTAACTTTGAACCAATTAAGAATAATTATGAAAAAATTGCTGATGAAAACCCAAGGAATCCGAGCGAATATAATTTTTTGAAGACAAATATTATTTGCTCATCTAAGACACCATGTATTAATGCTGAAACAGGAAAAGAGTTTGAAGAAAATGATCCTCCATTAGGCCTAAATTCATTAAATGAATCATTAAAAAAATTACCAAGAATGATTTGGATTAGATTTAGAAATAAAAAAGGTGATGGTGGGTTTCTTGCATGTGAAGATAGAGAATGTAAAGTTACTGCAGATGAGAGTGCTTGGGCTGGAACAGGAAGAAGAAGGTCAAGAACACTTGAAGCTCTCAAGAAAACTATGAAAGAAAAATGCATCCATTAATATAATTTTCTTTCGCATACGTAAAATTTTTCACTTATACATTTATCTTTTTTTTATTATTATTTATTTAATATGAGAAATAATAATAAATTAATTAAGCTTCAAAATTTATATCTTGAAGAAAATTATAATTTATCCATGTATACATTAAGAAATAAAAAAAATGACATAGATAAATTTATAAATTTCATGAGTATAAATAATAATAAAAATCTAAGTTTAGATTTACTTAGAAAATTTCTCAGTGAATCTAATGAGATTTATTCAAAAAAATCTATTCTTAGGATAATTTCAAATTTGAAATCTTTTTTTGATTATTTAGTAAAAAATTCTTTCCTTGAAAATAATTTATTTAATGAAATAAATAACCCTAAAATTGAAAAAAATTTACCCAATATTGCAACTATAAAAGAGATTGATAAATTAATTGATATTATTAGCGAATCAAATAAATTAGGAACTCGAGACAGGGCTATAATTGAGCTTATTTATTCTGCCGGGCTAAGAGTTTCTGAAGCTCAATCTATAAATTTAGAAGATATTGATTTTGAAATTAATCAAGCAATAATTTTTGGAAAAGGTAAAAAATATAGATCAGTAATTTTTGGGGATAAAACTAAAATTGTCTTAAGAAATTATGCAAAAAAAAGGAATCCTATAAACGAAAAGACCAAAGCATTTTTTCTAAACAATAAAGGTGAAAGATTATCAATTAGAACTATACAGCATATAGTAAAAAAACATATGAAAGCAGCTGGTTTAAATCCAGATTTTCATACCCATACTCTCAGACATTCATTTGCTACTCATCTTATGGATGGAGGTGCAGATTTAAGAGTTGTGCAAGAATTATTAGGGCATTCATCACCTAAAACTACAGAAATATATACACATATTTCTGTAGAAAAATCTCGAGAAATATATACAAAAGCTCATCCAAAAGCTTAAAATTAAATTATCAAAATAAGGAGTAAATGATGACAATATCTTCAGGAGAAATAAAGAGAAATATGACAATTTTGTTGCAAGATGAAATATACCAAATACTCGAATGGCAACACAGGCAAGCACCTAAAGCTCCACCCACATTAACTTTAAAACTAAGACACATACAATCAGGTAATGTTTATGAGAAGAAAGTACCAGGGAATCAAAAATTACAATTAGCCCCAACAGAAAATAGAGAGGCTCAATATTTATATCAAGATAAGGATCTATACGTATTTATGGATAATGAAAATTTTGAACAATATGAACTAACAAACGAATTGATTGGAGATTCATCAAAATTTTTATCTGAAGGTAATAATATTTCAATAATTTTCTTAGAATCAAATCCTTTGGCAATTGAGCTACCATCATCAATTATTATGACTATAGAAAATACAGATGTTGGACTAAAAGGTGATACCCAATCAGGAGCTACAAAGCCAGCTACAACCACATCAGGCCTTACTCTACAAGTTCCGTTATTTATTGAATCAGGGGAAAAAATAAATGTTTCTACTAGTGACGGATCTTATTTGGGTAGATCATAAGTATGAAAATGTCTAAAAAAAAATCTGTAGGTTGGCTATCTACAGGTAATGGAGAAGGTTCTTTAGGTTTATTAAAAAAAGGTATCGAACTTGTTAATGAAAATAAAATAGAAATCAAATATATATTTACTAATAGGGAATCAGGAGAAAAAAAAGGTTCTGATAGATTTATAGATTTTGCTAAAAGTAATAATATTAAAGTTATTTCATATTCCTCTCAAAAATATAAGAAAATTAAAAATTCTGATTGGAAAAATCTTAGAAAAAGTTATGATCAAGAAGTTCTTAAAAAAATAAATCCCTTTAAAGTAGACTTTATAGTTGCTGCAGGTTATATGCTTTTTTCACCAATAATTTGCCAGCATTATAAAATACTTAATATTCATCCAGCTTTACCAAATGGGCCTAAAGGAACTTGGAAAACTGTAATTAAGGAATTAATTAAAAAAGAATCAAAATTTTCAGGTGTTTCATTACATCTTATGACTCCAGATTTAGATGAGGGCCCTAATCTTAGTTTTTGCAAATTTTCAATAAATGACAACAATTTACATGAATATTGGGAGGATGCAAAAAAATGTCCAAATTCTATTGAAGAAACCAAGTTATTCAAAAAAATAAGAGAGATTATTGTGAAAAACGAAAGAAATCTACTCTTAGAAACATTAGATAAAATATCTTCCAATGAAATCGATATAGATAAACCGAATCAATATGATTTAAGTGATAGTTTTTAGTAAATCAAGCAGCTTCTTTCAAACCAATAACTTTCAATAAATCTCCATTTTCAGAAGTTAATTCAATAACATTTTTATTATTTTTTGAATCAAACTTAACATAACATTTTGAAACATTATTAGAAGTTGGAATTTCAAACATTACATCCAATAAGAGTTTTTCAAGTATAGATTTTAGAGCTCTTGCACCATTCTTTTCATCCAAAGCTTCTTTCGCTACATGATCTAAAGCAAGATCATCAAATATCAATTCTACGTCATCAAGTGTAAATAATTTTTGGTACTGATTAATTAGAGAGTTTTTTGGTTCTTTCAATATTTTCAATAAATCTGAATGAGTTAATTCTTTCAAACTGACAATTGAAGCAATTCTTCCAACAAACTCAGGAATAAATCCAAAATTTAAAATATCTTCTGTATCAACTTTTCCATCAATTAATGATGTGCTCTTTTTTGTTGAAATGTTTTCAAAACCTATAGATTTATTATTAATTCTTTGATCTATTAGAAAGTCTAATCCTTCAAATGCTCCACCCAAAATAAACAGTATACCAGTAGTGTCTATTTGGAGGAAATCTTGTTCAGGGTGCTTCCTACCACCTTTTCTAGGTACATTTACCACAGTACCTTCAAGAATTTTTAGCAAGGATTGTTGAGTCCCCTCTCCTAATTCTTTTGTTAATGAAGGATTAGCCCCCTTTTTAGCTATTTTATCAATCTCATCAATATAAATTATTCCTTTTTGAGTCCTTTCAATATCTCCATCGGAAGCTTGATATAAGCTCAACAGTATATTTTCAACATCCTCTCCTACATAACCTGCTTCTGTTAATGAAGTTGCATCAGAAATACTAAATGGAACATCTAAAATTCTTGATAAAGTTTGAGCTAAATAAGTTTTACCTGATCCAGTAGATCCCACTAAAAGAATATTTGATTTTTGTATTTCAACATCTTTATCATCTTCAGACATTAATCTCTTGTAGTGATTATATACTGCAACTGAAAGTACTTTTTTCGCATGATTTTGGCCAATAACATACTCACTCAATAAGTTAAAAATTTCTTTAGGAGTTTTGCTAAAAGTTATTTCATCCTTACTTTTAGTTAAATAAAATTCTTCAGAATTAGAATCAAAGCCAGTATTTATATAGTCAAAACAATTAATACAAAAATACAAAGAGACTTTCGGGTAACCAAATCTTTCTCCTGGAAATGCTCTTATTTCATCAGGTGATTCGTAAATTTTATTGCATAATGTGCACTGCATAAAAATTTATTTCTTGGATGATTTTGACTTTGAACCTTCAGGATAAATAACTTCATCAACTACACCGTATCCCACTGCCTGTTCAGCATCTAACCAAAAATCTCTATCTTCATCTTTTCTTATTTTAGATAAAGATTGGCCAGTATGTTGGGACATGATTTTTGCTAATTTTTCATTTATTCTTTGCATCTCTCTAAAGTTTATTTCAACATCAGCAATAGTACCGCCTCCTCCTCCAGAAACACTATGCATCATCATAGTTGAGTTAGGGAGTGCATATCTCTTGCCTTTTGCACCAGCTGTTAACAAAACAACACCCATACTAGCTGATAACCCAACAGAGTATGTGCAAACATCGTTTGGAATCATTTGCATAGTGTCATATATAGATAATCCAGCATAGACAGATCCGCCAGGAGAATTAATATATAAATTTATATCTTTTTCAGGATCTTCTCTTGATAAGTACAATAATTGAGCTACTATCGTATTTGAAACGAAGTCATTTACAGGTGTTCCTAAAAAAATAATTCTCTCTTTAAGAAGTAAAGAAAAAATATCGTATGTTGCCCTATCACCTCTTGAAGTAGTCTCAATTACTGAAGGAATTATTGATTGTGGATTATGGATTTCTGGATTCAATTTAGTACTCCTTATATTATTATTAATGTTACTAAAAATTATTATTTTTTGCGATTCTTCGAAGAAGATTTAGCCACATTTATCAAGTGTTCTACACTCTTTCTTCGTTTAATATTATTTTCTACAATTTTCTTCAAACTTTCATCATCAGCTAAATTTTGATCTTTGTATTGCTCTTTGATTATTTTTATTTCATCATCAATATCTTTTTTATTAGCATTGATATTTTCTAACTTGATAACTTCTTCAATTATTAATAGTTTTTGTAATTCTTTCTCAGATGATTCTATAGATTCCTGGTAAAATTCTTCTTTAGATTTATTTATAGCTTTAAGGTAATCATCAAATTCCATTCTATACTGAGAAATAGATCTCATTCTATCTTCAATAATAAGATCTGCAGATCTTTGAATTTGTATCTCAGATATTTGAAATTTGGAAAGTTTGATTAGATCATCAATAATTTGTGTTTCTAAATCCAGATTATATTTATAGTCATTCTCAGCTGTAATTTCTTTTTTAATTTGATCTTGAAAATCTTTTACACCCTTTATTTCAGGATTTATTTCTTTCAAAAATTCATCACTTAATTTTGGAGTAACTTTCTCTTGGATATCTAAACATTCCACTTCAAATTTTACATTCTTCCCCTGTAAATCTTCTTCTTTCCAATCTAGAGGAAGAGTTAATGTAAATTCTTTCTTTTCATTCTTTGAAATTCCTTTGATATTTTCTGCTACACCAGGAGCAATTAAGTTACTATTCTCAGCTGCATAAAAATCAAATTCATGCTCGTTCATTATCTCTTTTCCTTCATATGATGCAGTAAGATTTATTTTTGCAAATCCAGGGAAATCTAATTTAGATTTCGAAGATTCCCAAGTGGATCTTGATTCTAAAATTCTATTTATTGTTTCATCTATTTTCTTTTTAGTAATTCTTTCCTTAGAAACTTTTGTCTTAATAGATTTATAGTCTCCAACCTCTACTTCAGGCATAAGAGGTACCATCAAATTAATTTTTAGCTTAGGCTCTCTTTCAACAATATCAACTTTAGGAGCGCAAGGATATTCTAATTTTTGTTCATCTAAAACTGTAGGGACAACTTCTTGAATTATAGGATCTAAACTATTTTCTAAAATATAATCTTTACCATACTGAGACTCAATAAGGCTATATGGGGCTTTTCCTTTTCTAAATCCAGGTATATTAACTGATTGAGATATTTTAGTCGCAGCTGTTTTTAAATGCTTGTTTACAACAAAGTCATCAATAGTTATTTCTATATCTACCTGTTTATTTTTTTCAGGTTTAACTTCTATGTTCATTATTTCAACCTATTCTTCTTCTTTTTCTTTAACTAATATACTTAATTCATCTAATTGTTCATCAGAAATAAAATCAGGAGAACCGAATAATAAATCAGATGCAGATTGAGTTTTTGGGAATGCAATAACTTCCCTAATTGACTCTTCATTGCAAAGCATTGCTACTAATCTATCTAAACCTAAACCCATTCCTCCATGAGGTGGCACTCCATAATCAAATGCTTCCAATAAATGTCCAAATAAATTATTAACTTCTTCAGAGGAATATCCAATAATATCAAAAACTTTTTCTTGTAATTTTCTATCGTGTATTCTTATTGAACCTGATCCTAGTTCTACTCCATTACAAACTAAATCAAAAAGGTCTGCCCTTACTTTTCCTGGATCTGTATTTAAGAGTTCATAATCTTCTTCATGCGGAGAAGAAAAAACATGATGAGCAGGTTGCCAAGAACCATTATCATCTTTCTCAAATAAAGGGAAATCTGTAACCCACAAAAATTTCATCTCTTTATCATCAATTAAGTTTTGTTCTTTAGCTATATGAGTTCGGAGATAAGAAAGTGACGAATTTACTATATTTTCTTGACCTATTATCATAAAAATTACATCTCCAGGCTGTGCATTAGTTTTAGATATTATTTCATCTAAATTTTCTTGAGTATAAAATTTATTCAATGGACCAGCGGTTTGCTCTAAGTTTATTTTTCCCTCTATATTCTCAGGAATAGATATATAAATTAAACCCCCTGCGCCTTGCTTTTTCACCAAATCTGTCAGTCTATCAAAATCTTTTCTTCCAAGATTATGCCAATTTTTTGCAACTAAACCTTTTAATATTGAACTATTTTTCAAGGAATTTTGAATAACATTAGATTCTATTTTTGTAGCAATATCTGATAAATCAGTCATCTCTAGTGAATAACGTAAGTCAGGCTTATCTGAGCCATATTTTTTCATAGCTTCATCGTAAGTCATTACTATAAATTTATTATCTATCTTGATAGTTTCATCAATCTTTTTGATTAGTTTTATATATAGACTTTCTACCAAATTCATAACGTCATTTTGGTGGACGAAACTCATTTCTAAATCAAGTTGAGTATGTTCCGGTTGACGATCTGCCCTAAGATCTTCATCTCTAAAACATCTCGCAATTTGAAAATATCTATCGAATCCAGAAACCATTAAAATTTGTTTCATTTGTTGAGGAGACTGAGGCAATGCATAAAACCCACCATGCTTTATTCTAGAAGGTACGACATAATCTCTAGCTCCCTCTGGTGTACTTTTTATTAATATTGGAGTTTCGATATGTGTAAAGTTTTCCTCAGATAAGTAATCCCAAATTAATTGAGTAACATCATGCCTTAATTTCAATTTATTTTGCATAGAATTTCTTCTTAAGTCTAAATATCTATACTTGAGTCTAATTTCCTCTGAAACATCATTATTATCCATTATTTCAAAAGGTGGAGTTTTGGATCTTGATAAAATTTCCATAGAATCAACTAATAATTCAAGTTCACCAGTTGAGATTTCTGGATTTTCAGCTCCCTCTAACCTTTTTGTTACCTTACCTTCAACAGATATAACCCATTCAGACCTGAGTTCTTTAGCCAAAGAATGAATTTTGGAAGATAGTTCAGGGTTAAATACAATTTGCATTATTCCTGATTTATCTCTTAAATCAATAAAAATTAGCTGTCCGTGATCTCTTCGCTTAGAAACCCATCCTGCAAGTTTGATCTTTTTTTCAATAACAGTTGAAGAAACTTCTCCACACATTAAATCTCTATGCATAATTCCTCATAATAAATAATTTAAATATGACCATATTCTCTTTTGGCAACGGATAAATTAACAAAAGTTTCAGTTCTTCTTATACCTTCAATTGAACCTATATCAACTCTTATAAATTTACCTAATTCTTCTGCACTTTCAAGTGCAACTAAGCAAAATATATCGTAACTTCCAGTAGTTGTAATTACCCACCGAGTATGAGGCAATGCAGCTAATTCTGCTGATATATCACCTGTTTTATCAGGTTCACACTGCACACCAATCAAAGCCTCTGACAAGAAACCTAGTTTTTTTGGGTCAGATGCAGCTACAATTGAAATTGTTTTAGTTTCAAGAAGATTTTTCACTCTTCTCCTAATAGTTCCCTCGCTCACATCTAATTCTCTTGCCATTTGAGCATTTGAAAGCCTACCATCAAGACCTAACATTGAAACTATTTTCTTGTCAATTAAATCCATAAAACAACCCGTTTTAGCTACTGTTTTTTTCCATTATAACTGCAAAAAATAATACAAAGGTCTGAAAAAAAATGATTTTTTTATTATGTAATCGTTGATTTTGTTTAAAATAATTTAGTAATATTGTATTTAGAAGAAAAATAATTTACTGGAGAGAGTTTTGTTAGATTCAAAAAAAGACCAACTAGTCACATTTACCGAAGTTGCTACAAAAAAGTTACAAGAAGTAATGAAAGAACAAGGCAGCGAAAACAGTTATCTAAGAGTCTCAATCAATGAAACACCAAATGGTGGATTTGAATATGTATTTGGTCTTGTTGATGAACCTGAGAAGGATGATATCATTGGGGGCTCAGCTATAAAAACTGTAGTTGATCCTGCTAGTGTGAAATTTGTTGAAGGATCTAATATTGATTATGTTGAGGGATTCCAAAGATCTGGTTTTGTAATCTCAAACCCTAACTTCCAATCTGGTGGAGGTTGCGGTGGTGGAGCTGCTGGAGCATGTTGTGGTGGAGGTGCAGAGAATTCAGGTGGTTGTGGAAGCCATGCTGAATCAGCAAGTGCACCTGCTGAAGCTGCGGCTGGAGGTTGTGGTGGTGGTGGTGGAGCCTGTGCCTGCCAAGCGTAAATTAATTTAAATTTGTAAAAAAATTCGATATCACAAATTTATTAGGTTTTATATCATAAATCTATAACGAACTAGGAGAGAGTTAAAACTATGACTTATATTATTGGTAAAGCATGTGTAGACGTTACAGATGGAGCATGTGTAGATGTATGCCCAGTTGATTGTATATATTCTAACCCAGGGGATAACCAACTCTTCATAAACCCTGAAGAATGTATTGATTGTGCTGCTTGCGAACCAGTTTGTCCAGAAAGTGCTATTTTTGCTGAAGAAGATGTTCCTGAAGATCAAAAGGAATTTATAAAACTGAATTATGACTATGATTATGATGATTCAGAGCCTGGTCATAACGTCTAGAAAATACTAATCGTCAAACGAAGAATAATTCAAACTGTAAAGTTTACTGTATAAACCTTCATTTTTTAGTAGCTGTTTATGATTTCCTACTTCTTCTATTTTCCCAGCATTTAGAACAATAATTCTGTCACATTTTCTTACAGTGGCCAATCTATGAGCTATAGTAATGGAAGTTCGATTTTGAAGCAATACGTCTAGTGCTGATTGGATTTTTTTCTCAGTGTATGAGTCTATAGATGAAGTAGCCTCATCTAAAATCAAATATTGAGTGTCTGCTAAAAGAGCTCGTAAAATACTTAATAATTGCCTTTGACCCATAGATAGATCAGCTCCTCTTTGACCTATTATGGTATTGAGCCCCTCTGGTAATGTATCTATAAATTCCTCAATACCTAATAAGTTTACTGCTTTTTGAATTTCATCTATTGTCACCTTAGGATTACCATATCTAACATTATCTAGAATTGAACCTGAAAATAAAAATGGATCTTGTAAAACCATACCTACTTTTTTACCTATGTATTCTTGAGTTAATTTCCTTATTTCTACTCCACCCAATATCACTTTGCCTTTATTTGCATCATAGAATCTATGAATAAGATTAGAAATAGTTGATTTACCCGCTCCAGTTGGTCCTACAATTCCTATTCTTTCACCATCTTTTATTTCTAAGTCAAAATTTTTCAAAATATAGTTATCATCAACATAGGCAAATGAAACTTTATCAAACTTTATACTTCCGTCTAATGGACAGTCCAAAGGCTTAGCAGGATCTTTTATAGTTACAGGAATATCTAGTACTTCAAATATCCTATAACCAGATGCCATAGCTCTTTGCATAACATTGTACTGCATAGATATAGTTCTTATAGGTTCGAAAAATCTTTGAACTAAAAGCATATATGCCACCATTACACCAGTAGTTATATGATCATTAATTACCAAGCTAGCTCCAACGATAATAATTATTGCAAATGCTATTCCAGTTAAGCCTTCAACTGTTGGTAACATGATACTGGATAATTTAGCTGCTTTGAGCTGAGATTTTAACAAGTCTTTTGCTTTAGATTCAAAAATTTTTCCATTATATTCTTGCCTATTGAAAGATTGAATAGTTCTAACACCATTAATATTCTCTGCTAAATATGATGTGGCGACAGAGCTCTTAATTCGTGCATCTAAGAAAGCTGTCTTTGCGTGAGGTAACCAAATTAATCGTATAAGAACTAATATGGGCATCACAAGAATAGTTAGAATACCTAGTTGTACATTCATTGATAAAAGGACTGTTACTATTCCAAAAATCAGCACAAGATCTCCTATAGCAAATACAGACATTTGTAAGGCTTCTTGCATAGCTGCAACATCCCCTTGTAATCTTGACATTAATCTCCCTACATCAGTTTTGTCCATAAATGAGATAGAAACATCTTGTAAGTGCATAAACATTTTTCTTCTTAAGTCTAGAAGAATATTTTCTCCTACTTTTTCGATAATTGAGTCAGACATAAATATAGAAATAACCACTAAAACAGATAATCCAAGATATTGAAAAAGGCCAATTAAAATAGCTGATTTGGCATCATCTACAGATTCACAATTAGAACCAACCAAACATCCTGATTGATCAATAATATTCTTAATGACAAGAGGTAAAAGTAATGATGATATTGTTAGTAAAAGTATAAAACCGAAACCTATCAAAACATCTTTTTTATATATAGCTACATAAGGCAAAAATCTTTTGATAATATTATAATCAAAGGCTCTAGATTTAATATTTTCGTCTGATAATGAAACCATTATTTTACACTCATTTCGGGATTTATTTGCATATTATATAGCTCATAATATCGACCCTTTAGTTTAACTAATTCCGCATGACTTCCTCTTTCAATAATTTCACCATTATTTAAGTAGAGTATTTCATCTAAATTCATCACTGATGAAATTCTGTGAGCTATTACAACTAGAGATATTCCATTCCCCAAAGAACTCATTTCATCTCTTATTTTTTTCTCAGTCTGACTATCAATAGCAGAAGTAGAATCATCAAAAATAACAACTTTAGAATCAAATAACAACGTTCTTGAAACTGAAAGTCGTTGTCTTTGCCCACCAGAAAGTTGTACACCTCTTTCACCAATCAAGGTGTCAAATTTTTCTGGTAGCTTTTCTATATGTGTAGAAATTTGAGCTTTTTCTGTTGACCAGGTTACCTTATCTTTTTTCGCTTTGGGATCACCATATCTTATATTTTCGGTAAAAGTATCTGAAAATAAAAAATTATCTTGATCAACTAAATTAACAGATTTTCTTAGATCAGTAAGATCTAAGGTTGAAATATTTTTACCATTTAATAAAATCTCTCCTTGATCAGGATTATAAAATCTAGGAAGAAGCCTAGAAAGAGTTGTTTTGCCAGCTCCTGGAGGCCCAACTATTCCAATTGAATGATTAGGGTTTGCTATAAAATTTATATTTTTCAAAACCTTCTTTGACTCGTAAGAAAAAGATAAGTTATTAACAACTAACTCTTTTACAGGTTCATTAAATTTTTGACCCTCATTATTAGTTACATCTTCTTGATGATCTAATGTTTCAAACAACCTTGTAGATGTTGCAGAAGCTCGAGAGAAAGAATTTACTAACATTCCAATTTGTCTCACTGGCCCTTGTAAAATACTCATAAAAGCAATTAATGAAGTTAATTCTCCTAATGTTATTTTTGATTCGAGTACTGCTATAGAACCAAAATAAACCACTAAACTCATAGAAACTAGAAAAGCTAAAGTATTCAAAGATATAGAGAAACTTCTTATAATTATTTGCCTAAAAGTTGTCTTCTTAACAACATTGGAAGCAATATTGAATTTTTCTAACTCATATTTTTGCTTCATAAAAGATCTTACTAATCTAACCCCTGATAAATTTTCATCCATCACTCTAGTCAATACTCCAAGTTGTTCTTGTAATCTGTACCAATTTTTTCGTAATTTAAGTCTCGAAAAAGATGATATAAATGCAATAAATGGAACAAAAGATAGAGAAAGTAAGCCTAGCCAGAAATCTACTGAGATTACTAAATATGCTCCAGTAAGTATAAATATTGTTAGAAACACTAATCTAAGCACTCCTGTATTAACAAACATCCTGCTGCCTTCGATGTCAATGATTCCTTTAGTGATTAGGTCACCTGTATGTTGAGTATCATGGAATTTAAAGGACAGTTTTTGTAATTTGTTAAAATAAGATTTTCTTAGATCAAATGCTAAATATTGGCCAATTTTTTCTCCTTGGTATACATGGAAATAACTAAATATACCTCTAGCAAGAGATAGCGCAAATACTAGTAATCCAATTTCAATAAATGGAGTTAATGATAAATTAGATGTCCCTGAAACAGATAGAGTTTTATCTATTGATGAACCTAGATAATAAGGAATTGACATCTGCAAACCGGCTGCGAAAAAAATAGATATGAAGGAAATTAGTAAATCTTTTTTATTACTTTTTAGAGGTATCTTTAATATCCGAACCAAATTTGGACTAAAAAACATTACTAACTAAAATTGTTGCCTTTTGATTAAACCGTTTATAAACACTAAAGAATATTATACTCTTATTAAAAAATAAAAACATATTAATTTTAAATCTGATTTAAACCAATGGCTAACGATAAGATAAAGTTTAGAAACGCACTTCTTTCAGATTCAAAACAATTATCAAAAATTGAATCTAACATTTTCCCATTAGATAAAGTTAATACGAACTTTCAAAATGAAATATCTAAAGAAACAAAAAAGGTATTTATATGCACGTACGAAAATATAATTAAGCCAAAAAAAAATCTCATATCTTTTATAAAACTCGATAAATTTAAGCCTAAACAAGAATTTAATACTGAAGAAATAATTATTGGTTACATAAAAATATGGAAGGTTTTGGAAGAATCTCATATTGAGCAAATAGGAGTAATAGAAAAATTTAGAGGGCAAGGAATTGGGGAAAAATTATTAGTTTTATCACTAAGATATTGTTGGGAAAATAGTATAAAAAAAATTCTACTTGAATGCAGAAAATCTAATTCCTCTGCAATAAAATTATATAAAAAATATTTATTTAATATTGTTTCGGTAAGAAAAAATTATTACCCCCTCAACAATTCAAGAGAAGATGCCATTTGCTTTGAAAGTGTAGATATTTCAACCGACGATTATTACAAAAAATTCTTAGAAAATTAAATAAATGTCAGAATATTTACTATTTTATTCCTAAATGTTTATATGCCAATTTAGTAATTTTTCTACCTTGAGAAGTCCTAATAATAAATCCAATTTTTAGTAAAAATGGCTCCACAACATCTGACAATGTTGCCTGATCTTCATTAAGAGAAGCACTAATTGCATCTATTCCAACAGGACCACCTTCATAATTAGCTGCTATTATTCTTAAGTATTCCCTGTCTAATCTATCTAGCCCAAGATTATCAACTCCTTCAATTTCTAGAGAGTCATTAATAATTTGAGTATTTATTTTTTTTATATTTTTCACTTCAACATAATCCCTAACTCTTCTCAATAGCCTATTTGCTATTCTTGGAGTACCTCTCGATCTTTTTGCTATTTCAATGGAAGATTTTTCATCAATTTTTAAATCTAGAAGTCTAGATGATCGCAAAATTATATCTCTCAGATCATTTTCGTCATAATAGTCTAAATGATAACTTAAGCCAAATCTATCTCTTAGAGGAGAGCTGAGCAGGCCTGGTCTAGTAGTTGAACCTACTAGGGTAAAGCTTTCTAATCTTAAATTTATAGTTTTTGCAAAAGCTCCAGATCCAGTTATAAAATCTACTCTAAAATCTTCCATTGCAGAGTATAAATATTCTTCTACAGTTTTAGGGATCCTATGAATTTCATCTATAAAAAGGACGTCTTTAGAGCTCAAATTTGATAATAATCCTACTGCATCTGCTGGCTTTTCTAAGGCAGGGCCACTTGTATGTATAAAATTAGATTCAATTTGATTTGAAATTATGTAAGAAAGAGTTGTCTTTCCTAATCCAGGAGGTCCATAAAATAGAACATGATCTAGAGACTCATCCCTCTTTCTTGAAGCTTCGACAGCTATAGATAAAGATTCTATAATTTTATTCTGACCTATATAATCAGTGAAGGATTTTGGCCTAAGAAAGTTAAATTCTAATTTTTCTGAGGGTTCAGTATTAGTCTCAGGAATATTCTCTGAAAAAATTATTTCTTTATTTGAATCATCTTTTGTCATAAATAACCTTATCGGGCTCTTTTAAAAACTTCTCTGAGTAAATTTTCTACACTTATATCTTCATCATTTTCAGTACTATTTATAACCTCATTTATCTGAGTTCTAGCATCAGAAACTCTATAACCCAAATCAACAAGAACTTCTAAGGCATCCTTGAATATTGTATTTTCAGAAATAGAAGATTCCAAAATCACAGATTCATTGGAAATTTTATCTAAAACTTTTCCTTTTAGAGTTGCTACAATTTTCTGAGCAGCTCTTTTCCCAATACCAGGCATTTGTTCCAAAATATCATAATCTTCAGTCTCGATTGCATTAGCAATAATATTGATGGGATGAATTAAAGAATTTGCCGCTTTAACTGGACCTATACCCTCAACTTGAATAAGTTGTTCAAAAAACTCTTTTTCACTTTCATTTATAAATCCAACTAAAAGAGGCTTAGGTTGCCTTTCAGTGACATGATAATATATTTCAAGTTTTATTGAAGAATTAATTGAAATATCATTATCAATAAAATAACTACTTAAGAATTCAGGTGTATGAATTTCATAACCAATACCACCTACTAGGACTATCAATCTCTTGGGGTTAGAAAGAATTTTTTTTATAGTGCCTTCAATAAAACTTATCATAGCTTAAATTATTTTAGATTGACTTATTATAGAATGGCAGATAGCTATTGAAAATGCATCCGCAACATGCTCGTTCTTCAATAAATTTTCATTATTCAAGATTTTAGAAACCGAAAGCATAACTTGTTTTTTATCTGCTCTACCTGAGCCTGTAACTATATTTTTTGCCTGTGTAGGTTGGTAATTAAAAACTTTAATATTATTCAAACCGGCTACAGATAGTATCACACCTCTTGCATGCCCCATTAATATTGAAGTTTTAGCAAATTTTGGTCTCGAATGAAGATCTTCAACAGCAATAACTTCAGGATTAAATTTCTTAATTACTAAAGAGAACTCATCAAAAATTATAGAGAGTCGTTTTTCAAGATTTTCTGAGCTCTTTGTCTTTATAACCCCACCCTCAATTGGATGATAGCGAGATTCTTTAACTTGAAGTAACCCATAACCAGTATTTGAAAGACTTGGATCTACACCTAAAATGTTCATAATAATATCTAAACTTAAAAAGATTATATTTTTATATAAGTTTATTTCAAGCTATCTGTCTCTAATGATTTATGCTTATAATTCAGTTATTCTGTAACTAAATTTATTGAAAAATATTAAAAAAATAGAAACAATAGATATTATATTAATTATTATTAGTGAGAATTTTTATGAATAAAGAAAAAGTAGCATTTATTTTTCCAGGTCAAGCGTCTCAGACTCCAGGGATGGGACTTGATCTTTATAAGAACAGTAAAGCAGCAAGAGAAGTTTTTGATGAGGCTGATGAAATACTAGGCAGAAAACTTTCAAGTGTGATTTTTGAAGGTTCCAAAGAAGAATTAACTAAGACAGAAAATGCCCAGCCCTCTATTGCCACAGTTTCTATTGCAGCTTGGAGAGCTATTGAAGAAGAAATGGGTACAATCCAAATTCCAAACTACACTGCAGGACACAGTCTTGGTGAGTATAGCTCATTAGCTACTGCGGGGGCTCTAAGCATTAAAGAGACTATTAAATTAGTTTCAATTAGAGGAGAACTTATGGAAAAAGCTTGCACAGATTCTCCTGGTGGCATGTCTGCAATAATTGGTATTGATGAAAATGCAGTAAGAGATGTTTGTTCTCAAACTGGAACTTACTTATCGAATATAAATACATCAAACCAAATAATCATTTCAGGTAAAAAGGAAAACCTTATAAATGCTATGGATTTAGCATCAAGATTAGGAGCAAAAAGAGCAATCCCTCTTCCTGTAGGAGGTGCATTTCATTCCGCTTTAATGTCTTCGGCTCAAAATGAATTAAATGATGTTATTGATAAAACAAATTTTGAAGATACAGTAGTTCCTATTGTTGCTAACACAGATGCAAAACCTATTACTAGTAAAGAGTTGGTTAGGAAAGAACTAAAAAATCAACTTCAAAATTGCGTCCTATGGAGCGACTCTATAGAGTTTATGACTGACAACAATGTAGATACTTTTTATGAAATTGGACCAGGTAATGTTCTGGCAGGTATGGTAAAAAGAATTAACTCTGATCTAAATGTAAAAAATATCAGTAATTATAACCAAGTTCTTGATTACGTTGAGTCAAGAAATTAATTAATGGAAAATCTTCAAGATAATCTAAATTCTAATGTAGATGCTGAATTTATTTCTGAAGAGAAGACCGAATCGATTTTTGGAACAACTATGGCCCGAGCTGCAGTAGTGCAATCTTTATTTGAAAATGAAATCACTAAAATTGATCAAACTGAGAATATAAAAGATTTAGGTTTTTACAAAAAGCTCAATTCATCAAAAAAAAAGATGGCTATTTCTATTCTAGAATACTCAATGAACAATAAAATTGATATTGATAAAAAAATTCTTAGTCATATAGAAGATTCAAATTTAGAAAGAATCCCAAAAACAGATCTTTCAATTCTAAGAATGGCAATATCTGAATTATCTACAAATAAGGAGACTCCAATTGGAGTTGTTGTAAATGAGGCAGTTAAGTTAGGAAATGTTTTTGGTTCAGATTCGTCAAAAAACTTTATAAATGGTGTTTTAAATTCTATGGTAAGATAGACTTTTATATCATTATTCAATAACATGAACGTGCAGTTAATAATTTGGAGGAAATAATGGCATCTATTTTAGAGAAAATACAAGAAATCACAGCAGAAAAATTAAGTGTAGATATTGGGGATGTAAAACCTGAATCATCATTCACAGAAGATTTAGAAGCAGATTCCTTGGATGTAGTAGAGTTAATTATGGCTTTAGAAGAAGAATTCAGTACTGATGACAACGCAATTGAAATATCAGACGAAGATGCGGAAAATATAAGAACTGTTCAAAATGCAGTAGATTATATTAGTTCCAAAGGTGTTGAATAGATATTATTCAAGTTTATCTTAATTATTTGAAATTACTGTGATAGTAATCATATTTAGTCATAAATTAGTCGGATATTATTTTTGAGAACAAATAATGGATAAAATTAAAGTTACACCACTTGGTGGTTTTGGGGAAATTGGTAAAAATTTACTTGTTTTCGAAATAAATAATAAATGTTTCATAATAGATGCTGGAATAAAATTTTCCCTAGATGATGAAATAGATTATATTCTTCCAGATACAGAATACCTAGAGAATATAAAAGAAAATATTCATGCTATTTTTATTACTCATGGTCATGAAGATCATGTAGGAGCATTATCAAAATTATCTTTTCTAAATGTACCTATATATTCTCCGCCTATGGCTGGAGAGATTATTAAAAAAAAATTATCTAGAGATAATCATGAAAAAATAAAGCCGGTCTCACTCTATAAAAAATATAGATTTGATGACTTCAACATTACATGGTTTCCAGTTGTTCATTCAATCCCAGATTCCTGTGGATTAATAATACAAACAAAAAAAATCAACTTTGTTCATACTGGAGATTTTAGATTTGATGAGGATCCTGTTTTTGGGAAAAATAGTAATTTTTATAAAGTTAAGGAATTTATAAATGGTCAATGTGACTTATTATTATCAGACTCCACAAATGCAATGATTGATGAAGATCAAATACAAGAAAAAGAAATTGAAAAAACTTTCAATTATAGATTTAAAGAAAATAGAAAAATTATTATCTGTAGTTTTGCTTCACAAATTTCTAGATTACAACTGGCTATAAATTCAGCAAAAAAAACAAATAGGAAAATCGTTCTACTTGGAAGTACTCTAAAGAAAAATTTAAATATAAGTAAAAATTTAAAGATCATTTCTGAATATGAAGATATCGTTGTAACTCAAAATCAAGCTAAAAAAATAAATAAAGACAAAATTGTATATTTTGTTACTGGCTCTCAGGGTGAAGAATTTTCAGTCTTAACCCGAATGTCAAAGAGAAAGTATAATGATTTACAAATTGATAATAACGATCTGATATTGATGTCCTCGTCAGTCATTCCAGGAAATGAGAATAAAGTTTTTGAAGTTGTTCATAATCTTCATGCACTAGGTGCAGAAATTATCTTTAATAATGATAAAAACAAACTTCATGTTTCAGGTCATTCTCCAAGCAAGGACTTAGAACACGTTATTGAAACATTATCACCAAAGGTTTTTGTTCCTGTTCATGGTGATATTGATATGTTGAATGCTCATAAGAATTTAGCAATAAAAAAAAATATAGATCCTAATAATGTTTTTGTTTTATCAAATGGGGATAATTTAGAGGTTTCAGAGATCGGGCCTAAACTTTTAGAGCAATCCAAAGTAATAGATGAAATAGTTCTAAGAGAAAATTATTATGAATCTACACCCATAAAGAAAAATATTTATAAAGAAAATATTATTTCTATTGTCCTGATTTTTGATAAAAAAAATAAATCTCTAATACATGAACCGTTCATTAAGGTGTTTGACAAATCAAATAATATAAAGATAAAAGATTACTTAAAAAAACATTTAAGTAATAATAATTCACTAGAAGGATTACATATTCTTCAAGATTGGAGTCAAATAACTGAGCAATTTAACCAAGAAATCTATAAATTGGTATTAAGTAAATTTAATAAAAAATACCAAATCAAGACTATTATTTTATAAAAATATCTAATCTAGATTCAATCTAATATGGAAATTCATGAAAACAATGCTCTCAAAGAGAGAATAATTCAAATAATTAATCATAAAAATTATTGGTTATATATTTCTATACTTGGTTTGATTGTAGCCTCAACTGTTTTATTTTACTCGGTAAGAGATTTATTTGGCTTATTACCGCTTTTTATAGGTATTTCAATCTTTATCTTATTAGTCTTACTTAGATATTCCATAAAGAATTCAAAAAATTTATTATCCTTTAAATCAATCTTAGCTTTGGTTTTGACTAACTTATCTTTTTTTATATTTTTTGGTGGCATAAGCTATGATTCAAGTTCAAATTTTTCATTTGACTATACCTTATCTGGAAAATATGGTGAGTTATTAGCTAAGGGCCCCTACTATTGGAATAATTATAATGCAAGTTTAATTAATTATTTTGATTTTATTATTAGGTTGTCATTGCCTCTTGTTTTTTTGACTATAATTTACTACCCAAAAGGTTATATAAGAATATTACAAAAAATCTATGCTTCTTTGACAAATATAATTTCTATTTTTTCAGCATTAATTAAGAATTCAATTATTTCATTAAGAATTAAAAAAAATAAAGCTGAGACAGTTATAGAAAAAATAGAAGCTAAATCAGAAATACCAGAAATACCAGAAATTAAAAAAGAACTTAATTTTATAGAGGAAAAGACGAAGGAAAAGGAATCAAATATTTCAAATGAAAAAATTATAATTGAGCCAGAATTTCCAGCAGAGGTAAAGAAAGAAATAATTTATGAAGATATATCTAATATTGATAGAGAATTATTAAGATATAAGAAAAACAATTTCAAATGGCCAAGTATAAAAACTAGCTCACTAAAAACTACTCCAAAAAAAGAATTAGATAAAAATGAAATAAATAATACTATTGAAATCATAAAAAGTACCTTATCAGCACACGGTGTAAACACATCAATAGAAAATTTTACATCTGGCCCATCAGTAACTATGTACCAGCTTAAGCCTGGTTGGATGGATGACAAGGAAAATAAAAGAGTTAAGGTTGAGCAAGTACTTAGAAGAGAGAAAGACCTTGCATTAGCTCTAGGATCTCCTAATATTCGTTTTGAAGCAGTTTTAGATGGAGTTCAAAATATTATGGGTGTTGAAATTCCTAATATGACTCCAAATACCGTAGATTTCAAGGAAATTATTGAAGACGAAAAAATAGAGAAACTTTCTGAGAATTTTTCTCTTCCAGCTCCACTTGGACAAGGAATGGATGGAAAAGCTATAATGATCGATATCGCAAAAATGCCTCATCTTTTGGTAGCTGGTTCAACAGGTTCAGGAAAATCAGTTTTTATCAATTCAATTATTGCGGGATTAATTTCAACTAAGACACCTGATGACGTAAGAATGATACTAATAGACCCTAAGAGAGTTGAATTGACCCCATA
>RQOS01000048.1 GCA_008373205.1 SAR202 cluster bacterium
ATTAAAAAATTCAGACAAGATTTCGATAACTTCATTTGTTCTATTTTTTGGCATTATTCCAATTCCTAAATTTGGAACTTCACCTAAGATTAATGCTTCTGAATTAGCTGTTTTTCTACATACGAAAGGTGAAGTATCTGTTTCACCAATTATTGGAATTTCAGATTTATTATTTATTAGATATGACTTAAGTTCTAAAGACCCTAAAGTTCCGGGCATAAGTATTATTACATGTTCTTTAGTTACTAATCCAGATAACATTTTTGCAAAAGATTTATGAGCGTATGCAGGAACACAAATTATAATAATTTGAGAAAAATCTAATGCTTCTTTAGCATCGTTAGTTATTAGGTCTATTTGTAAATTAATCTTTTCAGATAGAAGTGTTAGTGAAAATACATTATCCATAGAATCAGTAGATTCAGAGAATTCAGGGAGTTCATATAGACAAACTTTATGCCCATCATTTTTCAGTTTTAGAGCTGTTGAAAGACCTGTATTTCCAGATCCCATGATAGTAATGCTTTTAGCCATAAACTTTATCTAAATAGATTTTGAGCCAAGCATGTCCCAAATTGTTGGGTTGTATTCGACAAGAGCATAAAAAATAAGATAGAGAGCTAATAGTATTACAGCAGTCATTATAAGAGAAAGAATAGCTACTGAAGGGGTTATAACAAATTTTAGAAGTTTTTCTAAGTTTTCATCGTTTTGTAACATTATTTCAGGCTCACTTACTACTTTGTATTTATTTCTTTCTTGATACTCTTTTAGTATCGAATAATAATTTTTCATATTTTTATTTTAATAAATTATTAGTTAATATCATAGGTTTTTTTAAACATTAATTCATCGTTATTACAGTTAATGTTTATAGTTATTGATGCATTATCAGGAGTATTTAATGCAAAATCTTTTTTCAATGTTATGTCAAAATTCAAGTAGTCAAGAGAACTTATGAATTCTCCTTTAGTTATATGAGTTGTATTTCCATCATTCAAAATAGCTCCTGAAAAATAATCAAGTTCTTCAGTTTCAGTTTCTATCCAACATACAGAATTTCTAGGTATTTCTAGTGAAATTAAGTATGTTTTATCCCAATTGATTGATTCTACTGTTTTCCCATTTTCATAAATTTCTATATTGTTTGAACATCCAAAAATAAAAAACAAAAAAATCATTAATATTGTGCTTTTTCTATTAAATAATTTATTATAATGAATCATGTAATAATCCTATCAGGTGCTCATCACTGAGAGAATAGGGAAGATGGTGAAATTCCATCACGGTCGCGCCACTGTAATTGATTATAGTCATAAGTCAGGAGACCTGCCTAGTAGGAAAATTCAACTCTTCGCGTAAAGAGTGTGAGTATTCCTCATTGCTCTTTGAAAGAAAATGAATTGAGCAATGAAAAATAATATAAATCAAATAGATAAAAAAAATCTTCTTATTTTATATCTTTTAGCTTTTCTTGGACTTTCTCTATTAATTTCTTCTATATCCCTTTCAACTGGAGTATTTAAAATACCTTTAACTGATGTCTTTTCAATTATTTTTTCTGCAAATCATTCTGGAACGGTAAGTGAGTCAATTATTTATGATATTAGACTTCCTAGGATTCTTTTATCTTTTTTTGTTGGTATAAGTTTGTCAATATCAGGGGCAGTTATGCAAGGTTTATTCAGAAATCCTCTAGCTGATCCCTCTATATTAGGAGTATCTGCTGGATCTGCGCTGGGAGCTGTAATCCCTATATCATTTGCAATACACACAATTCATCTTTTAGTTATTCCATTATTTTCTTTTTTAGGAGGAATGACAGCTTCAATACTAGTTTATTTGATTTTTATTTCAACAGGTAGGAAATCTACCTCGGTTCTTTTGTTAGCTGGAATAGCTATCGGAACTTTTTTAAATGCTCTTATAACTTTATCTGTATACCTAAGTGATAATGCACATCAAGTTAGGGCAATTTTTTATTGGCTGATTGGAGGATTTGAATCTACCAGGTGGGAACATTTATATGTAAGCATACCTATAATCTTTATATCATTATTATTTTTAGTTTATAAATCTAAGGAAATAAATCTAATTATGATAGGTGATGACTATGCATCTTCTCTAGGTATTAACGTTAATAAAACTATACTACTCTGTTTGATTTTTACTTCTTTGGCAACTTCTGCTGCAGTTTCGGTAAGTGGAATACTTGCATTTGTTGGGCTAGTTGTACCTCATGTAGTTAGACTTTTGATAGGTAATGATAATAGATTAGTTATACCTCTATCTGCTTTTCTTGGAGGCTTATTCGTTGTATCTATGGACTTTATTGCTAGAGTTCTTTTTGCTTCTGTTGATATTAGAGTTGGCGTATTAATGAGTCTAATAGGAGGCCCATTTTTTATTTTTTTGATTTTTAAAAACAATTTAGTTAGGAGATAAAATGAAATACTTAAAATTGCTTTCTATAAGCTTATTTATGTTTGTTTTTGCTATTGCTTGTCAAGCAGGTGAAGATAACAGAACAGTTTATGATGAAAATACTTCTGATGCTTATTCAGAAAGTATGGATGAAGGTGATAAAGAAGATCATGAAGGAGATGACGATCACGAAGGACATGATCATGAAGGTGATAAAGAAGATCATGAAGGAGATGACGATCACGAAGGACATGATCATGAAGGTGATAAAGAAGATCATGAAGGAGATGACGATCACGAAGGACATGATCATGAAGGTGATAAAGAAGATCATGAAGGAGATGACGATCACGAAGGACATGATCATGAAGGTGATAAAGAAGATCATGAAGGAGATGACGATCACGAAGGACATGATCATGAAGGTGATAAAGAAGATCATGAAGGAGATGATCATGAAAGTGAAATAATTGATGCTCTTTCAAACATTGAGGGAATTGTTGACCCAAATAACTTATTGTGGCCTAGAAAAGTAATTATTAATGATAATGAAATTTCAATAATGGAAAGACCAGAAAAAGTCTTAACCATTTCATTAGGACATGATGAAATCTTATTTGGAATATCTAATACTGATCAAATTGCTGGAACAACATCTTTTGCTCAAGACGATGGAAGCAACATACAAATAAAATCTGAAGGACTGCCTATTGTTACTACCGATCCTGAAACGATAATAGCGTTGTCTCCAGATTTAGTCTTTGCAGATCCATATGCATCTATAGAATTGATAGATACTCTTGAAGACATAGGAATTACTGTTGTTCAAACATCTTTAGATAATTCATCTGAAGGAAGAAAGAATGATATTTGGTTGATGTCTTACATTACTGGAAATTTAGAAAATGCTTTATTGTTGAATGAAGAAATTGATAGAAAAGTTAAAATCTTAAATGATTTAGCTGCAGAAAATATAGACAATACTAAAAATGTTATGACTTTGTCTTGGTGGGATGCATATTGGACCGCTGGTTCTGGGTCAACTGAAGATGCAATAATTCAACTTGCTGGTGGAGAGAATGTTTCTGCTTTAAATGGTGTTGAATCAAATAACACAATTGAAAAAGAGCTTCTTATTTCAATGAATCCAGAAATGATTTTGATTACTCAATCAGTAGCTTGGGGAGGTCAAGATTTCTATGATGAGTTGATTTCAGATGAATCACTTTCTTCAATTGAAGCTATTAAGAATAACGAAGTTTACATGGTGAACTCAAACTGGTGGTCAACTTTATCTTATTGGAATATAAAAGGTTCGGAAGAATTATCAAAAATATTGTGGGATTTAGATGAAATACAGGATTTTGGAGATTTTGAATGATAGAAATTAGAGCTCTAGATTTTAATTATGAAAAATCTAGAGCTCTAAAAAACATTAATATAGAAATTGATGATAGTTGTACAGGCTTTCTTGGTCCAAATGGTTCGGGTAAAACTACTATCCTTAAATTGCTAAGTGGGATATTAGATCTTACTAGTGGCGATATTTTTATTGATGATAAATCTATTTTAGATATATCAAAAAAAGAATTGTCAAGAATTTTTGCAATTGTTACCCAAGATTTAGAACCAACATTTGACTTTACTGTTAGAGAAATAATTGAAATGGGAAGATACCCATATCTCAATACATTCGGATTTTTATCTAAGAAAGATAAATTAGTTATAGATGAAACTATTGAAATGTTAGGTCTAACTAATTTATCTCACAATAATGTTGATGAAATTTCTTCGGGTCAAAAACAGATAGTAAGAATTGCCAGGGCATTAGTTCAAGAACCGGAATATTTATTACTAGACGAACCTACTTCAAACTTAGATCTTTCCAATAAGATACTTATATTAGAAATGATAAAAAACATCATTTCTAATGGAACTAAGGTAATTGTTACATCTCATGATCTTAGATTTATAGCTGAAGTTAGTAAAAAATGTTTTATGATTTCTGAAGGTAACATAATTCATCAAGGAGACACAAAAAACATACTAAACAAAAATAATGTTTTGGACTTGTTTAATCTAAACACTCTTCCTGAGTGGGTGATGTAAAATTTGTCATGTACAAAAATAACTTTATTTATGTATAATATAAGAAAAAAATATAGGAGTTTTTTGTGCCTAACCTTACTAAAGAACAACTTAATCATTTTAAGGAATTCGGTTTCTTAAAAGTTGAAAATCTTATAGATCCTGAAAAAATAATTGATCCTATTATTGATGAATATCACACAGTATTAAATAACTTAGCTGAAAAGCTTTTTGATGAGGGGAAAATTTCATCAAAATATGAAGATTTAGATTTTGGTGAAAGGGTCACTAGAATTTATGCTGAATCAGGAGAAGTATACAATCAATTTTTTGATTTTTCACTCCCACAAACTGGAATTAAAGAAGATACGCCTTTTTGGGCAGGTCCTGCGGTATTTAATGCATTGAAAGATGATAATTTACTTGATGCAGTTGAATCAATAATTGGTCACGAAATATTTTCAAATCCAATACAGCATGTAAGAATTAAAGTTCCTGAATCAGAAGCTCCAAAAGATGAAAATGGATTAGTTAAATTTGGTGCTACTCCATGGCATCAAGATGCTGGCGTAGCAACTGAAGAAGTTGACGGAACTAATATGTTAACTGTTTGGTTTCCTCTTATGGATGCATCAGAAGAGAATGGTTGTCTTCAAGTTGTACCAGGAAGTCATGAAGGTAAGGTTCTTACTCACTGTCCTGGATTTAACCCTAAAACAGGTAAAATTAATAGAAGCCTGAATGCTGGAGGATTACAGATTCCAACATCTCTTTTTGAAGAATCTAGTGCTATGGCAGTTCCTATGAAAAAAGGTGATGCTTTATTCCTTACTAAGAAAACTGTGCATTCTGCTCTACCAAATATTAGTGACAAAATTAGATGGAGTTTTGATTTAAGATATCAACCTATAGGTGAGCCTACCGGTAGAGATATTTTTCCAGGATTTGTTGCAAGAAGTAATGATAATCCAGACCAAGTTCTAGATGATCCAAATATTTGGTTTGATCTTTGGGAATCAACAAGAGATAATCTAGCTAAACAAGAACAATTCGCTTTCAATCGTTGGGATGGCGAAGATGTTGCTTGTGCTTAATTATTTATAAATAATTTATAAATATAAACTAATAGGGAGTTTGTTATGTCAGATTATAATACTCATGATTATGAAGGAATGATTGCGGAGACAATAACCATTCAGTCAAGAAAAGGTGATTTTGTTAATGCATACTTAGCAAAACCATTAGGTAAAGGTCCTTTCCCATCAATAGTTCTTGTGCATCATCTACCTGGTTGGGATGAATTATATAAAGAATTTACTAGAAAATTTGCACATCATGGATTTATAGCAATATGTCCAGATTTATATTTTAGAGAAGGTAATGGTACTCCAGATGACGTTGCTGCAGAAGTTAGGTCAAATGGAGGTATATCTGATGAACAAGCTATTCAAGATTTTTTGGGAGCATCAGATTATTTAAAATCTTTACCTGTTTCAAATAATAAAGTAGGAATATTTGGAACTTGCTCTGGAGGAAGACATGCTTTTCTTGCTGGCTGTTCTTCAAATGAATTCGATGCAATAATTGAATGTTGGGGAGGTAATGTAGTTATGAGTGATGATTCACTAACTGAAAAACAACCTACTTCACCATCATCATTGACTTCCTCTCTTTCTGCACCTTTGTTAGGTTTATTTGGAAATGAGGATGTTTCACCCACACCTGAAGAAGTTAATGAGCACGAAAAGTTATTAAAAGATAATAATAAAGAATATAAATTTCATAGATATGATGGAGCTGGTCATGGTTTTATGTATTACCACACCCCACTATATAGACAGCAGCAATCCGTTGATGCTTGGGAAAAAATATTAGACTTTGTATCTGACAACTTAAGGAGTTAATTATGTGTACAATGATATCTGAAAAAGCTAGTGTAAAAGGTTCAGGGAAAAAATCTAAAAACTGGATACCATTAGACTCTTGCGATATTTACTATGACCATTCAACATATGTTGATTGTGAGCACTCGATTACCCTTAGTTTTAAGAATGATATGAACCCCATCGATTCACGAATTACGGTTGAAATCACGCCTGAGTCTGCAAAAGATATTATTGAAAAAATAAATGCTGCTTTAAGAAAAGGGAACCATTTATCCTAAAATTTTGGTATTGAGTTATTGAAATCTGTATTATTTTGGAAATCTATAGCAATATTTAGTATTTTATTATCTTCTTTTAGTTTTCCTGAAATCATTAATCCTACTGGTAAATTTTCATTAGTTAATCCGCAAGGAATTGAAATCGAGGGTTGACCAGTCAAATTAAATACCCCGGTAAATCTACCCATAGAGTTAGCCTCTAAAGTATTGGGATCATAGGAATCTTCAATGTTTGGAGCGATAACGGGAACTGTAGGTGTTAATAAGGCATCTATATCTTTCATTTTTGCGGACATTTGATAATTAAATGCAGACATAGCTCTTGAAGCATCTAAATATTCATCTGCAGTTACTCCAATACCTCCGAGAAGCCTATTTATGACAGTTTTAGTATACAGTTCTGATTTTTTGAGAAATTGTCTATGAATAGAAATTGCTTCTGGAATTAGCACTCCAACGTTTATATTTCTGCCACTACTAACGAAAGGTAAATCAACTTCAACTAATTTGTACCCAAGATCTTTAAATATTTCTATGGATTTATTTACTCTATTCAATATCTGCGAATCTACATCATCAAAGAAATACTGCTTTGGGATACCAATTTTTATTTTTTCTCTATCTATAGATTTTTCTATATTAAATCTATCTTTACTTAAATCAATCGAATATTTATCTCTGGCATCATGACCTGAAATAACTTTCATTACTTCAAGACAATCTTCAGCTGATCTAGCCATAGGACCAACATGATCCATTGTCCAACTTAAGTCTTTTACGCCTACTCTAGAAACGGCACCATATGTAGGCTTAAAACCTGTGATTCCACATAATGATGCAGGCATTCTCACACTTCCGCCCGTATCAGTACCAATAGCAAAAGTAGTCAATCCGCTACTTACAGAAACTGCTGATCCAGAACTAGATCCTCCAGGTACTTTTGCCATATTCCATGGATTTCTACAAGTTTTAGTAGTTGTATTAATTCCCAATGTACCAAATGCGAATTCCACTAAATTCGTTTTACCTAAAATAACAGATTTTGAATTTATGAAATCTTCAGTTATTTTAGCATTTTTATCAGCAATATTCCCTTCTAGTATTTTCGAACCTGCAGTAGTTATTTTGCCCTTAACATCTACTAAATCTTTTAATCCTATTGGTATACCTATTAATTTATTTTCATTTTTATTTGATATGTATTTTTCAGCTTCTTTAGCATCCTCTATTGCATCATTTTCATATACATTTATAAATGAGTTTAAATCACTGTCATGTTTTTTTATTCTTTCTAAAAAAACTTTTGTAACTTCAGTAGGAGATGTTTTCTTATTTATATATAGTTCATTTAATTCATTAATAGATGAATAATAGAGTTCTTTAGTCATAAATTATTCTCCAAAATTTCTTTGTCTAGGTTCAAAATTATCAAATTTATGTTCTTTAATTGAAGAATAAATTTTCCTAAAATTAAGATATGTCATATATGACTGATTAAAGTCTTTTTCAGACAACTTAATATTTTTATTTTCTAGAAGTTTCTTAAATCGTTCTTTTTCTGATGAATTATCTTGCATTTTTTTTTTGTTTTATTAATTTGTTATTATCATAATACATAATATAAATATATTTAATTCCTAAAAAAATTATTAATAAATCTATTGAATATGAAATCAAGTTATCAGCTTAAAAATGTTTTAGAAAATAATATTAAGTCTAAATATATGAATGATGTAAATGGTTTAAATATGCATTATTTAGATCAGGGGAAAAAACCAAAACATCAGAACTTATTATCCTTCTTCATGGGTTTCCAGAATTATCCTATAGTTGGAGAAAAATCTTGCCAGTTCTTTCTGAACAAGGTTTTCATGTTATTGCACCAGATCAAAGAGGATTTGGTAGTACATTAGGTTCAGATTTATCATACACAAATAATCTTGCTAGTTACTCTCAAATAAATTTAGCTACTGACATATATGTATTAGTAAAGAAATTAGGATATGACAAGGTTAGATGTATAGTGGGGCATGATTCAGGAGTTGGACCATCATCTTGGTCATCTCTTATTAGACCAGATATATTTAGAAGTCTAGTTATTATGAGTGGCCCCTTTTCTGGACCTCCAACATTAAGTAACAAATCAAAAAATGATTATATTTCAGATACAGATGCAATTGATATTGAATTAGCTAGCTTAGAAATTCCTAGAAAACATTATCAGGCTTACTATAGAACTAAATCAGCTAATGCTGAATTAATGAATTGTAACCAAGGATTAAAATCTTTTATAAGAGCTTATTATCATTATAAAAGTTCAGATTGGAAAGGTAATAATCCTTTTGAATTAAATTCTTGGGATGCAGGGGAGTTAGCAAAAATGCCAACTTATTATATTATGAATCAAAATCAAAATATGGCTGAAACTGTTTATGATCATATGCCTTCATTAGAGGAAATAAGTAATTGTAATTGGTTAACTGAAGATGAAATTGAAATTTACGTAGATGAGTATTCAAAAACTACATTTCAAGGGGGCTTAAACTGGTATAGATCAAGTGTTGATTATGAAAATATCCAAAAACTTTCTCTATTTAGTAATACGAAAATCAAAGTCCCATCATTATTTATATCAGGTGAACAAGATTGGGGTACTTTCCAAAAACCTGGGGCAATAGATAAAATGTCATCAACTATGTCAAAGTTTAGAGGGATAGAACTTGTAGAGAATGCTGGACATTGGGTACAACAAGAAAATTCTGAAAAGGTGAATAAATTGATTCTAGATTTTTTATCAAAAATCTAACTTAAATTCTTAAATGGGTCAGATCCATTTCTTTTGTCTTTTACGATATCAATTACTGCATTTATGCCATCTGGATTAGCTCCAAATTTTATAGCTTCCTCTTTATCTTTTTCTGATTCAGTATCTTCGCCTATAGCTGCTTTTGCAACTGCTCTGTTACCGTAAGCATCAGAATTTTTTGGAGATATTTTTATTGCTCTTGTTAAATTTACAATTGCTTGTTCAAATTCTCCAATAGTGAGATATGCGGTACCTAGATTAAATTGAATTTCAAAATTTTCAGGATCTTCCCATGCAGCTTTTTCAAAATCTTCTATAGCCTCATCGTGTAACCCTAATTTAGCTTTATTTATTCCAGAATTAAAATAAGTTGATTCCATTTTATATATTACTTTAAGATATACTCATAATATAAGAATTAGTTTTGTTCAAGAAGGGGCAAATAAAAACTAATGGTATATTTTCCTACAATATTAACATTATCAAGATTCTTCTTTGCAATATTTGTATCGACTTTACTTTTTTTTGATTCAACTACATCGGTTATTTTAGCCGTAGTTCTTTTTGTGTTAGGTTCTCTAAGTGATGCATTAGATGGAGCTTTTGCTAGAAGAAAATCACTAGAATCAAAATTTGGAGAATTTTTAGATCCAATTGCTGATAAATTTCTTGTTTTTTTAGTTCTAATATCTCTCATTTATCACAGAGAATCAATCATACTTTTTTTTCTAACTATACTTATTATAATTAGAGAAATCTTTGTAATGTCACTAAGGGAATGGATGGCAAGTTTTTCAAAAAATAATCTGGTTAAAGTATCATCTCTTGGAAAAACTAAGACAATAACTCAAATGACAGGCATTGGTATGATTATAGCCTCTCCTATAATTAATTATTCTTATTATTTTGAGATAAGTATTCTTGTATTAACTATAGGAACATTCTTCGCTTATTTTTCAGCATATAAATATTTCAAACAATCGCTTTCATATATTAGGTAAAAATTCTTACTGCTATACTTTATGAAAGTTATTCAAAAAAGGAGTAATGATGTATTTAGGTGCAGCATCAATGATTGGAACTACTGGAGCTGGGTATAGTGGAAATATACCGCATGAATTCGATGTATTAACATACTCAAACGAAGATTTAAAAGAAGTAGCTGATATAGGCTATACTGTCCATAATGTTGTAGTGTCAGATCCAAAGGCTTATTCTGAAGAAATTATTGCAGAAATAAGATCTAGATTTCATAACAATTCTGTATCTATAGGAAACTCAAGGGGAACTTACGGAGGAGGCTTAGTAAGTGATGACGAATCAGTCAGAAAAAATACTATAACTTTTGTTGAACAAATGTGTTCATTATCTGTAAAACTAGGTTGTCCCAGTACCTACCTAAGACCTGGAAGTTTAAATGAAAATGGAGCTTGGTTACCTCATCCTGAAAATCATACAGAGAAAGTTTTTGATAGACTTGTTGACTCGACTAAAAAGATTTGTAAAGTTGCTGAATCTGAAGGAATATATCTTATTTTAGAGGGTGGTTATGTCTCTCCGGTTTATTCAGCTCAGAAAGTTAAAGATTTTTTTGATGCAGTAGGATCAAAAAATCTAAAATTCAACCAAGATCCTGTAAACTTTCTTTCTTCCTTAGAACAAGCATATAATACTAAACCATTTTTAGAAGAATTTTTTACTCTTCTAGGAGAATATACTATTAGTGCTGATCTGAAAGATTTTAAAGTTATAGATTCATTATTATTTCAATTAGAAGAAGAATATCTTGGATATGGAATGATGGATCAAGTCTATTTTTTGAAAAGAATGCAAGAAATTTGTCCAGATGCTCAAATTTTGGTTGAACATATACCAAGAGAAAAATTTAAACCATCTTATGAAGCTACTCTTAAATATTCTAAAGAAGCAGGTATTATTTGGGAAAAATATCCTAATTAATTATGATCGAAAAACCAAAATTTTTAGAAACAGACAGATTAAGATTAAGACCTATTCAAATAAGTGATATTCCAGTTGTTCAAAAATATTCTTTGGATCCTGAATGGCATAGATATTTAGATTTTCACACTTTAGAGAGTGTAGAAGATTTTGTCCAAAAAGCTGTAAACTCACCTTGGTCAGAACATGCAAGATTCTCTATTCTTTTTGAAGGAACTATGGTTGGAAGTGTTGGATTATATATTGAACTTAAGGAAAAACGAGCTGAAATTGGTTATTCATTATCAAAAGAATATTGGGGTTTAGGAATAATTCCAGAGGCTGTGCTTAGAGTTATAAATTATGGTTTTCAAGATTTAGAACTAGAGAAAATTTTTGCTCAAACAGATTTACGAAATTTACCATCTCAATCTGTAATGAAAAAAATGAAAATGACTCAAGAAGCTCTCTTTAGAAAACATTCAATTGCTCAAAATAAAAGAAGAGACATTGTTTATTATTCAATACTAAAGAGTGAATGGGAAAAAAATAATATTTGAGATATATTTTAAGAATAATAATGTAATGGAGTTATATGAAATATTTTAGAATAATGGAAGAATTTGGATCTGTTCATCTTTGTGTACAAACAAAAGAAGATGAACTGACTTCTCTTACTAGCATAAATGAACTCGTAAAAGATTATAAAAATTTACTTGATACAAGTCACATTTCTAAAATGAAAGTTGATGAAATAACTGAAAAATTACTAGAAAATAATGGAAAAACATATAGTTTAGAAAAATTAATAGATTCTTCGATAAATAAAAAAGGTCCAGCAAGAATTATTACACCCATAGAACCTGATGAAATGTGGGCTGAAGGTTTTGGTAATAGACTAATACTCTCAAAAGACCAAATTAATAATTCTAATGATAAAGATGAAGCTGCGTATCAAAATCCTAAAATTTCTACACTTCTTTATAAAGGATCTAAAGATAGATTAGTAGGGCCTTATGAGAAAATAGGTATAAGATCTGATACTGAAAGAACTATTTCAGAAGGTGAAATTGTATTTATAATCTATAAAGGTAAATTTGTAGGTATATCAGTTGGAAATGAAGTAGCTGGAAACTTAAGATCTAATTCTCAATTTTGGGTATCTCCTTCTAAAGTATTTACTGGATGTGCATCAATAGGTCCGTGTATTTTGTCTATGGAAGATGAAGAAGAGAATAAAAAACCTTTAGAGCTAAAACTAGAAATAAATCACTACAGAAAAAATCAAAAAGTTGGTTCTGGTTCAATAATTACAGAGTTTAAGACTTCTCCTTTAGAAATAGTTGAAGCAACTGTTATTCATGATTCACCACCAGATTTATTACTTCAATTTTCCGGAGGTTTTGCAATTTCTAGAAAAGATGATGAGATTATTCCTCTTGAAAAAGAAGATAGTATAAAAATTAGTCTTGAAGGAGTGGGTTTTATTCAAAATGAGGTAGAAATAGTTTAAGGTAAGATTTTATTTATTTTATCCTTGATTCAAACTGTAGCTTTTTCCTGAATAAACATTTTTTAGAACTTCTTGGTTTCTATAAATTATTACTAGTAAAGTGAAGAAGATTCCTTGAATAGCTAAAGAATATCCAGGATCAATAAAATCAGCAACTAATCCATTTAAGAAATTAAATAATGCCATACTTCCTCCCGCATACATTGCGTATATACCAGCGATTCTACCTCTGATATAGTCTGGTGACATTATTTGAATGATTGTTGTAGATATAATCATAAAACCTGCTTGTCCCAAACCCATTAACATAGTGGCAAACATTGATACTAATAAATTTGTAGAAAGTGATAAAAGTACAGGGGCAAGACCACTTAATATTGCAAAATAATAAAATAACCTACCCT
>RQOS01000049.1 GCA_008373205.1 SAR202 cluster bacterium
CTCCAGAACATCATTCAAGAAAAGATCAATTTTTTGATATTGGTTTTGAAAATCCAATTCCAATATCAGCTTTAAATGGTGCAGGTGTTGGAGATATGCTTGATAATCTTTTTGAATCAATTGATTTTAACAAAATAGCACAATCTAGTGATAATACAGATTGTTCAATCACAATAGTTGGAATGCCTAATGTTGGTAAATCTTCATTATTGAATGCTTTAATTCAAAGAGATCAGGCTATTGTATCTGATATTGCAGGTACAACTAGAGATTCTGTGGATACAATCATTAAATGGCATGGAAAAGATATTAAAATTGTTGATACTGCTGGACTAAGAAAGAAGAGTAAGGTTGATTCAGATATAGAGTTTTATAGCTCTTTAAGAGCTATGGATTCTCTACTAAGATCAGACCTTGTCTTATTAGTAGTTGATGCGGAGAAAGGATTTACAAAACAAGAAAAAACCATAGCTAAGGAAGTTATTAAAAAAGGTAAAAGAATGGCAATTCTTGTTAATAAGTGGGATTTAGCTTCAGGTAAAGATGTGTCTGCAGAATTATATAAGGAAGATATGTATATGGAATTCAAGGATTTACAACATTACCCAATTTTATTTGTATCCGCATTGACAAAAAGGAGAGTTTCTAATATTCTTGAAGTTGCATGGGAAGTTTTTACTAAACAAAGAGAAAAATTATCCACAAAAGAATTAAATATATGGATTGAAAAAGCAGTAAGAAATTACCCTCCACCAGCTGCGCAGGGAAAATCAATAAAAATAAAATTTGTAGAACAAGTACAGCAATCTCCACCAATTTTTGCACTTTTTAGTAACTATCCAAAATTAATTTCTATTCAATATTTGAGATATCTACATAACCAACTTAGGGAATCATTTGATTTAAATGGTATTACTATTAAGTTTTCTTTGAGAAAAGGCTAATGAATAAAAAACAAATTTATAGTTGGGCTTTATATGATTGGGCAAACTCTGCGTTTGCTACCACAGTTATGGCAGGGTTCTTCCCAATTTTTTTCTCTCAATACTGGTCAAATCCAGATAATTTATCTATAAGCACATTCTATTTAGGATTAGGAAATTCCATTGCTTCATTAATTGTTGCTTTGTTAGCTCCAATTTTGGGTGCAATTGCTGATCGTGGAAGTTTTAAGAAAAAATTTCTTATCTTTTTTGCCTTTTTAGGCATTGTTATGACCTTAAGTTTAGGATTTATAGCTCAAGGTATGTGGCCTATTGCTCTTTTAGTTTATATTTTTTCTACAATTGGATTTTCTGGAGCAAATATTTTTTATGATTCTTTACTTCCATCTGTTTCTGATGAAAAGAGCGTTGATTATGTTTCTGCCCTAGGTTTTTCATTAGGGTATTTAGGGGGTGGAATTCTAATAATAATTAATTTTTTAATGATTTCTTATCCTTCTGCTTTCGGACTGTTAGATGCAATTGAAGCGACAAAATATGCATTTATATCAGTAGGAGTTTGGTGGTCAATATTTTCAATTCCACTTATTCTTTTTGTAGAAGAGCCTAAGTTTCACCAGACTGAAAGCATTTCTGAATCTGTAATTAATGGTTTAATTCAGTTCAGAAACACTTTTAATGATTTGAAAAAGCTTAAAGTAGTTGCCACCTTTTTATTGGCATATTGGTTATATATTGATGGAGTAGATACAGTTGTTAGAATGGCAGCAAACTTTGCTTTTACATTAGGATTTGATCAAGCAGCTATAATGGGTGCTCTTGTATTAATTCAGCTTGTAGCTTTTTTTGCAACTCTAGTTTATATAAAAATTGCAAACTACATTGGATTAAAGAATGGAATATATTTAGGAATTATAGGTTACTGTATTATTCTATTTGCAGGTTACTTTGTTGAAAGTATTACTCATTTCTATATAGTTGCATTACTAATTGGTTGTTTTCAAGGAGGAATTCAGTCAATAAGTAGAAGTTTATATTCAAGAATAATCCCTAAAAAGAAAGCTGCAGAATTTTATGGATTTTATAATATGTTAGGAAAATTTGCTGCAGTATTTGGTCCTGTTCTTATGGGTACAGTTACACTAGTTCTGAGTAATGTTGTTGACGATGAAATAAAAGCAGCAAGATTTGGATTATTATCTATAATGATCTTATTTATTTTAGGTGCGTATGTTTTCTCAAAAGTCGATATATCTGAAGGTGAATCGATGGCTAAAAATCTCTGAATTTAAAATTGAAATTCTTTCTAAATTTTACTAGGTTAAAGTTTTAATTTTAGGGGGGAAATTAACATTTTAAATTTTTCGAAAGAGATTTCCAGTTCAGGATCTGAAATATTCTCTGAAAATGCTTTAAATTTTCTAGAAAAAGTTCATATTAAATTCAATGATAAAATTGATGGTTTGCTACAAGAACGTAAGGAATATCAATCATCAGTTGATTCTGGTATATTACCATCTTTTGATTCAAAAACGGAGGAAATTAGAGAATCTGATTGGTCCGTTAGGGAAGTCCCTAATAGTCTAAGGGATAGAAGAGTCGAAATTACAGGTCCCGTCGATAGAAAAATGATTATTAATGCTCTTAATGCAAATGTAAATGTTTTTATGGCTGATTTTGAAGATTCTTTGTCTCCAACTTGGGAAAATATTCAGAATGGCTTAGTAAACATGCGAGATGCAGCTCATAGGACAATTTCTTTTCAGCATAGAGTAACTTTAAAAAAATATAGTCTGCGTTCTAATCCAGCTATCCTTATGTGCAGGGTTCGTGGATTACACTTAAAAGAAAAACATATTACATATAATAATACTCAACTTTATGGTGCTTTAGTTGATTTTGTAATGTATTTATATCACAATCATAAAGCACTCGATAGATTTGGTTCTGGTCCATACTTTTATATTCCAAAACTTCAATCTTATAAAGAAGCAAAGCTATGGAATGATATTATTTGTTTTTGTGAAGATGAATTAAATCTTGATAGAGGCACTGTAAGAGTTACCTGTCTTATTGAAACACTTCCTGCAGTATTTCAAATGGAAGAAATATTATATTATTTAAAAGATCATATTATCGGTCTTAACTGCGGAAGATGGGATTATATTTTTAGTTTTATTAAAACTCTTCAATCATTTCCAGAAAAACTTTTACCCGATAGAAATATTATTACGATGAATCAACCTTTTTTAACAGCTTATTCAACTCTATTAGTCAATACTTGTCATAAAAGAGGAGCATTTGCAATGGGAGGGATGGCAGCATTTGTTCCCTCAAAAAATCATGATGAAAACAGAAAAATTTTACAAAAGGTTCGAGATGATAAGTTATTTGAAATAAATAATGGACATGATGGAACCTGGATAGCTCATCCTGGTTTAGCAGATTATGTAAATGAGATTTTCAAAGATAAGTTTAGTACTTTTCAAACCAATCAATTGGATAGCATATCAGATGTTCAAATTTCATCTGAACAATTATTGCAAGGATGTAACGGATTAAGTTCAGAAGAATGTCTGAGATCGAATATCAGAATTTCTTTAAAATATATTGAGGCATGGATATCAGGCCTAGGTTGCGTAGCTATCTATGGATTAATGGAAGATGCTGCAACAGCTGAAATTTCAAGAACATCAATCTGGCAATGGATAAAACACAAAAATAAACTTGATAATGGTAGCATTGTTGATGAGAGATTATTCAAAACATTGTTACAAGAAGAGCTATCAAATGTTAAGAATGAAGTTGGAATTGAAGCATTTGAAAATGGAAAATTTGATTTGGCAAAATCTATTTTTGAAGAAATAACTTTATCAGATAATGTAGAAGAATTTTTAACAACTAAAGCGTACGAGGAACTATAATGAGTTTAAATGAGCAGGTATTACAATTAAAAAATGATTGGGAAATGAATGAAAGATGGGCATATGTAGAAAGACCATATACCGCTGAAGAAGTAGTGAAATTAAGAGGATCTTTACAGCCTGAGTATACACTGGCAAGAATTGGTGCAGAAAAATTATGGAACATGCTACACAAAGAGGATTATGTTAATTGTTTAGGAACTTTAACAGGAGGACAAGCTATTCAAGGTGTTAAAGCTGGAGCAAAGGCAATTTATGTTTCAGGTTGGCAAGTTGCAGCTGATAATAATAGTGCTGAAGCAATGTATCCCGATCAGTCATTGTATCCTGTTGACTCAGTTCCATCTTTAGTTAAAAGAATAAATAGTTCATTTAAAAGAGCAGATCAAATTGAATGGATGACATCAAATGGTAATCCAAAATTTGATTTTTTTACTCCTATAGTTGCCGATGCTGAAGCAGGTTTTGGAGGTGTTCTAAACGCTTTTGAATTGATGAAAGCAATGATAAAAGCCGGTGCAGCTGGAGTACACTTTGAAGATCAATTAGCAAGTGTTAAAAAGTGTGGACATATGGGTGGAAAAGTTTTAGTTCCTACCCAAGAAGCAATAAATAAGTTAGTAGCAGCAAGACTTGCAGCTGATGTATCAAATGTTCCAACTTTATTAGTTGCTAGAACAGATGCAAATGCAGCTGACCTTTTAACATCAGATATTGATGAAAGAGATTCTGAATTTGTTACTGGAGAAAGAACTTCAGAAGGTTTTTATAGGGTTAAGGCAGGAATTAAACAGGCAATTTCAAGAGGCCTTTCCTATGCTCCATATTCGGACTTATTATGGTGCGAAACCGGTAAACCAAACTTAGAAGAAGCAAAATTATTTGCTGAATCAATTAAAAAAGATCATCCAGAGCTAATGCTTGCATACAATTGCTCTCCGTCATTTAATTGGAGAAAAAACTTAGATGATGCAACTATTGCAAAGTTCCAAAGAGAGCTTGGAGCAATGGGATATAAATTCCAATTTATTACACTTGCAGGAATCCATTCTATGTGGCACGGAATGTTTGATTTAACAAAAAAATATGTTAAATCAGGTATGACTGCATACGTTGAATTACAAGAAAAAGAATTTGCAGATCATGATAAAGGATATACATTTTCTGCTCATCAACAAGAGGTAGGAACTGGTTATTTCGATGCTGTAAATAATTGTATTGTTGGAGATCCTTCAACTAGTGCAATGGATGGTTCAACAGAAGAAGAACAGTTTTAAAATTTTTTGAAATAAAGTACTAATTAAGTCACAATTTTTTATAAATTATCCTCGTGAATAAAGTTTCAGAATTTTCAGAATTAGTACAACCTACTCATATTAATACTGCAGGTACACTTTTTGGTGGATATATGCTTTCATGGCTTGACTTGGCTGCTGCTAAAGCAGCATCTGAATTTCTTGAAGAAACCGATGCTTGGGGCTCTGTGACAAGAGCTTTAGATAAGGTTGAATTTAAAGAACCTGTTTATCTTGGTGATTGGGTAAAATGTAAATCAACAATTATTGATGCTGGAAATACGTCGGTTAAAGTTCAAGTTAAAGCATTTGCAGAAAGTAAAGATCACGGAAAAAGACTAGCATGTACAGCTGATATAACATTTGTTGCAGTTATTAAAGATGAAAATGGTAAGCTAGTAAGTTTTAAACATAATTTAAGTTTGTAAGGAAAAAAAATGGCACACATAAAGAAATTAAATTTTTTAAAAAATCATAAAGATTTAGTAGATGAAAATTATGGTATGGTTGCTGTACCAACATTTTCTGACAAAATGGATAAAGATTTAGCAGAACTGTTTAAATCTCAAAATAAAACAGGAAAAGTTGGGGATCTTGTTTTTGAAATCGATAATAGTTCACGAATAGTTTATTACGGATTGGGAGATTCATCTGAAAAAACAGCGGAAGATTTTAGAAGGGCAGCTGGAGAAGTTGTAGGTTATGCTTTAAAGCATAAATACAGCGATATTGCAGTTGAGTGTCCTGTTACAGATGAGGGTGAATATTTTTGTCAAGCATTTGCAGAAGGTTTAATTCTTTCAAGTTATAGATTCTTAGACTATTTCACTGATGAAAGAGGAGAATATCATTTAAAGAGCATTACTATGGTTGATGCTTGTAATCAAGATGCAGCAAAAAAAGGTGCAATTATTGCAAGTGCTGTATGTGATTCAAGAGATCTTGGAAATCATCCCGGAAATGTGACTACTCCAACAAGGTTAGCAAATTTTGCAAAAAAAGTTGGCAAAAAAGGAAATATGAAAGTTACTGTTTTTGATAGAGAAGAATTTACAAAGATGGGTATGGGCTCATTTGCAGGAGTTGCTCAAGGCACAAATGAACCTCCAAAGTTTATTATTATGGAATATTTCGGAGGAAAGAAAAGTGAAAAACCAGTATTGCTTGTAGGAAAAGGTTTAACCTTTGATACAGGAGGAGTTTCATTGAAACCTGGGTTAAATATGGACCAAATGAAATTTGATATGTGCGGCTCAGCGGTTGTTTTTGGGGTGATGAACGCTATAGCTGAATTACAACCTAAGATGAATGTTGTAGCTATTGTTCCTTCAACGCACAACATGTTAGGTGGTTCAGCTTATAAACCAGGAGATATTCTTACTGCATATAATGGAAAAACTATCGAAGTCTTAAATACTGATGCAGAAGGTAGATTAATTCTTGCTGATGCTTTAGCATATGCAAGTAAAAACTATGATCCTGAGTATATGCTAGATTTTGCAACATTAACTGGTGCTGTTGTTATTACTCTTGGTCATATAGCCACAGGTATAATGAGCAATAATGAAACATTAGTAGAAAATATTAAAGTTTCTTCTGATAATACCGGAGAACATGTATGGCAACTACCATTGTGGGATGAGTATTGCGATCAAGTCAAATCTGAAGTTGCTGATGTAAAAAATTTAGGATCTCCAGGTCAAGCAGGAACTATTGCTGGCGGTGCATTTCTTAAAGCATTCGTTGGAAAAGACATTCCATGGGCTCATTTCGACGTTGCAGGAACTTCGTATCATGTAGAAAACAGAAGCTATATTCAAAAAAATAGCGCTTCTGGGCAAGTGATTAGATTAGTGCTCGATATGCTCGGCGCCTAATGAATAAGCTTAAAGCGATTAATTCAGTTCAGTTTTCAATTCAGTTGATAACTGCATTGCTTCTATTATACTTTACATTAAAATCTGATACTCCTAATCGTGCTATAATTCCAGTTTTATTGCTTTTTGGGTGGTCGCTTGGTTTTTATCAGAGAAGAGTTACTCGAAGAAGAGTTAACAAGCTTCGAGGTTCTAAAAATAAAGATGTTTTACATGAAGGTTAATAATGAATGAATTGTTCAAAAATGATATTACTTTAGATCAAGAAAATCATAAATACATTCTTGATAGTAGTCCTGAATTTAAATTTGCAAGTGTTACTGAGTTTATCCATTTCTTCTTTGAAAAGTTTGATCAAGAAAAAGTAGCCACCAAGTTAATAAATACTAATCCTAAGTATAGCGGTAAAACCTTAAATGAAGTACTTAAAGAGTGGGGAAAAGGTGCAGAAAGAGGTACGATAGTTCATAATGAATTAGAGATGTTTGTAAAAGAGAATGCTGTTCCTAAGCATCAAATGTCAATTACAGGCGCTAGATGGTTAAAAGAAAAACAAAAAAATGAACATAATACTTTCTATTCTGAAGTAATAGTATATACCAAAGAGCTGGGTATCGCTGGAACCATTGATTTGTTAGTTTATAATAGTGAGCAAAATATGTATCATTTAGTTGACTGGAAAACTAATAAACGAATTGACAAAAATTCATTTAGAAATAAAAAAGGCATCCTTCCTTCATCTCAGCATCTAGATGATTGTAATTTCACTCACTACTCATTGCAACTCTCATTTTATAGATATATTCTTGAGCGTTATTATGGTTTAGAAATTGGTAGTCAAACTTTGTTTCATTTAAAAGAAGATGATAGTTATGAAATTTATAATGTAGAATATCAAAGCGAAGATTTAATTAATATGCTCAGAGAAAAAGATCTAATCTAGTAAGAAATAAATAATATCTATTACTGTATATAAAAATAAATAACCAATCACTTCCAAAAGAACACCGTTTATCCTACTTATCTTTACTAATACTTTTTCACCTTTTTCTGGTTTCTTGTATTTAAAGATATTTGGAAGTAGTCTTGGAGTAGATTTCATATAATTTTCAAATTTTTCTCCATGATTATTTCTTAGTTTTCTTTCTTCATTAGCAATAGTTGGTACATGAAATAACACAAAAATTAAAAGGAGAGCTAAAGGAAGATAAATAGCCTTAAGTGCCAAGCTAAAGCCCAATAACATTATTAAACTAAAAAAGTATAATGGATTTCTCACCATAGAAAAAGGCCCAGCAGTAATAAGATTTTTTGTTTTATTTCCTTCAATATATAGTGAAGCCCAAATTCTACCAAATGAACCAAATACAACCATTATAAAGCCTAAAATGCTCATTTGTAAGGATTCTATGGTGGTTATTTCAAGTGTATAGGCTCTGAATTCATTGTTTGTAACTGATAAAACTATAAGAAGTAAAATAGAGACTCTTAAAAAATACATCCTATATTTTGCTAAAAATTTCATAATAATTTATTTAATACTAATTCTCTTTTCTTGAATTAGCTCGCATCCTGGAATATCATCTCCATTCCTAAGCGATTCTTTTATTTTATCTTTGTTCAGTAATTTAGTTTCTTTTATCTGAAAGAACTCTTCAGGAATTTTTTCTTCATCAACAATGTGTACTTTCACAGGATTTTTATATATAGCAATAACTATATCATCACTTTCAATTTTTTCTGTATTGGTTTTTTCAAAATTAATTCGAAGATAATCTTTTAATCTTGCAATTTTCTTTTCCAAAGAATTTCTACGATCTCTTTGACTTCTTTCTATCTCTTTAATACCTTGAGCCAAATGTTCAAGGTTTCTAATATATTTAGCTACATTAGCTGATTTTGATTTGAACTCACCCTCAATTGATTCTATTTCTTTGATTAAGTCTGAATCATCATGATCTAGTAAGTTATCTAAAGATTTTTCAAATTCATTTGCGATATCATAGAGAGTTGATTTTGACATGATTTAATATAGAAAAAAAAATAAAAGAAGTTTATAATTCTTTTACTTCTTTAAGTAAGTCATTTAGCATATCTTTTGCATCACCAAAAACCATAATAGAATTATCATATCCAAATAATTCATTTTGTACTCCAGCAAAACCTGGATTCATACTTCTTTTGTTAATAATTACAGTTCTTGACTTGTCTACATTCAAAATAGGCATACCATAAATTGGACTGGATTGGTCATGTCTAGCTGCGGGATTTACAACATCATTTGCACCAAGAATCAGCGCAACATCACAATCTTCAAACTCAGGATTGATTTCATCTAAATCTTTTAGAACATCATAAGAAACATTTGCTTCAGCTAATAGAACATTCATGTGACCAGGCATTCTACCTGCAACAGGGTGAATAGCATATAAAACTTTTTTACCTTGAGCTTCAAGAGTGTCTGCTACTTCTCTAGCAACATGTTGTGCTTGCGCTACAGCTAGTCCGTAACCAGGTACAATAATAATTTTTTCTGCAGCATCAAGAATCATTGCAGCCTCAGTAGTAGAATAGCTTTTAATATTCATTTCTTTTCCATCAGAGCTTCCACCGCTGGATGATTCAGCTCCAACAGCTCCAAATATGACATTAGCTAATGATCTATTCATACCCTTACACATTATATTTGTAAGGATTAATCCTGATGCTCCTACAAGCGATCCACTAATAATCAATGCCTGATTATTAATCAAAAAACCAGTTGCAGCAGCAGCTATTCCAGAATAAGAATTCAACAAAGAAATAACAACAGGCATATCTGCTCCTCCAATAGGAATTGTAAGACCTATACCAAGTAAAAGTGCTAATAAAACAATTACATAAAAAATTGTTGAATCTGGAAGTATACCTAATTGCTGAACAGAACCTAAAGCAACGATAGAAGCAAACATTAATGCATTAAGAATTTGCTGACCACTGAATGTAATTGCTCTCCCTGAGATGATTCCTTGTAATTTTCCAAATGCAATAAAACTTCCAGAAAATGTTAAAGTACCAATAAATACACTAATACAGATAATAATACCTAGATCATTTACTTTAAAAAACTCTGAAGAGGCAACAAATGCAGAGGCTGCTCCTCCTAAACCATTAAATATAGCAACCATCTGAGGCATTTCTGTCATCTGAACTCTAGTTGCAAATAGTAGACCAATCACAGAACCAATTCCAACTCCAATTGCAATTAATTTCAAATCTAATACATTAGAAGATGCCAATGTTGCAGCAATAGCAATGAGCATTCCAAGAGCTGCTAGGAAGTTTCCGCTTCTCGCAGTTTTTGGATGCGATAAACGTTTTAATCCCAGGATAAAACAAATGGCTGATATGAGATAAAATAAGTTCATTTTTTCTTAAACATTTTTAACATTCTGTCAGTTACTAAGAATCCACCTACAACATTAATTGTTGCGCAAATCAATGCAGCTAATCCAAGATAAGTACTAATTTCTCCATCAGTACTAATTGCCAATAAAGCACCGACAATTGCAATACCTGATATAGCATTTGAACCAGACATTAAAGGAGTATGAAGAGTAGGAGGTACTTTATTAATAATTTCATTACCTACAAATATCGCTAAAATGAATATGGTTATTAAATTAACATCCATTACATAGCCTCTTTTGTTGCTTGATTTCTTACTTCACCATTTTCAATAAATAGCATTCCATCAATAATTTCATCTTCTTTATCAAGTTTAAAACCTTCCTCTGTATGACAATGATCTATAATTGCTTCTATATTTTTTGAAAAAAGTTGACTAGAATGGTAAGCCATAGTGCTTGGTAAATTTGAATTGCCATCAATTAATACACCGTCATGATTTACAATTTCATTTTCTCTTGTTAGTTCACAATTTCCACCATTTTCAGCAGCTAAATCCATAATAACAGATCCTGGAGCCATAGTTTCAACCATGCTTTTAGGAATTAACATTGGTGCAGGTCTATTAGGAATTAATGCAGTGGTAATAACAATATCTGATTTACCAACTCTTTCTTTCATCAATTCTTGTTGCTTTGCTTTATAATCATCACTTGTTTCAGAAGCATATCCTCCAGATCCAACTCCGTCATCAGAACCGCTTTCAACTTCTACAAATTTTGCTCCAAGACTTTCAACTTGTTCTTTTACTTCAGGTCTTACATCAAAAGCTTCAACTTGAGCACCAAGTCTTTTAGCTGTTGCGATGGCCTGTAATCCAGCAACCCCAGCTCCAATAACTAGCGTTCTTGATGGAGAAATTGTTCCAGCTGCAGTCATTAATAGCGGCATATATTTACCAATATGATTTGCTCCAATTAATACTGCTTTATAACCAGCAATATTAGCTTGAGAGCTTAATACATCCATTTTTTGTGCAAGAGTAGTTCTTGGTAATAGATTTAGTGAAAAAGCAGATATTTTTTTATCAACTAATTTTTTAACACATTCAATTTCTTTAATTGTCTGTAGTAATGAGATGAAAAGAGTACCTGCATTTAAAGATGATATTTCTTCATCAGTTGGTGAATTAACTTTACAAACTAATTCGCAATTAAATATTTCATTTTTTTCAACAATTTTAGCACCTGCTTTTGAATAATTGTCATTAGAATAATTAGATTCTAAACCAGCATCAGATTCGATAAAAAATTCATATCCTTTTTTGGATAAAGCAGAAATAGTAGATGGAACAATTGCCACCCTTTTTTCGCCAGATTTGTGTTCTTTTAAAATTCCAATTTTCATAACAGTAAAATCGAGGTAAAATTACGCATTTTAGAATATTCATCAAGAACTTTATTCATATTAAATTTTTTTTTTATTTAAATTGAATTATGGAACTGTATCCAAAAGCAAAAGTTTTTAATTCTTTTAATCTAAAAGTATCTGAATTGCATTCAATCTTTGTTGAAGAGTCTGGAAATCAAAATGGAAAACCAGTTATTTTTCTTCATGGTGGTCCAGGAGGAGGAATTAGTTCAACTTATAGACAATATTTTAATCCTGAAAAATGGAGAATAATAATGTTTGATCAAAGAGGCTGCGGTAAAAGTACACCTTTTGCAGAGCTTAACGAAAATACTACATGGGATTTAGTAAATGATATTGAAAAAATTAGAAACCATTTAAATATAGATCAGTGGGTCGTTTTTGGCGGAAGTTGGGGAAGCACTTTATCATTAGCATATAGTCAAAAACATCCTAACGCATGTAAAGGGTTAATTTTAAGAGGTATTTTTTTAGTTCGTAAAAAAGAAATAGATTGGTTTTATCAATATGGTGCTAGCAATGTTTTTCCAGATAGATGGGAATCTTTTTTAGCTCCTATTCCTGAAAGCAAACGAAATAATTTATTAAGTGCTTATTATGAAATTTTGACTGGAGATGATCAAGAAAAGAAAATTGAAGCAGCAAAAGCTTGGAGTACATGGGAAGGAAGTTC
>RQOS01000050.1 GCA_008373205.1 SAR202 cluster bacterium
AGATGTATTGAATTTCTCTAGAATAATTTTTCTTATAAAGTCAGCATTAACTCCTTCTTTAAAGAGAATACTTGTTAATGAATTTGAGTGTTCATCCTCGTTTAATGGAAGTAATTCTAATCCCCAATTTTTTACAGCAAGCCTAGTTGCATTTGCATGCCTTTCATGTCTCTTAAAAACATTATCAAGTCCTTCTTTTTTTAATAATTTCAACGCTTCTTCTAACCCAAAAAGAATATTAGTTGAAGGTGTATAAGGGAAAAATCCATTAATATTATTAGTGATCATTTCATTCCAATCCCAAAAGGATCTTTTGTAATTATTAGACTTAGAAGCTTCTATAGCTTTCTCACTAACAAAATTAAATGCTATGCCAGGCGGTAACATTAAACCTTTTTGAGACCCTGCAACGGTAACATCTACATCCCAGTCATCATGAGAATAATCAATAGAGCCAAGCGAAGAAATTGTGTCTACCATTATTATGGCTGGATGCCTTAGAGACTTAATTATTTTTATTATACTTGGGATTTTCGAAGTCACTCCAGTAGAGGTCTCATTATGAACCATGCAGATAGCTTTAATATTGTGATCTTTATCTTTTTTTATAACATCAGCAATTTTTTCAGCATCAACCCCTGATCTCCAATCTCCACTAATATAGTCAACTGTAAAACCTAATTTTTCAGCCATAGTTTTCCATAATGTAGAAAAGTGACCAGTCTCAAACATCAGTATTCTATCACCTTCTGAAAGTATATTTACCAAAGAAGCTTCCCAAGCACCAGTGCCTGATGATGGAAAAATTATAGGAGTTGATTCTTTTCCTTTTACAACTTCCTTTAATCCTTCGATAATATTTTTAGTCATATTTGAAAATTCAGGACCTCTGTGATCAATAGTTGGATAACTTATTGCCCTTAAAACACTATCTGGAACATTCGTAGGCCCAGGAATTTGAAGGAAATGCTTTCCGTTTTGTGTCATAGCTACCTCTTTGGATTATTTTGCTAACTGTATTATATCTATGAAATATATTTTATGATGATAAGTAAATAATTATTAACATTGAATACGTTCATTTTATTACAAGTTATTATTACCTGCTTTCTAGGTGCTGCATCACCTGGGCCAAGTTTAGTTTTAATATCTAGAAATGGAATAGCAAACGGTATATTAAGTGGAACAATAACAGGCTTAGGGCACGCTGTAGGTATTTTCTTTTACTGCATGATATCAATCATAGGAATATCATTATTCTTTAGAATAAATTCTAAAATATTAGATTATCTAACATTAATATTAGTTATTTATCTTATTTTTATAGCAATAAAAATTCTTAGGTCTAATTCAAATATCAAACAAAAAATAATTTCAAAAAAATTACTCACAGAAAACTTCATAGAGGGTTTTTTGATTTGTTTCTTTAATCCAAAAATAACAATCTTTTTCTTTGCAATTTTTTCTCAATTCATTAAATCTGAAACTACTATTTTTCAAATCTTTTATCTTGCTTCCATTGCTTCAATAATAGATTTTCTTTGGTATACCTTTGTATCATTTTCTGTAGGAAATGGTGCTATTAGGAAATTTTTAAATAAAGAAAAAATATTAAATCTAAGTTCGAGTATGATCTTGATCGGAATTTCATTATTCATCATATATAAATTACTAATAAATTAGACATCTGGGAAAGTATTATATATCTGACAAAAAAAAGTTATTTTTTTGAATTTTCAACTAAAAAATAAAAAATCAATTTTTCTGGGAAAAAAATTTATTGATTATTATTTTTTTTATAATATTATTCAAATAACTTGATAAATATTCAGAGGAACTGCTAGATAACAGTCTGAAAAGTAGTGGTCTTTTTCGGCTTTCGGCGACGAAAAGTTTTTAAGAGTTTTTACCCTGTGTAAATAATGCTATCTGATTTATTATCAAGAAATAAGCCCGCTTCTTTGGCTTACTGGTTGATGCTCAGGCAGTTTACTCTGGAGGTGGGTTTTATTATTTAAGAATGTGTCAAACAGGTTGTTAAGAAAAAACAAATGATCTATTCTAATTCATATATTTGTATATAAAAATTGAAAAAAAATAAAAACATAACAGCTTATTCAATACAAGATTTCTCTCAATGCCAACATAAAACTTGGCTAGATTTTTTAGAAACTCCCAAAGATTTTTCTAAAAATTATGATCCTTGGTTAGAAATTATAAGAAAAATTGGCATAGAACATGAAAGAAATTATTTAGATGAATTAAAAAAATCTGAAAACATTTATGAAATTGATAAAAATCTTAGTTTTGAAGAAAAAGAAGAGCTAACAGATGAAGCGATAAAAAGAAATGAAAAAATCATCTATCAACCATACCTAAGATATAAAAAATTTACAGGATCACCAGACTTTTTAGTCTTCAAAGATAATTATTACGAGCCTTGGGATGTAAAATCTGCATTCAGACTAAAGCCAGAAAATATTTTACAATTGTGTCATTATTCTTATATTTTGGATAAAAAATACAGTTTACTCCCAAATTCTGGAAAAATAATTCTAAGAGATCAATCTTCACATGATATTGAAATAGGAAAGTATTATGAATATTTTCTTAATATAAAAAATAGAATTTTAGATTTTATAAATTCTCAAAATGAAATCCCTGAAGCTTCTAAATGTAATTTATGTAACGTTTGTGATTATAAACTGCTATGCGAAGCCAATTGGAAAAAAGAAGATCACCTAAATCAGGTTGCAAATATTAAAAAAAATCAAATAAAACTTCTTCAAAACCAAAATATTGATACTCTAGAAAAATTATCCAAAATAGATTCAAATATTCAAATCAAGGGAATAAATAAAAATTCATTAGAGATTCTAAAATTACAATCCTCCTTGCAGTTAAACGAAAGAAATTCAAAAAAATTAGAATATAAAATAATATTTGACCAAAAAAAAGAAATTAACGATCCTAATAAACTAATAGGTTTTGAAATTTTACCAGAACCATCTCAAAATGATCTATTTTTTGATATTGAGGGATATCCAATGTATTTTGATGATAATTCTAAATCATCAGGTTTAGAATATCTATTTGGGATTTATTACAGATCTTTTGGGCAAGAGACTTTTTTGAAGTTTTTAGCTATAAATCATCAAGAAGAAAAAAAAGCATTTGAAGACCTAATTGATTTTATTTTTTCTCATCTAAAAAAATATAAAGACGCCCATATTTATCATTACAATGCTTATGAAGAAACAGCACTAAAAAAACTTTCTCAAAAATATGAAACTAAAATATTTGAGGTTGATTTCATTCTTAGAGAAAAAAAATTAATTGACTTATTTAAAGTAGTTAAAGATTCACTACTTCTTTCAGCAGAAAATTATAAATTAAAAACTATTGAAAAGTTCTATCAAATTAATAGAGAAGAAGATATTTCTTCAGGTCAAGACAGTTTAGTTGCATTTGAAAAATACTTAGACAGTGGCCATGAGGACATTTTAGAAGAAATAATTTTGTACAATAAACAAGATTGCAAATCATTAATTTATCTTCAAGATTGGCTTAATGAAATAAAACCAAAGAACATAAATTTCAATAAAAATTTAATTGATGAAAAAATTAGTGAATCTAATCTAGAACAAATTCAGATTGAAAAAAATCTTAGTCTAACGATAGAAAATCTTGATGAATCTGAAAAAGAAATTAAACCAATTTTAGATCAATTAAATTTTTATAATAGAAAAGAACAAAGACCTGACTGGTGGAGCTTTTTTTCAAATAAAGAAAAAGACACAGAAGATCTTATAGAGGATAATAGTTGCATTGGTGGATTGAATCTAACCAATGAAAGTAATGATGGAAACTTTAAGATACTTAATTTTAAATATCCCGAACAAATTACTAAAATGAAACCCGGAGACTCAGTTTTAGACCAGAATGGTGAGAATTCTGCTAGGATCCTATCCGTTGATTATAAAAACTTTGAAGTAAAGATAAGATTAGGGAAAAATAAAATACCACCTTTATCATTGACACCTTCACAGCCGTTAAATACTAAATCTATTGATAATGCTGTTGCGGAATTTATAAAAGATTATAGCTATAAAAATTCTTACCCAGCAATTAAATCTTTGTTACATAAAAAAGATACTTCATATAAAGGAAAGATTGAATTTAATAATTCAATACAGGCTATAAAAAATAGAATTAAAAATATGAACAATTCTTATATTGTCATGCAAGGACCACCTGGAACAGGAAAAAGCTTTACAAGCTCAAGAATAATCTTAGATCTTATTGAATCAAACTATAGAATTGCAATAGTTTGTCACTCTCATAAAGCTATAATAAACCTTATTAAATCAATAGACGACTTTGCTGTTGAAAGTAAAGTTAATTTTAAAGGAATATATAAGTCTAGTTCAGGAAAAATTGATCACCAGTTCTCAAACATACAAATAGGTGATACTAATAAAGTCAATGTAAAAGATTACCAATTGGTAGCAGGTACTACTTGGGCTTTATCAAATTCTAATCATAGGATAAATAGTAAAGAAGATAAAAATTTTGATTACATTTTCTTTGATGAAGCAGGTCAAATGAGTATTTCAAAAGTTATTGCTTCTTCTTTATCTGCAAAAAATATAGTTCTTATAGGTGATCACATGCAATTACCTCAACCAACAACTGGCAATATAGAAGGAGAATCATCCTTATCACCTATTGAGTATTTGATTTCAGAAAAAAATACTATAAGTAATGATAAGGGCATTTTCTTAGATAAAAGTTACAGAATGCATTCAAGCGTATGTGAGTTTATTTCAGATAGTTTTTATGAACAAAGACTCCATAGCGATGAGTTGAATAAAAATCAAAAAATAATTATTAAAGATAAAGAAATTAATAATGGTATTTTTGTCGCAGATATTAATCATTCTGATTATTCAGTGCAAAATATTGAAGAAGCTCAATTCACGAAAAATATATATAAACAACTTATAAATAACACTTGGATAGATAGAGTAAATGAAAAGAAAAAGATAACTCAAAAAGATATTTTAATTGTTAGCCCGTTTAATGCTCAAGTTAACTTAATTAAAGAAGAAATACCTGAAGCACAAGTAGGTACAATAGATAATTTTCAAGGACAAGAAGCCCCAATTGTAATAATATCCTATGCTTCTTCAGACCCTGAAAATATTCCAAGAGGTTCAGATTTTTTCTTTGACTTTAGGAGATTAAATGTATCAATTTCAAGAGCAAAGTGTTTAGCAATAATACTGCTCAACTCAAAATTACTAAGTTATTATTGTTCATCAATAGAAGATATGGAAAGACTGAATTATTTTTGCAAGTTAAATTCTCTCGACAATAATATTGATAACTTATTAGAGATTATTAACTGAAATCAAAAAATAAAAAAACATTAAACGCTTTTAAATTATTTTTGGCACGCCCGGGAGGACTCGAACCCCCAACCCTCTGGTTCGAAGCCAGATGCTCTATCCAATTGAGCTACGGGCGCATATCTGGGGTGGGCGGAGGGGATCGAACCCTCGATCTACCGGGTCACAGCCGGTCGTGTTAACCACTACACCACGCCCACCATGGGTAGTACTAATGATTAGCAGGTCCTTTACCTATGGATTTTCGATACTCGTTAATTGTATCTTGAGAAGGCGGATAATACTTGCCAGGAACAACGTTTTCTTTCATAATTTTCTCCTTAACAAAAGCTTCTGCTCCTTCATGATCCTCTACCCACTCTATACATTCTTCAGCAAACCAAGAAGGTACAACTGCTACTCCATCATTATCTCCTACTATCACATCTCCAGGTCTTACTAGTGCTCCTCCACACTGAATATCAATATTTTCTTCAGCAGGTTCAGCCCAAGGTCTACCTCCATAAGGAGTTCTTTCTTGAGCATAAACAATTAGGTTATATCCTTCTTCTTCCAATACATCTAAATCTCTAATTGCCCCATCTGTTACTAGTCCTGCAGCTTTATTCATTTTTAAAAGTAATAACTTTACATCTCCTCCTATAGCTGCATATTTAGCTCCCATCATGTCTGCAACCAAAACATCATCTTCACCACATCTAGACATTGCTCTCATTTCAGGAGATTTTTCCTTATCTTTCTTATTTTCAGAATCAATATCTAATCTTGGTGGCAAAAATCTTAAAGTTCTTGCTCTTGCAGCTAATCTTTTATTTGGAGTCATTGGTTTAACCCCTTCCATAAACGGTAGAGGAACTCCTAAAAAATTATTTAAGCATGACCAAACTGTAGCTACAGGTACCTTTTTATATCTTTCTAATAGTTCTTTGCTTACTTCTACTGGTTTATATGATCTTTCCATAGTTCCCTCTTCTATTTTTGTAATTTATTTGCTAATTCTATCAATAATCTTGTAGGTATCCCAGTGGCACCTTTATTATGCCATCTATCATCGGAGAGAGTCATCATGTTAGCTGCAATATCTAAATGAACCCATGGAGTATCCTTAACAAAATGATGAATAAAATGAGCAGCAGTTATAGTACCTGCATTTCTTCCACCAGTATTTTTTATATCTGCAATTAAGGAGTTATTCTGTTTCTTAGAGATTGAGTCTAATGGAAGTTCCCAAACAGAATCTCCTGTCTCCAAACCTGCATCAATAACACTCTTCATTAACTTTTCATCATTTGAAAATCCTGAAATATTACCTCTTCCCAAGCCAATTGCTGCTGCACCAGTTAAAGTTGCAACATCTATAATTGCTTTAGCATTCATTTTTTTGGCATAAGTTACTGCATCTGCTAATGTAAGTCTTCCTTCAGCATCAGTATTCTCAATTTCAATATATGTTCCATCCATAGCTTTCACCACATCACTAGGTCTTTGGGCACTTCCACTTGGCATATTTTCTGTTGCTAGGCATAGAGCTTCTATATTTATATCTAAATTTAGATTAGCAATTGCTTCAATCGCAGAAATTACAGAAGCTGATCCACCCATATCTCCTTTCATTGAAAGCATAGATCCTGATGGTTTCAATGAAAGACCTCCACTGTCAAACATAATTGCTTTACCAATAAACCAAACAGAATCTTCATTTTTTTTAGGTTTATAAGATAAATGAATAAGTTTAGAGGGTTCTACTGAGCCTTGACCTACTCCTAAAAATGCATTCATACCAAGTTTTTTACACTCGTCCTCCTCTAAAATTTTGCAATGAATTTTACTGTTTGCTAATTTTTTTGAATAATTTGATAATTCTGTAGGAGATAGAGTATTTGCAGGTTCATTAACTAGACTTTTGGCTTTCATTTCTGCTGTAGCAGTTATTATTGATTTTTCAACAACACTTTTTATTTTACCTTCATTTTTTGAAGATATAATAAAAATATTTGTATCCTCTTTTTCTTCTTCAATATTCGACTTGTATTTTTCAAATTTATATCTGCCTAAGAAAAATCCTTCAAAGGCGGATAATGTAAAATTATGAAAATTTGCATCATAATTTATTACAGAGTCTGATAAAAATGAAATATTGTTAATTTTATTACTAATACTTAGTCTTCCTAAATTTGCAAATGCTGATCTAACAGAATTATTATCAGCACTTTCAGGATTTCCCAAACCAACAATAAATATTTTAGAGAAATTACTACTTTTAAATATTTTTTTTGGAGTATGAATAATTTCTATCTTACCGTTTTCTGAGCTCAAATCTTTAGAAGAAATCATTTCAGAAATAATAGAATTTGTAATACTATCAACTTCACTAAAATCAAATTTGTTGTCTTTGAATAAACCTAATACGAGAGCATCAGATTTCACATTATCGCCAATATTCTTTTGTAATTTATAATTTATTTTATTCATAACAGATTTTTCGTTTTTCATACAATTCTAATACTAAAAAGCACAAAAACAAAATAAAAATATAAGACATATAAAATAATAATTTATACTTGATTTTTGAATTTGTTCAAAACTTTAACTAAAAAAGTTCAAAAATAAGTACTTTGGTACCTTTCTTTTTTTCTAATAAGATATTAAGTTTTGTTTATATTCAAAAAATTTACTGGGGGGTAAATATTGAAAAGTTTAAATTCTGTAAAAGTTGTCAGTGATGGATCATACTTATTAGATGGTGGTCCGTTTTTTGGACCTGTCCCAAAAATACTATGGGAAAAGCAAGCTAAACCTGATAGAAAAAATAGAGTAAGGCTTGGTCTTAACTCTCTACTTATTAAGAGTGGTGAAGAAAATATATTAGTAAATACTGGAATAGGTTCTAAAGAACCAGAAATTAATAGAGAAATTTATGGACATGCTTCTTCTAGGTTAATTAGAAATTTGAAGTCAAATGGTGTTTCTGCGAAAGATGTAACTAAAGTAATATTAACCCAACTTCACTTTGATCATTCTGGAGGATCAACTTCTCTAGATAGAGAAGGCAAATTAATTCCAACATTTCCAAAAGCTAAATATGTTGTGCAAAAATCTGCTTGGGATGAGGCATTCAATCAGGATGAGAGATTATTACCAGCTTATGGGCATCCTGTAGATCACCTTAATATTCTTGAAGAAAGAGATATGGTTGAATTCTTAGATGGAAATACAGAAGTTAGTCCAGGTGTATTTTGTGAGATGATAGATGGTTACTCTGAAGGACACCAGATAGTAAAAGTAAACGCTGGCTCAGAGAGAATAGTTTATCTATCAGAATTAATACCCGCTCCTTCTCACCTTCCATTGGCTTACATAACTGCATATGATAGATATCCTGATCAAACATTAGAGATGAAGAGAAGAATTATTGCTGAGTGTGAGCAAGAAGGATGGTTAATGGTCTTTGCTCATGGATATAAAGAGTATGCTGGATACATCAAAAGAATGAATCAGACATTAGCTTTAGAACCAATAGCTATATAGAAATAATTCCAACTAAAGTATTATCTTCGATCGACTTTACCTTGACCTTAGTTATTGGTAAAGTCGGTTTTTTATTTGTTGATTTTGATAAGGAAAAATAAGTATAGTTTTCAGTGTATCCAGAAAGGCTATTTTTATTTTCCCAAAGAACATTTTGATCTGTATTTAATAATGATTTCATATGTTTATTTTTTAGATCGTCTGAAATATTTCTTATTTCTTTTGCCCTTTTTGTTATAACTGACGATTGAACTTTATCATTCAAATAAAATGCTGAAGTTCCAGGCCTAACTGAATATGGGAAAACATGAATTTCAGATAATTCAGAAATTTTAAGTAATGCTTTAGTTCTTAAATGGTCTTCTTCAGTTTCTCCAGGGAATCCAACTATAATATCCGTAGTTATAGAGGAATTAGGAATAATAGTTTTTATATGCTTAACTATTTCTAAAAATTCTTGAGTAGAGTATTTTCTTCTCATAGATTTCAAAACATTATTAGATCCACTTTGTAGAGGTATATGAAAATGTGGGCATAATCTATCTTTATATTTTTTATTTTTCCATAGCCCTAAAATATCATCGTTAAACTCATGAGGCTGAACGGATGATAATCTTAATCTAACTATTTGAGTCTGTTCAAGAACACCTAATAGTAACCTATGCAAGCTCATATTATCAAGATCATAACCATAAGTTCCAAGCTGAGTTCCCGTAAGAACTACTTCTTTACAACCTTTAGAAACCAAATAATTTATTTGAGAAATAATTTCATTAGGATGAATAGAATTCTCTCTTCCTCTTACTTTAGGAACAATACAGTAGCTACATATTTGATTACAACCTTTTTGTATAGCGATAGATGCTCGAGTTCTTCCTATCAATAAATCTTCTATATTAGAATTAGATTCAGATTTTGTTTCTTTATAAAACTTATTGGATAAAACTAGTGGAAGTTCATTTTTTTTATCATTCTTAATGACTGTATCTACTATTCCTAGAGATAGTATTTCTGATTCATTTCTTTGAGGATAACAACCTGTAGCAACTAAATGCATTGTCGGATGATTTTTTTTTATATTTCTTAATCTATTTCTTGCTTTTTTATCAGCAGACTTGGTGACTGTACAAGTATTTAAAATATAAATATCTGACTTCTCTAGATCGTCAGAAATACTAAATCCTTTAGATAAAATTTCTTTAGAAATTCTTTGAGAATCAGCTATATTAAGTTTACATCCATGAGTTTCTATGTAGACATTCATCTAATTACAAATATCATTATCATTATAAAAATTAAGTATATATTGCTATGGATATTCTCATATTAGTATCTATGCTATTTCTTTGAATTTTAGGAGAAAAAATGTCTAAAAAAGTAGTTGTAACTGGAATTGGATTGATCACACCTTTGGGTCTTGATAGAAATTCTACATGGAAAGGTATCACAACAGGAGTTAATGGAATAAAAAATATTACTTCATTTGATACAGAAAATTTTCAAACCAAAATCGCAGCAGAAATCACTGATTTTTCACCTGAAGAAACATTGGGAAAAAAGTTTTCTAAGAGACTAGATAGATTTGCTCAATTTGCATGTGTCGCTGCACAGGAAGCTATAAAAGACGCAGGTATATTCATAGAGTCTGTAGACGTAAATAGATTTTCCGTATTAATTGGAAGTGGTATTGGAGGAATTATAACCTTAAGTGAACAATTTGATGTCTTAAGAGACAAAGGCCCAAATAGAATAAATCCTTTCTTGGTTCCAATGATGCTTAGTGATATGGCATCTGGCCAAGTATCAATGATGTTAGGAACAAAAGGACCAAATTTTTCTACTGTATCTGCTTGTGCTTCTGCTGCTGATTCAATCGGACAAGGAATGAGAATGATTCAGAGAGGTGATTCAGACATAGTTATGGCTGGAGGAACAGAAGCTGCAATTTGTCCAATTGGTATTGCAGGATTTAATTCTGCAAGAGCTCTATCAACAAACAATGATAATCCATCAAAAGCTTCTCGCCCATTTGATGCAGAAAGAGATGGATTCGTATTAGGTGAAGGAGCAGGAATACTTATATTAGAAGAAGAAGAACATGCTCTTAAAAGAGGAGCAACAATCTTAAGTGAATTATCAGGTTACGGTGCAACCTCAGATGCGCATCATGTAACTCAACCTCATCCTGAGGGGGAAGGTGCAGCTGAGGCTATGAATTTAGCAATAAGCGATGCAGGAATTGAAAAAGAAAAAATTGCCTACATAAATGCGCATGGAACATCTACCCCTCTAAATGATAAATTTGAAACCATAGCTATAAAAAGGGCTTTCGGAGATCACTCAAAAAAACTAAAAATTTCTTCAACAAAATCAATGACCGGGCATCTCCTAGGAGCAGCAGGTGGTATAGAAGCAGCATTTACTGTAATGGCTATTAATGAAAAAGTAGTTCCACCTACTATAAACCTTCAAAATCCTGATCCTGATTGTGATTTAGATTATGTAGCCAACCATGCTCTAAAAGGGAATGTTCCTGCTGCAATTTCTAATTCTCTAGGATTTGGAGGACATAATAGTTCACTTCTTTTTCAAGACTACCCTAATCAATAATGATTGTTAAAGTTGAAAATAATAAACTTATTTTTGATGAAAAAGATAATATTACAGAAACTTTTTCAAATGAAAACATAATAAAAATTCTATTAGAAAATAGATTTATAAAAGATGAAAATAAAAAACAGTTTCTGGAAAGTTTTGATATTGACGATATCAATCCATATGAATTTATTCAGATGGAAGAATCTGTTGAATTAATTTCTAAAAAGATTAAATCAAAATCCAAAATTGGTATATATGGTGATTTTGATGCAGATGGTTTAACTGGTACTGCTATTCTCCTCGAAACTTTGAGAACATTAGGAGCAGATCCCAAGCCTTTTATACCGCATAGAGAAAATGAAGGACATGGAATTTCTGAAAAAGGATTAAATACATTAGTAGATATTGGATGTGAACTTATAATTACAGTTGATACGGGAACAAATTCTGATCAAATTATTGAAAAAATTATAAATGAAAAAAATATTGAATTTGTTATTACTGATCATCATATTCCAGAAAAATCTACTTACAAATATCCAATAATAAATCCCGTATTTGAAAATATTAGAACAAATTACTCAGGAGCAGGAGTTGCTTGGTTATTATCAAAAGCATTATTTGATAAGTTCGAAATTCCTATGAAAGATGGGATAACATCCTTAGCAACTATTGGAACTATAGCAGATGTTGCACCGTTACTTGAAAATAATAGGATAATTGTTAAGAACGGGCTAAAAGAAATCTCAGAAACAGATAACTTTGGTATTTGTGCTCTAAATAACTTGGTAGGTAATAAATTTTTCTATGAAGCTCCAGAAAGTGAATATATATCTTTCTCTTTAGCGCCAAGAATCAATACACCAGGTAGAATAGACGACGCTTATTTAGCTTTAAATTTATTGACATCTCAAACTTCAAAATCAGCTCATAATATCTCTCAAAAAATAGAAGTTATGAATGATAAAAGGAAATCTTTATCACAAGAACTTTGGAATGAAATTCAAGATCAAATTTCATCTCAATATACCCAACCAATAATAATATTAAACTGTTCAGGGTATCCCATTGGTTTGTTAGGCCCACTTGCAGGTAGATTAGTTGAGCAATTATCTAAGCCTATATTATGTTTTGCAGAAAAGGAAGAATTATATAAATTTTCTTCAAGATCTAATGAAGGTTATCATTTATTTGAGAACTTAAGTAAATTACAAAGTTATTTTATAAACTTTGGAGGACATGCAAGTGCTGCAGGCTTTTCAATTAGAAGTAAAGATTTTGAATCTTTCAAAAAAGACTTATTGAGTTTAGATTCAAAAAATAAATCAAAAAAATCTGAAAAAAAATATAGTGTGGATCTTGAGTTACCAATAAATAATCTAAACTTTCAATTATGGGATGAAATAAAAAAATTATCTCCCTTTGGAGAAAAAAATCCAGTCCCAGTTTTTTTTGCACGAAACGCTAATTTAGAAAAATTTCGAAGGATTGGTAAAGATAAAAATCATATGTCTGGACAAATTAATAATGATGATAATATCTTTGATTTCATATACTTCAATTGTGGTGAAAAAAATCTTCTAAAGGGAAAAATAAATTTTCTGTACCAACTTAGGACTGACTATTGGAATGGTAAAATTCAGAAAAAAATTCAAATTTTAGAAATGGAAAATACTGAATAGGCTAAATTCTTCTTGTCTTTATACCTAAGAATATAATCGATACTATGAAGCAAATTATAGCTATAAAATGAGCTTCTTGAAGACCTAGAATATATGCTTTATCCAGTCTAACCCATTGTATAGCAAATCTGCCTAAACTATACCATGCAAGATAAACAAACCATAGGCTACCCAATGGCTTAATCTTATTTCTAAGTGCCACTAAAAGTACCATACCAAGGATATCCCAAATAAACTCATAGGCAACAGCAGGATGAACTGCAGTAGATGGATCTGTTCCACGTGGAAAATGTCCGTTACTATAATTTTCGGATCTAACTACGCATGAATATCCAGGTGAATTTGGATTAGAAAAGTACCAACCAAAAAAGAAATCTGTAGCCCTAGAACAATGCTCTCCATTAACTATATCCCCTATTCTTCCAATTGCTTGACCTGCTAACATAGCTGGAGCTGCAAAATCCATTAATTGTCCCATAGTTTCAGAAGAAGCTTTAGTTAACTTTAAATATAGAAGTCCACCTGTTATTCCTCCTATAATTCCCCCCCATAAACCTATTCCGCCTTTCCATATATAAATGAAGTACAATGGATTATCAATGTAGTAATCTAAATTATCAATAATATGAACTAATCTTGCTCCAATTATTCCTCCAATTACCCCCCAAGATGCAACATTGAAGACTAAATCATCCTCGATTCCGGCTTTTCTTGATTGCTTTATCACAATATAAATTGCAGCAACAACTCCTACTAAAGAAAAAAAGCCATGCCAAGATAATGCTAAATATTCGAACTCAAATATCATAGGATGAAATGGAATTTTTATCATATTATAAAAAGATAGTTTTTAGATTTATTACAATTATATTAATTTAATCTAGAAAAATTTCAATTATTTTAATGAGAGTTTTTATATAAATGGTTTTAGATAATAATTTAGAAAAATTTTATAATTATATTTCTTCAGAAAAAGGATATAGTCAGAATACACTAATGGCATACTCAAATGACCTTAAATTATTTGCTGATTATTTGGAAAAAAAGAATAAATTTGAATGGGAAAAAGTTACAAAAAAAGAAATTACTGAGTATTTTAAGTTATTAAATACTTCTTTATCCCAAAGTTCAAAGAAGAGAAAATATGCCTCAATAAAATCTTTCTTCTTATTTCTAACAAAAGAAAGATATATATCTGAAGGAATATTTGAAGATATGAAATCTCCAAAAGTTTCAAATCCTATACCAAAGCCTCTATCTGAAAAAGAAATAAATTTAATAATAGATTTTAAAAATAAAGATAAATTTTATATTAGAGACTCATGTATATTCATGTTGATGTACGCTTCTGGTTTAAGAGTTAGTGAAGTTATTGGTATAAAAATTGGTGAAGTTGATACAGAAAATAATTCAGTAAAAGTTACAGGTAAAGGAAATAAACAAAGAATATTACCAATCTACAACAAAGCAAATGAAAAAATAAATGAATATATAAAAAAAATAAGACCTTATTTTTCTAAATCAAATAGTTACTCTTCACTACTTTTCTTGAATAAAAATTCAAAAATTATAACTAGACAATATGTCTGGAGAAGCTTAAAAATAAGAGGTATTGAAAAAGGAATAGTTAAAAATATTACTCCACATATGATTAGACATAGTTTTGCAACTCATCTATTACATGGTGGTGCGAGTATAAGACATGTTCAAGAGTTTTTAGGTCACAGCTCAATTGAATCTACACAAATATATACCAAGATCCCCAATCAGAAACTAATTGAAGACTATAATATTGCACATCCAAGAGGAAATAAATAGAATAAAGTAAAGGAGAGATTATAATGCCTGTAGTTACATTGGAAGGTTATCTTGGATCTGGATACCAAAACATAGGAAGAAAAGTTTCAGAAAATTTAGATATAGATTTTGTTGATAGAGTCATTCTTTCAGAAGTCGCAAGAGAACTTGATACTCATTTAGGAGAAATTTTAGATCTTGAAAAAAAACCTCAGGAAAAATCACTTGTTGAGAAATTATCAGACAGACTCTTAAAGGCTCTTGAAAAATCTGCACTATCTGGTGGAGGAGCTGATCCTTTTTTTGGGCATGGAGTAGAAAATCTTCTTTCACAACCTTATAAAGATTTTCCTCATACAGAAGAATTAAGTGAAAACTTAGATTTTACTAAGGCAATAAGAAAAGTAATCAAAGAAATAGCTTCTGAAGGCAGTGTTCTTATTTTAGGTAGAGGCGCATCTGGAGTATTAAGAAACGACCCTAATGCCCTTAAAGTTGGTATATATTGTGACGAGGAAGTACGAATCAAAAAGTATGCTCAAAGATATGATATTTCAGAGGAAGAATCTAGAAAAAAAATAGTAGAATATGATGAAGGAAAGAAAAACTATTACTTAAATGTGTTTCAAAAGCAACCTTTGGATCCATCAATTTTTAATATGATTTTCAATTCTGAACTTTTGTCTGAAGAAGAAATTATAGACGACATATGTGAAAATGCAAAAAAATATTTATTAAAGAGATCAAATGGCTAAAAAAACAAAGAAAAGTAGAAAAAACAGCAAACCTAACGTTTTTAAACAAACTACTGCAACTAATACTACAGTAGATACTAACAATGAAGTTTCATTAGTAGAGAATAAACCTTCCAATAAAAAAGTTAATAGCTCTAATGACCAAGTTTATGTATCAGGTAATTCAGTATCTCTAGAGCTAAAAAAAATGGGGATAATTTCATCCTCATTACTTGTAATACTTATAATACTAACTTTTATACTTGGTTAAATCAGACTCATTTAAGAATAGACTAAGAGATGTTCCTAAAAATCCTGGTGTCTATTTACATTCCAATGTAAAAAAAGAAATCATCTATGTTGGTAAAGCTAACTCTTTGCAAGATAGATTAAAATATTATTTTTCACCCCAAATAGATGCTACTCCAAAGATAAAGGAGCTAATGAATAATATTCATGATTTTGATTTTATAGTTACCGAATCAGAGCAGGAAGCACTTTTATTAGAAAATCAGCTAATAAAAAAATATCAGCCAAAATATAATGCAAGATTAAAAGATGACAAATCATATCCATATATAAAGATAACTAAGTCTGAAGAATTCCCTCAAATTGTAATTTCCCGAAATCCTAAAAATGATAAAAATAAATATTATGGACCTTATTCTTCAATATCTTCAGTAAGACAAACATTAGATTTATTATCAAAAATATTCCCTTATAGAACCTGTACTAAAGAAATTACTGGTAAAGATAAAAAAGCATGCTTAGAATTTGATATTGGAAGATGCAAGGCTCCGTGCATAGGTAATAGTGATCAAGCAGAATATGAAGAAATAATTTCGAGTGTGGAAAAATTTCTAAGTGGAAAAACCTCACCTATTGTTAAAGAAATAAAAAATGAAATGGTGAAAGCATCAAATGCACAAAACTATGAGAGAGCTGCAGTTTACAGAGATAGAATTAAAGCTATAGAACGTATTCTTGAAAAACAAAAAGTTTCAGGATTAAGATACGAAACTTTTGATTTAATTTCCTGTGTAAAAATCGATAACGAAGCAATGATAATTGTCTTTAATATTAGAAAAGGAAATATGATTGCTCATGAAAAATTTAGAATTGAAAGAACAGAGTCTACAGAAGTTGAAGAAATTATAAGATTATTTTTGTACGATTATTATTCAAAGTCAATTTTTATACCTAACTCCATCTTAGTTTCTGAATACCCCTCTGAAAAAAATATAATTAAGGATTTTTTAGAAAACAAATCTAAGAAAAAAATAAATATAAGCATTCCTGTTAGAGGAACGAAAAAGAAATTACTAGAAATGGGAACTTCGAATGCAAAAGAATCCTTAAAGCAATGGCAAATAAAATGGATAAATGACTCTAAAAAAACTAGAAAAGCCCTTAATGATTTACAAAATGAATTAGGTCTAATTAATCTTCCTAATCGAATTGAATGCTTCGATATATCTCATATACAAGGATCAAATGTTGTCGCTTCTATGTCAGTTTTTGAGAATGGATTACCTAAAAAATCTGATTATAGAAGATTTAAAATTTCAGAAGATAAAAATGATGACTTTGCTGCAATGAGAGAAGTAATAAATAGGAGATACAAAAAACTTTTAGAGAAAAAAGACATAAGTAAAAAATTAGATTCTTTTTCTAAAGTTCCAGACTTGATACTTATAGATGGAGGTAAAGGGCAATTAAGTTCTGCTCTACAAGTTTTATTAGAACTAGGATTTTCTAATATACCTATTGCAGGAATTGCAAAAAGAGAAGAGGAAATTTTTATGCCTTATAATGAAGAACCTATTATCTTAGATCGATCATCTCAGGCATTATACCTAATTCAACGAGTCAGAGATGAAGCTCATAGATTTGCGATTACTTATCATAGAAACATAAGGCAAAAGAAATCTATTCAATCAGAGCTAGATACAATAAATGGAATTGGAAAAGTTAAGAAAAAGGCTTTATTAAAGAAATTTGGTTCAACAGAAAAAATAAAAAACTCTTCAATTAAAGAAATTGCAACCATCAAGAATATTAATGATAATTTAGCAAAAAATATATTAGAAGTACTAAACTCTAAATAAATCTAACCTAGATTCTAAAAGCTTGATTGCGGCTAAAAGTGATTCTTTTGACTCTTCAACTTCTAATTTAACTCCACTCATTTCTAACTTAATATCTTTAGATTGAATAAACTCAATATCTTCAGAAATATAATTTGATTTGTGAAGCCTTATATCCATAATAAGATTTTTAATTTTCCTAATATCTTTAATTTTAATTTTTTCTGAAATGGATCTAGATAAATCATTAACTGTAGGTGAAATGGGCAAATCTCTAGACAATCGATTTAATACAATAAATGTTTTAGAAGCATTATATAAAGTTTCAAACTTTATAATTTCTGATTTAGCACTAAAAATTTTATCTGACAGAGCAGTCATACTAAATGGATTCCCATCTGATATAAGCCCCCAGAGCCTCGCCGAGGACAATCGGAGGTTATATGCTCCACCAGATGCATTAAAGCCTCTTAAATTGGCATACTGAAATTTGTTGATACTAGAAAAACCTGAAAAAGCAATCGGTTCAATAAATTTAACGCTTTCAGATAAAGAATAATCTGGAATTTTGTAATTTTCTAATTTCATACTAACTTTCTATAATGCAGGAATAATAGAGGCATTATAGAAGCATCTTATAAAAATTGTTGAAAATTTTATTCATAAATTAATTACCAATTAATACGAATATATAAAAATACTACGATTCAAAAATTTGAGTATAAATAAAACATATTCCCTAAATTTCTATGATTACTTGGGATTTATGGCATAATTATTATTTGTGAATTAAATTAGCATGATGCTAAAAAGTAACAAATCCTTGAGTTTGTTTATTTATTTATGAAATATAAAAAAAAGTGTTTCAATATTAGGAAATCCCATAATTTTCTATATTATTACTTCCTGGTCAGGATTTTTTTTCTTTTTTCTAATTATCTGTAATCCTTAGATATTAGTATAGTAATATTATTTTTTTGAACCTATTTCTATTTCTATATTCTTATATTTATTAGCAAAAGCAATTTAGAAGAAAAAAAATAAAAGATATAAGATTTCTTAAAAATCTTAGTATTTAGAAAAATATTTCAAGAATAAATGATTAAATTAGTCTATACTTGTCAAGCAGTATGACTAGTAAAAGTAATGACGAAAATAAAGATTCAAATCAATTAAGGCTGTGGTCTGCATTTTTATACTTTGATTATAGGGTGCTATGGTTCTCTACTGTAACTGCAACTGCAACTATGAATCTCAGAATGATAATTACAGCAGTTTGGTTATATGAAAGAACGGGACTAGGGTCTACACTAGCGTGGCTAGGATTAATTGAATTAGCTGTCAGAATTCCGTCTAATTTGTATGGGGGTGTTTTCGCAGATAGATTAGACAGAAAAAAACTTATTGCATTCACTCAATTTTTTAGCTTTTTTCTAATAGGTTTTATGGCCTTATTAGAGTCGTCATCAAGCTTAGAAATTTGGCATGTCTATTTAGTTTCAGCAATACTGTCTGCCACCAGTGTTTTTGGTAACCCAGCAAGATCTGCTTTTACAGCCAGAGTGGTACCTAGAAATGTTCTTAGCCATGCAGTAGCCATGAACACAATCACATGGCAAGTAGGAACTATAGTAACTCCATTCATATTTTATCTGACATCATTTGCTTGGAGAGATACTGCTAGTGATTCACTTGTATTATCATTTTGGATCAATACTTTGATAGCTTTCTTTAGTGTTATTTCTCCATTTTTCATTAGAGAAAGTGGAAAAGCTCTAGAAATTACTAAAACTACATCCATAAACAAAAACCTTATTGAAGGTTTCAAGTATGTAATCTCTCACCCTATTTTGCCTGGTTTATATATTCTTGATATAGGAGTGACTGTAGTTTCATACTATAGAGAACTGTTCCCTATTTTTGCTAAACAATTATATTCAAGAGGTAGAGATGCTGTAGCAATTCTAACTGCATTTAATGCTATTGGAGCTATATTTGGAAGCCTGCTTGTTATGTATACCCATAAAATAAAGAGAAAAGGAGTTATCGTACTTTATGCAACCTTAGTTTATGGATTTTTATTAATTATTTTTGGTTGGTCAACATCTATTTGGATTGGTATTTTTGCTTTAATAGCTCTAGGGGCTGCAGATGCAGTTGGTATGACTATGAGGCAAACAGTTGTTCAGTTGACAACTCCTGATAATATGAGGGGAAGAGCTACAGCAGCTCATTCTCTAGCCGCAATGAGTGCAAATGGTATAGGAAAATGGGAAGTTGCTATTATGTCAGACTACATAGGGGCAGGAAATACTATGATACTTGGTGGTTTTGTGTCTATTTTAGTAGTACTTATTATTTGGTATGCACTTTCTGGAGTTAGAAAGTATTCATACCAAGAAGATTAGCTTTTAGAATTTTCTTGTTCTGCTATCTTAATTCCTTCTTTAACATTTACTGTGGATAACAATAAAGTTCCAGCTATTATTAATAACCAGATAATCAAAACACCTACTTTTTCATCACTTGAGTTTACTGCAGCAACATATATTAATGGGCCTATTACTGAAGCAGCTTTCATTGTAAATGCATAGAATCCAAAGAATTCTGCAGATTTCTTTACAGGAGTCATCATAGAGAATAAAGCTCTAGCAAGAGCTTGACTACCTCCCAGAACTATTCCGCTAAGAACACCCAATAAAAGCCATTGATAACCAATTGAAATTGAAAGAGGCTCCCATAATACTGATCTTACAAAGCTTGGCCATTTATCCAAAAAACTCTCTGACAAAATCGTTGGATGATTAGGGCTTATAACTTTGGTATTTTCATCCACAACTGTAGCTGAATAACTACTTGATTGTTGGAATTCTACATTTTCCAAAAATGTAATTAATTGCTTTTCTGTAATCAATACACCTTGTTCTAAGTGATAAAACTTCTTCCAATCTCTAGCATCTGCAGTGTCAGATAATTCTGGAGACTGATCTATAAGATATAAATTTTCTGTTTTACTGAATTTGATTTGATAGTCATAGTCTTTATCATCGCTTAGGCTTAATGGAGCAAATCCTAAAACAAAAAAAACTACAAAGATCCAACCCATTAGAGCAATAATTAAGGATTCTTTTGTTCCTATTTTATCGGCAAGCCAACCAAAGAAAACTGCTCCAGGAGCTGCAACAAATTGAACAATTAAAATAGTTATCATATTAAAAATCAATTGGACCCCTAGAACATCTGCGCCGTATGCACCTGCAATACCAATTACTGTTTGAACACCATCATTAAAAATATAAAATGCTATCAAAAATCCAAATAAATATTTATATTTTCTTACTTCACCAAAAGTTTGCCTTAATCTTCCAAATGCTGAAAGAATAAGCCTTAATACAGATTCTTTTTTTGCAACTTTCTCTATAGTGGGCTCTGGAACTACTTTAATAGTCCATATTGACCAACCAAACCACCATACTCCAACTGAAATAATTGCTAATCTTGTGACCAAATCACTGTATTCACTATTATAGAAAGCTTGAATCAAAATTAGATGAACTAATAGCAATAGTCCACCACCTATATAACCATAAGCATAACCCCTTGTTGAAATTTGATTTACATACTTAGATTCAGCAATACTAGGAAGCAATGAATTATAAAAAACATTTGCTCCAGCAAAACCTATATTTGCTAGAAAATAACACCCAATTAGCCAAGACCATGAAGAAGCTACATATGCAGAGAAAAAACTTAAAATTGTAAATCCAGATCCAATAAGCATATAGTACTTTAAGAAAGTCTTTTTCAAAGGATAAGTATCAGCAATTGCTCCTAAAATAGGACTAGTGATTGCAACTACTAAAGCTGACAAAGCAACGCCTAAAGCCCAAAGTGAAGAACCCGAAAAAGTAACTCCAAGAAGAATCATCTCATCACCAAAAGACTCTTGAAAAGCCAGTACAAAATATACAGGGAAAATAGCTGCAGCAGCGGATGTAGCAAAAGCAGAATTAGCCCAGTCATATATGCACCAAGCTCTAATTATAGATTGATCCTTTTTCGGTAAATCTGAAATTGAATCTCTTTTAACTACAGTTTTTTCTGATTTTTTTCTAAATAGCACTCAAATTTTTCCTGTTATGAAGGTAATGTGATTTTTCTAGCAAATAGCCAAGCAAAAATGGCTTCAAAAAATAAAGTAAGTGCCCAGGCTGATCCTCCGACTACTGGCCCGTAACTCTTAAAGAATAATATACCAGTTGATAGACAGAATATTAATACTAAAAATCTACATATATTTATATAAAAAAGAGGATTAGTAGATTTCGAATTCATTATGATGCCAACATAAATCTGTTCCATAACTAAAAATGGAGGCAAAATAGAGAGTAGTTTAAAAACTATTATGGTTCCTGAAAGTAATGATCCATTAATTCCAAATAAATCTGAAAAAATAAAATTGTTAATAAATGGAATCCAACTTATTAAGGAACAAATAAAGAGAGTTATAAAACCAACTATATAAGAAAAATTTCTAATATCTTTATATCTATAACCATTAGCCAAAAGAGACAGAATTGTTGATTGACATCCATTAATTGTAAAAGTTACAGCTCCAAATATTCCAAATCCTAAATTCACAGAAGAAATAGCTACCTCTGGATTTTCAAATCTAGTTAAGCAAGCGTTTATAGCAGGCATTGTAAAAGAGGGTAAAAAGGCTGCAAAAAGTAAAGGAGTAAAAAATTTAGTTAATTCACCTAATCGCAAAATATCTTTATTAAAAATAATCTTAGAATCAAATAAATTTTTTCTTACCAATAACATTATGATGATCGTTTCAATTATTGAAGCTAAGGTATATGAGGTAATACCAAGATTATACTTCTCAAAATTAAGAAAAAATAAAATCGAAGCAAACAAAATACTAAAAATAAATCCACTTATCGTGCCTATCCAAATATAGTTAGATTTTGAAGAGACTATAGAAATTGCATAAAAATGCATTTTTATAATTAATAAAAAAGGTATAAAAAAAGAAATTTTTAAAGCATTTTCTACATTTATTCTCATGTCACCAGATGTACCAAAAATTGTATCTAATACAAAGTTTACGGCTGGAGAAAAAATTACAAAAATTGATATTATTAAGCAGATTATTGCAAGTGAAAAAATAAAAAAATGAATTTTCATTTTACTGTAATTCTTATAATAAACTATAGTAAGATGTTGAACTCTCAAATGAGGTAGAGAAATTAAGAAAAGAATAGACATTGTAATAGAGAAAACACTTATAGATAATTCAGGATTAGTTGCTCTAACCATAAATGAATTTAATATTGGTGTTAGGAACTGAGTAATAGATAAATTTATAGATGTAGGAATTAAAATAGATAAAGCTACAAGATAAAATTTATCAGAAAACAATTCGGATAATTTCAATCTCTTAAGCTTTCCTTATATTAAAATCTTTAGAATTAACTTTCTTCACTTCATTCTTTAAAGAACCCTCAAATTCATTTGATGAAATGATGATTTTATCTCCTGTATTAAACTTCCAATCCCTAGTTGAATAAGATAACTGACTGGTACCAAAATAATGCAAGTGTAAGTCTCCTGGTAATCGATGAATATCATATTTAAAATGGTGATACTCCATGTTACTAAGACTGTGGGACATGTATTCTTCTCCTGATTTAATAGGACCACTTTTGTATATTTTCCCACCATCCCTTTCTATATCACAATTTATGGATATATCCTTAAACTCTAACCTTGTATCCAATTCTGGCCCAATAGAGCAATTTCTCATCTTTGAATGTGCTAAATACAGATAGTTTATTTGCTCAGTTTCATGATCTGAAAATTCATTACCAAGTGTAAATCCTAGTCTTACGGGATTTCCTTCTGAATCTATAAGATAGCATCCAACTATCTCTGGTTCCTCGCCACCATCAAGTGAAAAATCTGGAATTTCCAATAAGTCATTTGGACCCTTTAAGTTTGTACCATTTCCTTTATAGAACCACTCAGGGGCTACTCCAATTTTTCCTTGTTCTGGTTTTCCGCCCTCAATTCCCATCTGAAACATTTTTGCTGAGTCTGTTTGATCTTTTTTTTCTTCATTTTCATTGTGCATCATATCTCTTGATTTGACTGAACCAGTGTGCGTTAAGCCTGTACCTGAAATAAATAATCTATATGGATCAGGATGATCTATTGGAACTAAAATCTTAGGTAATTCATTTTTATTTTTTGAATTTAATATTTCATCATAAGAAAAATCAATAGGATTAGCTTTATCTAATAATTTATTTAATAATTCATCTAAATTTTGATTATTTGTTATTGAATAATTAATGAGTTTGTAAGTTGTTTCAAACTCATTATTAACTTTGGTTATATTGAAAACTTTATTTTCTAAGACAAGTCCCACTATTCTAGAATTGTCTATATTTGATAATTGAACTAATTTCATCAGTGCCTCTTAATAATCTACAAAATTGTATTTTTGTTTATATATTCGATTATCATAGATTATATTAGAATAGATCTTAATCAAATAAATAAAGTTGCTTATGAATCAAGAAATCAAAATATTAATTATAAATGGTCCTAATCTAAATATGCTTGGTAAAAGAGAGCCTGAAGTTTATGGTTCAAGAACATTAGAAGAAATCAATAATGATCTGAATAAATTCTCTAAAGATATAAATATAAATCTTGAGTTTTATCAAAGCAACCATGAAGGAGAAATATTAGATTTCATGCATAGCAAAAATAATGATATTGATGGATGTGTAATAAATGCTGGTGCACTAACACATTCCTCTACTGCTCTTCATGATGCAATAAAATCGGTTAAGTTCCCTTGTGTTGAAGTCCATATGTCTAATATTTACTCAAGGCCAGAAATATGGAGACAAAAATCATTAATAGCTCCAGCTGTTATTGGAACTGTTCAAGGTTTTGGAGAAACTAGCTACAAATCAGCAATTGAATTACTAGCATTGTCTATTCGATCTTAAAACTTTTCTCCCCATTGATCATAATTAAAATGTTCACTAACTGCATTTCTTTCTCTAGTTTTTTTATGAGAGCTTAGGAGCTCTTCTGAAATTTCAGTTTCTTTACCTGGTTTACCAACTATGAGAATGAATGCCACTTTACTTTCTTGAGGTATTTTAGCAACAGACTTAACAGATTCTTCATCCCAACCACCTATAGGATGAGTTTCTAGTCCTAATTTTGTAGCTTCTATCATTGCATTTTGACCGCTAAATCCAATATCCAAAAATGTTTTTGGATTAAATTCATCTTCAATTTTTTTTGTAGAAAAAATTAATACTAATCCTGAGTTTTTTGCCCAAATTTGATTTCCAGAAGATAAGCAAGAAATAATTTTTTTGAAATTATCAGAATCTTTGGTTATTCCAATAATCCTCCATGGTTGTCCATTTCTTGAAGATGGTGCCCACATTGAGGCCTTGACTATAGATTCTATCTCATTTTTGCTTAATGAATCAGAATTAAAATTAACAGAACTTTTTCTTAAGAATATTGGATTATCTGTGGACATTATTACTCCTATACTTTTATTTAATTTTATTGTAACCTTTTCTTACTATTTTTCTAAACTTATATAAGGATTAATATGATTTACGAATTTAGAACATATCAAATTAAAACAGGTTCTCTTCAAAAAGTAATGAGCCTTTTCAAAGATAAAATTGAGGGTAGAAATACAATTTCCAAATTAGGAGCCTTTTGGTACACAGAAATAGGACAACTCAATCAAATTATTCATGTATGGCCATATGAAAGCATGGAGCATAGAAATGCTTCAAGAGAAGAAGCTATAAATAAAAAACTATGGCCTCCTGATTCAGCTGAATATATGGTTAAAATGAATACAGAATTTTGGAAACCTGTCTCTTTTAGCCCTAAATGGGAAGATAGAAATATTGGACCTTTTTTTGAAATGAGAATATACACTTATCCATTTAATGAAATTCATAAGATGCTTCCAGCTTGGGAAGAAAAAATAGAAGCAAGAAATAGTTTAGCACCATTAGTTGGAGCATTTGTTTCAGAGGTTGGAGATGTAAATAAATTTATGCATATATGGGCCTATAAAAGCCTGCAACATAGAACTGAAGCAAGAGAAAAATTTTCTTCTATTGGATGGCCCCCAAAGTCTGATGTGAAAGCTCCAATATTTCAGGAAAACAAAATTGTAATGCCTAGTGATTTTTCACCTATTCAATAATAAAGTTTGATTGCCTCCAACACTCGTAAGCAACAATTGAAACTGAATTACAAATGTTTAAGGATCGAATGTTAGGAAACATTGGAATATAGATCTTATTGTTTGAATCGAATTGATCTAGTATGGATTTATCAATACCTTTACTCTCAGAACCAAAGACAAATGTATCTGAAGTTTGATAATTAAAATTCGTATAAATTTTTTCTGCCTTTGTGTCAGTTAAATATACTTTTGAACGACCTTTCCTATTCATAAAACTTTGAAAATTTTCATGAATATGTACATTACAAGTATCAAAATAATCTAACGCTGCCCTTCTAAGGTTCCTATCACTTAAGGTAAATCCAAGAGGTTGTATCAAGTGCAAATCAGCATTTATATTTGCACATAACCTTATAATATTTCCTGTATTATGAGGAATTTCTGGTTCAAATAAAACTATATTCATTTATAAATCCCAACTATGCCCATAAGTTGGCTATTCAATTCACTCATATTAGTAATTGGAAGATCACAAATATAATTTTTACAAATATAAATTTTTGTTTGTTCATCATTTTTTCTACCTTCCATTACAGGTAAATTAAGATCATTATTTTCACCATTTGTTGAACAAAAAATTAAGTTTGGAATATAAGAAGACAATATCTTTGATTTCGCATCGTAATAAAAGTCATCTTTTTTATTACCTGAAATTACTATTTCATAACTTTGTTCTTGCATTTGAAAATACAAATTAAACCAAGAAGGAACATCTAAAGGACTTTTATTAAGAAAGCCAGAAACTTTTTTTATTGAATCTCCTACTATCTCAAAATATCTTTCTTCACCTGTAAATTTGTATAGTTTATATAGATTTTGAGAAGCAATAGCTGCAGGATTTGGAACCATAGGATCAAAAAAACCTTTTGGTCTTATTATCAAATCAGTATTTTCAAGAGAATCAAAAAAAAGCTTTTCATCACTACTCCAAAACTTTGAAATAGTTTCGTTAGAATATTCCTTTGCTAGGTTATACCAATATGGATCTAAAGAGGAGTTATATATTTCAAATAAAGAATTCACAAAATATGAATAATCTTCCAAAAATGAATTTTTTCCTTCACTGGTGTGCATAAGCTGATCATTTTTGACACAATATTTTATGATAGAATCAGCTGTTTTTTTTGCTTGATCTAAGAATTTATCATCATTAGAAATATTATACATATTACAAAAACTTGTTATAAGTAATGAGTTCCAAGAAGTTATTATTTTCTCATCAGTATTAGGTTTGATTCTTTTTTCTCTAATCTTTAATAGATCTTTTTTTACTTTATCTATTGTTTGAGTAACATCGTTATATGCTATATTTTGTTCATTTGAGATATCTTGAGGGGATTTGTTGATATTCAATATATTTTTCCCATCTAAGTCTCCCTCTTGTGATATATCCCAATGTGTCTTAATTATTTTAAATTCATCAGAACTTAGAATTTTTTCTAATTCAACATAACTCCATAAATAATAAGTTCCTTCTTCGCCCTCTGAATCTGCATCTTGAGTACTATAAAAAAGGTTTTCTTTATTTTTAATTTCTCTATTAAGAAATTCAAAAGTCTTCATAATGGCATTAAAAATATTTTTATTTTTTGTTACTTTATATGAAGTGCACATAATAGATAAAATTAGTGCATTATCGTACAACATTTTTTCAAAATGCGGAACTTTCCATTCTCTATCAGTAGAATACCTGGCGAATCCACCTGCTAATTGGTCATAAATTCCTCCATTTATCATAGAGCCTAAACTCAACTGCCCCATATCAAACCAGTTATTCGTAGAATATTTTTTACCTAATAAATATATAATTTGTAACTTTGAAGTCTCAGGAAATTTTGGAAATTCACCAAAACCACCTTTTTCAAAATCAAAGGTTTTATTTATTTGATCCACAATCGTTTCAAATATATTATCTGTCGTTGCATCGTAAACTTGTGATGAATTAAAAAATTTATCTAAGCCATCCATTACAACTTGAGAATGATTATCAATACTTGGTCTATCATTATGATAAATTTCTATAATTTTTGCCAAAACAGATTTAAATGCTGGCATATTATTTCTATCAAATTTTGGGAAATATGTTCCTGCATAAAACGGTATGCCCTTATTATTCATGAATATTGATGCTGGCCATCCTCCATTACCATTAATCATTTGAATTGCTGCCATATATACAGAATCTATATCAGGTCTTTCCTCTCTATCAACTTTTATAGAAACAAAATTTTTGTTTAAGATTTCAGCGGTTTCTAGATCTTCAAAAGATTCTCTTTCCATAACATGACACCAATGACAACTTGAATATCCTATTGAAAGAAAAATTGGCTTATCTTCTTTTTGTGCTTTTTCAAACGCTTCTTCTCCCCAGGGATACCAGTTGACTGGATTATTAGAATGTTGAATAAGATATTCAGATGTTTCATTAGATAAATAATTCAAAAGTTTTTCCTACTAAATATTTATTTCTATACTTACAGGACAATGATCTGATCCCAAAATTTCATCATGAATATCTGCTGATATTAGCTTTTCTTCTAATGAGTTAGATATACAAAAATAGTCGATCCTCCATCCAACATTTCTAGATCTTGCTCCACCCATATAACTCCACCAAGTATAATTATCTCCCTCTTTATTTAAATTTCTGAAAGTATCTATAAATCCTCTTGAAACTATATTGTCAAAACCTTTTCGTTCCTCTTTCGTAAAACCTGCATTTCTTTCATTTGATTTAGGATTCTTAAGATCTATTTCTTGATGAGCTACATTCAAATCTCCACAGAAAACGACTGGTTTAAACTCTTCTAATTGTTTTACATAATTTAGAAAATCAATATCCCATTCATTTTCTCTATAATCAAGTCTTGAAAGATCTCTTTTGGAATTGGGAGTATAAACAGTAACTAAATAAAAGTTTTCATATTCTAAAGTTATTACCCGACCTTCAGTATCATGTTTTTCAATTCCCATACCATTAATTGAATTTATAGGTTTATTTTTAGCAAATATTAGAGTTCCTGAATAACCCTTTTTTTCAGCACTATTCCAAAACTGAGTATAACCTGGAGTATTAATTTCAACTTGTGATGAATGAGCTTTTGTTTCTTGAATACAAAATAAATCAGCATCAATATTTTCAAAAAAGGTCATAAAATCCTTTTTAAGACATGCCCTAATGCCGTTTACGTTCCAAGATACTAGTTTCATAAATAATTCCTTTATTTTTGAGTAGATTTTATTACATTATATTTTTAAAAACATAAATACTAAATATAAAACAAGCATGAGTATGATTTTTGACCAAAAAATTACACAACAGAAGTGATGCATTTACCTAAAATAGCGTTATTTTTGACTAAAGCTGTTTCAAAATATATTTTTTTTTGACCTATAAATATAGTAGAATTTCAGTATAAAATTAAAATAAAAGTCAATTAACAGGATAGCAATGGACAATAAAAAAACCATTTTTTCGTATAAAAAAAGTGCATTTTCTGATGGAACTACTCATGAAAAAAGAGAGCTTGCTACTTTGATGGCTTTGTTTACCACTCTTTCACTTGGGGAAAATGCTAAATATAGGCATGTAATTGAAAGAATGGAGTCTAAATCAGAAGGTAGGCTCCCTAGACGATCTATTAGGGGTGCAGTTTCTAATATGAACAAAATATTTCCAGTAACTTACACTGGTAATAAACAAATAGAAAAAATTCAGATCAATAAAAGTAAACTTAAGAAAATCTTTATAGGTGAATCCCAGTCATTTATTTTTAAGTACATTTACAATCAAACAAATGAAATCAAAGATTTTTTTTACAATCAATTAAAATTAAATGAAAGGCAGTTTTATAGATACTTAAATGGTGAGAGAACGATAACAGATAGAGAAATATTGATAAAAACAGCTGCTTTCATTTCTATTTTTTTATCCGAAGATCAAAAGTTTAAGTACTACCCTACTTTCAACCAAGTAGTATTGGACTCACAAATAGGCTATCAATTTTGTAAGGCCACTCCGTTATTTGCAGTAAATCCAACTTTAGAAGAAATGCTTTCATTAAGTTTTCTTATGAATGAAGATATTTTATTTCACAACATTACTAAAATATCTAAGGATTTAGGATTCTCTCTAGAGGAGTCATTTCAGATAAATAAGTCATTATTTGAAAAAGCTTCTGAAAAATCCTACATATCTAAAAATGAATTTATTGATTTTTATCATATGATGGATTCTGACGGAAGCTTCATAGATAAAGAGACAATAATAAGATCTAGCAATCAGTCAGTAAAGGAAAGAATAAAAATTTTACCTAGCATTGAAAAAGATATTCTTAAATCAATGCCATCTCCTTACATCCTTTCTTGGAAAACTTCTAAAAACTATTTAGGAAAACTAAGAAATGAAATCTCTAGAATTATAAAAAATAAAAAAATTATTAAAAGAGATTTATTAAATGATAAACTTGCTGGTTATTTTAGATAAAAATCAAATCAAATGAGAGTATCATAATTTAATAAATTTATATTCCCCAAGGAGTCGTAAAATTAATAAAAATTCAAATACTAATTCAAAATCCATATTTATACCAACAGATAGATCAATATTAATTAAGCTTTCTATTTCAATACTTTTGATTTTACTTACAAGCATATTCGCTCAATTTAGATTTTTCATCCCAGGCAACCCGGTGCCAATAACATTCCAGACTATGGGAATATTACTCATGGGTGGAGTTTTAGGGCCTAAATGGGGGCTATCAGCATCCACAGGCTATATATTATTAGGATTGGCAGGAGTTCCTGTCTTTCAAGGCGGAAATGGTGGATGGGATTACTCGTTAGGGGTAACTGGTGGATACTTAATTGGCTTCTTATTGTCCTCATTTATTGTTGGAATTCTAGTTAATAAAGGGTTGAATGGATCAAAAAGTATTTGGGCATATATTATTGGTACACTAACAGTTTATATACCTGCACTAATATGGCTTTCAGTTTTTGATTTTAGTTGGCCTGAAGAAGGCATGCTTCTTTCTCAAGGTGTATATCCTTTTTTAATAGGAGATATGATTAAGGCTATTATTGCTTCCCTTTTCACTGTAGGTCTAACTTATTCAAGTTTCAAAAATTATTTGTACAAAAAATAAAAAATTGTCTAAAGAAATTAAATTACCCAATGGTTGGAAAAATAAACTTTCTGGTGAATTTGAAAAAGAATACATGATTGCAATCAAAAGCTTCTTATTAGATTGTTACAAATCCGGAAAGGAAATTTATCCGAAAAGTTCTGAAATATTTAATGCATTTAATCATTGTGATTTTAATGAGGTAAAAGTAGTAATAATTGGTCAAGACCCTTATCATGGTAAAGGCCAAGCAAATGGATTATGTTTTTCAGTTAACAATAATATTCCTAAACCTCCTTCATTAGTAAATATTTTTAAAGAATTAGAAAATGATTTGTCGAAGAAATTTGACTCAGAAAATGGGAACTTAGAACGCTGGGCTAGACAAGGAGTATTTCTGTTAAATACTACACTTACTGTTGAAAAAAATAAGCCTATGTCACATAGTAATATAGGTTGGGATAAATTTACTGATAAGGTAATCGAAACCTTAAGTAAAGATTCAGAAAACTTAGTATTTATCTTATGGGGAAATCATGCTCAAAAAAAAATTGAAAAAATAAATATTTCAAATCATATGATTATAAAATCTGTACATCCATCTCCTTTATCTGCACATCGAGGTTTTTTTGGGAGCAAGCCCTTTACAAAAACTAATAATTATCTAAAATCTAAAAATATTTCTGAAATTAATTGGTAGTTTTTATAAATGGAGGAAGAGAACCGACATTGAGGGACATTAAAGCCGGTTCTCTAAGATAATTTTGTTATATATAAAACAAATAAATGTTAATTTTTTAAATTTGTCTTATTAATGCAACATTTTTTTTTCATTGACAGCTAAATTTATAATTTTTATGATTTTCACTATAATCTCTAACAGAGAACTGATATAACCTTGCCACCTAATAAAGATTTATCAGTTCTCTGCAATAAATGGATAACTTTTAGTATGTATTTTTACAATAAAAAATGTTCTAATATATTGTTGTAATTATTAAAGAAGGATTTTTAATGGATATATATGTTGGGAATATCCCCTGGAAAGTGGATGACGACGAATTAAAAGAGTTGTTTTCACAATATGGGGAAGTAGAGAGTGCTACAGTAATAAAATACAAAGACACTAATAGATCTAAAGGGTTTGGATTTGTTGAAATGGATGATGAATCAGCTCAAAAAGCTATAGAAGCACTTGAAGGATTTGAAATGGATGGTAGACCCTTAAAAGTTAATCAATCTAGAGGTAAAGATAAAGATTAAGATAATCTGAAAAATCGTTCCTTATGAAAGAGGAAAATTTCAAAAAACAAATAATATCAAAGGTTGAGATTTTTTTAAGAGAAATCACTCAAAAACCTGCTGATGTAAATTCTAAAACTATATTTAGCTCACTAAATGATTTAGAGTATTTTTTTGAAATATTAACAAATTACATTCAAGATGAAAGATTAAATCTTAACCTTGAAGGAATGGAAATAACTTCTCAATCAAAAAAAAGATTGGATAACGCCGAAAGATTATTTAAGTTTACAAGAAATGAGTTTTCAGATATCAAGACAATAATATCTGAAAATACTAATTTGGACCAATCTCGATTAGATCTAATAAAAGATAAATTTCAATCTTATATTTATCCAAAATTATTATGGATATTTGATGAAGAAGATTCTATAGAATTAACTGCTCTAAAACATCTTTATGACCTTGGTGAAATTGATTGATTTTATGACATCTAATTTTATAAATGTTTATTTTAATGTGATAATTGCATTCCAAAATAAATTAATAGTTTTTCATGAAATATAAAAGAAAATCCTTACTTATAGATAATAATGTGATTATTTATAAAGATGAAAAAGGCCAAATAGTTGATAAAAAAACTTGGATGAAAATTTCTGAGAATCGATTATATCTTTTATATGATATTGATCATAATAAAATTGGTTGAGTCCAAGCTTTTGTTCCTTGAGATGAACTGATTACTACTCTATAGTATTTCTTCATTCCTTTAGTTCTTATTTCTAAATCTTCTCCTTCTTCTTCATAAAAAATAACTCCATTTTCATGAATAACTCTAAAAGTAAATTTTGATTTATCTTTACTAATTCCATCTTTGATCTTTATCTTTATTTTTTCTTCTGTAGTAGTTATTTCATCAAGTTCTACTCCTGTTGAAGAATAAAATTTTCCAATTCTAAAAGAATTAATGATTTCATCTACGGATAATGATTCTGAGTTTACAACTACCCATCCCCTGCCAGGATTTGATCTAGATGATGAAAACTCTTGAGTAAAATGATGAGAGTCATCGCTTGCAATCCCATAAATAAATTTTCCAGAACTTAAAATATCATCCCAAATCTCTTCTGTGGACATAGAATTTAAGGATCCCTCATTATTTGCATGCATATGTCCGTTGAATACTTCAAACCCCCAAGGATCAACTTTTGCATGCTTTATATCTTCAGAACTAACCCACCATTGATAATTGGGATGATTAATACTTGATAGCCCATTTTGCTTAGTTACTCTAGAAACAACATCTTCGATAGCCTCAATATTACTCTCATAGGAGTTTGGTAAAATTACTTCACTTATTCCAATACCATTAATATGTAAAGCTGCAGCTTCTGATCCTATGGTTCTAACTGTTATTTCTTCACCGGGGACAAGTAAGGGCCAGATATCCTGATTTTTTTTAGCTTCTTCAAGAATAGTAAGATGATTATGGTCTGATAATACTAAAAAATCATAATCATGATTTTTATACCATTCTGAAACATGCTCTGGAGAAGAATCACCATCACTATTTGTAGTATGAGTATGAATATTTCCTTTAAACCAAGGCATTAAGCTTCCTTTTAATGAATTGTCACTATTTTTATAAAATATATAATTTTGTATATGTTTTCATTTATAAAAATTAAGTTTTTTCTTAGTTATATATTTTTATTCTTTACAAGATATCCTATTTTTTCTCTGAGTTTTCTAATAATAATATCTTTATTAGGAATATTTGCCCCATTAATTGCACCTTATAACCCTTATGTGGCTGATACTAGAGCTAGATTAATGCCTCCTGGAATAGTAAGTGGATTGTATAATTTACAAAACTTTGATCTGATAAAAGCCGAAGGGCAAATTAGTCAAACTCCAAGATGGATGCAGCTATTAGAGTTAGAAAATGAAAATACTGAAAATAAAATTATTAAGAAAGGGGAACAAGGGAAAATAGATTTTAAGCTAGGTCCAAATACTAACTTTGTTGATGTGAATAGGAATGGCAATTATATTGATGAAATAAAATTTGATAATTTTTCTAATTGCTTAGGGCTATCTCAAAATGAATGCCCTATGCCAGACTTAGAATTTATAAAAATATATAAGGATGACTCTAAAGGATTTATAGAATATATTGCTAATGAAGATATTCAAGATAACGTCAATGATATTATTTCACTTGATTTAAGAGTGATAAGAGAAGATACAAAAAAATGGAATTGGTGGCCTAGTGGTTTATATCTTTTAGGTACAGACACAATTGGAAGAGATTATTTTTCGAGATTGATATATGGAGCTAGATGGAATCTTTCTTTGATGATAATAACAGGGATAGTAGGCAGTATAATAGGCTCTTTTTTAGGTATAATTTCTGGATGGTTCGCATTTCGACCTAAGTATTGGATAATAGATGAAATTATAATGCGAATAGTTGATATTACTAGCGTTATACCGATTTTATTAATAGCAATAATGACAACAATTATTTTAGGCAATGAAATATGGGTATTTGCATGTATTCTTGTTCTTTTCACATGGCAAAATTTTGTAAGAATTATTAGAGCTAAAACTTTAATTATGCGTAATAGTGAATATATAAATTCTGCCCTTATATCGGGCTCAAGTCTAAGAAGAATAATTATCAGGCATATTTTACCTTTTCATCTAAACGATATTATGGTTATAGCAACTTTTAACTGTGCAATGATAATTACTCTAGAAGCCGTCCTTTGTTTTTTTGAAATTGCAATACCAAGACATTGGACAGCATGGGGAAATATAGTAAAGTTAGCTGCTGATTATTGGAATGAGGGTTGGGTAACAGGATCTTATCCATATAGATACCAACTAATAATTCCAACCACCCTAATTGTTATGACTGTATTTGCATTAAATTTTCTAGGAGACTGGTTTAGGGATAAATTAGATCCTAAATTGAGACAATTTGAATCTTAAAAAATACTTTCTTTAAATGATTCAGATAGTAATTTTATTTCCATTTTATCCTGATTGGTTTTTTTTCTATAAATGTTAACCATTAGACTCATTCTTGGATTACTAACTAATTTAGATTCATGATTAGCTATAAACTGCCAGTATAATGAATCCCAAATTTTTGACCAATTTCCTTTTGCATAGTTACTCATTCTCTGAATATAATTACTTGAACTAATATAAGGTTTTGTTGACATCAAGCCTCCATCTGCAAACTGACTCATTCCAAATATATTTGGAACCATGACCCAATCGTAAGAATCAATAAACAATTCCATAAACCATTTGTTTACTTTCTTTGGATCAATTTCGAGAAGTAACATAATGTTTCCTAGTATCATTAGCCTCTCTATATGATGTAAGTAAGAATATTTATTAACTTTTTTAATTGAATCGTCTACTGGAATCAAAGAAGTAGTTCCGGAATAAAATGACTTAGGTAAATCATTTGATATTTCAAAAAAATTAGATTTTTTTTGAAAATTTCCTTTTGACAAATATATTCCTCTAATAAATTCTCTCCACCCTAAAATTTGTCTTATTAGACCTTCTAATGAATTTATATTAATGTAATTATCTTTTGAAAAGACTATTGCCTTGTCTACCATTTCTTTAGGAGTAATTAATCCTAAATTTAATGATGGAGATATTATGCTATGAAAAAGAAAGGGCTTATCAGATACAATAGCATCTTGAAAATCTCCATACATTCTGAATTTTTCTATAAAAAATTCAGATAACACTTCTAATGCTTGAGTTCTATTGACAGGATAATTGAAATCTTCCAGGGTTCCAGGATTACTTGAAAATTGTGAATTGATAATTTTTTTATATTTTTCTAATGATTTTTTTTCATATTTCAATTTTTTTTCTTCTGGAATATAAATTTCTTTGGGTAAGCTTTTTCTATTTTCTACATCAAAACTCCACTTACCTCCAGTAGGTTTATTATTCTCTTCAATTAGAACCTTGTATTTTATTCTTAGTTTTTTATAAAAATTTGATAGTTGATATTTTTTAGATTCCTTGAAATACTCTAAAATCTCATTATTATCTTCATAAAACATAGGCGAATCTAAAAAATTAATAGAAATTTTTGAAGAAAGATTTTCAATTAAAGATTTTTCAAGTTCTAGATCATTTAGCTGACATACGTGAATTTTAGAAACATCTGAACTCAATATACTTCTTTCAAACTCGAAATAATTTTGCATTTCAATAATTTCACATTCAAATCCCTTTTTGTTTAAGTTTTTCTTGTAATCTTCTGTTGATAAAAAATGAAGCAATATTTTTTGCTTATGAAATTTATGACCATAATTATCCTCTGAAAAAAAATGAGGATGCCTTAAGATATATATTTTCCTATTTTTTGATAAGACTGGATTTTTATCAAATAATTGATTTGGGTAAATAAATGAAATTTCCATACTTAAATGCTATGTGATCAAAGTTTATATCTTTGTTTATTTAAATTTTTGTTAAGTATATTTTTCATAAGTATATTTTTCTAAACATATAAGTTAGAAAAAAAAAAAATTAATGTTAGACTACGAAAAAATAATTTTATAACTATGAATAATTTTGAAAAAGAAGCGATGGATACTGCCATATATTGGAATGAGGAAGGTTTCAATAAAAGGGATATAAAAATTTGCTTGGAATTTATGCATTTCCCTCATGTAAGATTATGGGAAAATAAGTTTTCAATTTTCAATACAGAAGAAGATTTCGCTGATGGATTCGATATACAAACAGAAAACTTAAAGAAAGAAGATTGGGATCATACAGTAACTAAAGATATAAAAGCTGTTCAATCAGATCCAACTAAAGTACACTTACTTTTGCATCAATCAAGAAGAAAATCAAATGGTGAAGAATATCATTCATTCAAGACACTATGGATTATGACTAAAAAAGATAATAAGTGGGGAATTCAATTTCGATCTTCTTTTCTTGAAGGGGCATCTCAAATTTCTGAAGAAAGAATATAATTTAGTACCAAAGTATATCTGTAAAAGTTGATTCAAATATCAAGTCTGAACCCAATGCTAGTCCTAAAGCAATGCTCATTAGACCTGCAAGTGATATCAATATTTTACTTATGTTATTTGATTTACTCTTAATTAAGAACGGAGTTCCTATCAAAAATGTCATAATTGACATAGAAACTATCGTTCCAATGCAAAAGAAAATTAAATAACTGAATCCAGAGATAAAGCTTGGAGAAGTAGGCAAGATTGCCAATATAACAGCAGCACTCCCTGCTAATCCATGTACTATACCTATTAAGTATGATTTTAATCTAAAAAATGGAGCTAATTGAAAAATAAAAGAATGCTTATGATCGCTTTCAAATT
>RQOS01000051.1 GCA_008373205.1 SAR202 cluster bacterium
TTATTTCATCAGGATTAGTCACATCTATTTTATTGAAATCTATATTTTTATCTCCCATTTCAGAAGATATTTTAGAAATCATTTCATCATCTATATCCCAACAAATAACATTTGCTCCAGATTCTAATAATCTTTTAGATATTGCTAAACCAAATCCTTGAGCTCCTCCAGTGACAATTGCATTTCTATTAGATAAATCTATTTTATTCATCTAAAGTATCTTTCATTTCTGAAGATATTTCTCTAGTCGAATCAACTAGGTAATCTATTTCTTTTTCAGTCATCAATATATTTAATGCACCTGCATTCTTAAGTTGAAGTAAAATCCCTTTATTTCTTAAGTATGAAAATAAAATCTTTGTCATATCTGAATTATTATTTAGAAATGATCTATAGTCTTTTATTTTATTTTTATTAAAGTTGATCCCAAAAAGAGATCCATAACCTGTGACTTGAACATCTAAATTTATTTCATTAAAGACTGAAGAAAGCTTACTTCTTAGACTATCTCCTAAATGATTCATTTTTTCAAAATTATTACTTGTAAGATTTTCCATTACTGTAACTCCAGCTTCCATAGTTAGTGGATTACCGTTAAATGTTCCAGCATGCGCAATATCATAATTAGAACTTGTAGGATCAAATAATTCCATTATTTCATCTTTTCCTCCAAATGCTCCTACGGGTAATCCTCCACCTATTATTTTTCCAAGTGTTGTCATGTCAGGAGTTACACCAAATGATTCTTGAGCACCTCCTGAAGATACTCTAAAACTTTGAATTTCATCAAATATAAGAACAATTCCAAGTTCTTCTGTTATTTCTCTTATAAATTTAATAAATTCTAAATCTAAAGGTAAATATCCAAAATTTGAAATGATTGGTTCCATTATTATGCAAGATAGATCATCCTTAAACTTATGTATAAGTTCTTTTGATTTTTCAATATCGTTATATGGCAAAACTATAACATCTTCTAAAATACTTTTAGGTTGATAGCTATATTCTGGTACACCTGGATGAGTTTCAGTATTAAGATCTTCTTTTTTGGGATATACACTTACAGAAACATGATCATGGGTACCATGATAACCTCCCTCAAATTTAGCAATTTTTGTTTTTTTTGTGAAAGATCTAGCCGCCATAATTGCCATCATTGTTGCTTCAGTTCCAGAGTTAGTAAACCTAACTTTTTCAAATGAAGGAACTCTTTCCACTAAAATATCTGCAAGTTTAGATTGTCCGTCGGTAGGAACACTATAAACTGTCCCATCTTGTATTTGCTGAGTTAGAGTTTTTACAATATCTGGGTGAGCATGTCCAAGAATTAAGGTTGTTGCATTAAGCATGAAATCTAGATAGTGATTACCATCAATATCATTTATATACATACCTTCTGCATTTTCAGCAAAAAAGGGATATGGTTCCATCCATTGAGTTGTTCTTGTATTACCACCTGGCATAACTTTAGTTGCTAAATTATGCTTACGATAAGAATTTTTTGTTCTATTTACGTATTGAATATTTTGATCATCCAATATTTGATTTAATTTTTTTGTCATATGAGAAATATTATATTTTCAAATATTATATATCTTTATTTTCTTAAAGAAACATTTTTTGTTTCAGGGTTCCAATTAGGACCAAACATATTTAAGAATAGTACTAATCCAACTAAAGACATTGCTATTCCAATGGTAAAAAATAAATAGTTAATATTTAGGTCTAGGGTAATTATTAATATCCCAAAAATTGAAACTACTAACAATCTAGAAATTCCTCCAACTATTGGAAAGAACATATTTCCAGTACCTTGACTTGCAAAATATAAAGTTTTACCAAAAGCAAAAAGCATATAAAATGGACCGACAATACTTAGATATAAAGCACCAATTGCATATGCATCAGGATCTTCTGTAAATAAATTTAACCAAATACTAGGAAATATAGATAAAGTAATACCTACTATTGCAACTATTGAAGCAATTATTCCTGCACCAAACCATGCAGATTTTCTAGCTCTAGCAAACTGTTTAGCACCAAAATTTACACCCGTAGTAGATGTTAAAACTCCTCCTATACCGAATGCAAATGGAATCAATGTTTGTTCTAATCTTGCACAAACTCCATATCCTGCGACTGCTTCAGTCCCAAAATTTGCTATGAAACTTGTTGTTATCAAAATAGTCAAAGCAATAGAAATACTATTTATTGCTCCTACTCCCCCAACCTTAAAAATATCTATAAAAATATCTTTTCTCAAAGAAGTAATTTTTATTGAAATATTATATCTACCTCTATAAATTGAAATGAGCATATAAATAGAAGTTATTGCTTGAGGTATAATCATTGCTAATGCTAATCCAACTAGGCCTAGTGAAGGAAAAAACCACCAACCTAATGAAAGAGAACCTGCTAGTAATAGCTGCGCGAGACCTGTAATAATATTGATTCTAGCAAGATATTGATAGTCTCCGAATGCCCTAAATATAGAAGTTAATAAAAAAAATAAAAAGATAAAAGGAGAGAAACCAAAAAATATTCTAGAGTATGTCAGGGCTTCATTAACAACTTCTTCTTCGACTCCTATTAAAGAAAATATATGTTTTGAAAAACCCACAAAAGCAACAAAAAAAAGTATTGAGATTATTGAGTAAATTATAATGGAATGCCACACAACAAAATTAGCTCTATTAATATCGTTTGATCCAATAGATCTTGATAATGCAGATACTACCCCCCCACCTATTGCACCTTGTCCAATCATTCCAGCTAATGAAACTAAAGGAAATACAACTGCTACAGCAGCAAGTGGAATAATTCCAAGTTGACCTGCAAAAAATATTTCAGAATAAGTTATTACCAACATAAAAATAACTGAAATCATATTTGGAGTAGCTAACTTAAATAACATTGATGGTATAGAACCATTAAGTATTAATCTTATTCTTTCTGAATCTTGTAAGCTCATATTGTCTCTTTTAGAGATTCCTTAGTACTGGTAGCAATCTATATCCCTCAGTATTATATGTTAAAAATATTTGCAAAACGGAGAATAATTATGCCTTATGGAGGAAATGATTGGTTAGATTTAAACCAAGAAGAGACTATTGAACCTGAACTACCTATTTGTGATCCGCATCATCACTTCTGGGACCTTAGAAGTGAAAGAACTCCATATGGTAGATATCTACTTCATGAATTAGTTGATGATTTTGCTGGGCATAATATTACATCAACAGTATTCATTGAGGCTAGAGCAATGTACAACATAGATATTGAAGAAAGTTATCAGTCTGTTGGTGAGGTTGAGTTTGTTCAAGGTTTATCAGCTGCAAGTGCTAGTGGAATATATGGAAAAAGCAGAGCTGCTGCTGCAATAATAGGTCATGCAAATCTTAACCTTGGACCTGATGTAGAATCAGTTCTTGAAGCTTTATTGACTGCCAGTCCTAATAGATTTAGAGGAATAAGGCATATTGTAGCTAAAGATGATGACCCAGAAGTTGTAATGAGACAGATTTATGATCTCAAAGAACAAATGACAACAAAAAACTTTATCGAAGGTGCAAAAGTACTGGCTAAAATGGGGCTTACTTTTGACTCTTGGATGTATTTCCATCAACTCCCAGAGCTTCTAAATCTTGCGAAGCAAGTACCTGATTTAAATATTGTATTAGATCATGTTGGAGGATTACTTCAAGTAGGCAAGTATTCAAATATAAAAGAAGAAGTTAAGGAAATTTGGAAAAAAAATATTTCAGATTTATCAGAATGCCCAAACGTAAAAATTAAATTAGGAGGTTTAGGCATGCCTATCTTTGGATATGATTGGCATACAAGAGATATTCCAATTAGTTCAGACGAACTAGCTTCTGACATGGCACCTATTTTAGATTTTTGTATAGAAAAATTTACACCTCAAAGAGGAATGTTTGAAAGTAATTTCCCTGTTGATAAGGTCTCTTTTAGTTATAATAATTTATATAACGCTTTCAAAAAGTACTCAAAGGAATTTACTAAATCTGAGAGAGCTGCAATGTTTCATGATAATGCAGTTGAATTTTACAATATAAATGAAAAGTAGAGTGAAAAAGTTATGGTTTATAATAAAATCTTAGAAAATATAAAGTCAAATAAAACTGCCGTTGGACTAAATTTAAATATAAATTCCACTCATATGATTGAGTTTTTTGGATCAATGGGTTTTGATTGGGTATTTATAGATTGTGAGCATGGGTCTATGTCGGATTCTGAAGCAGAAAATATGATCAGAGCCGCAGAACTTTATGATATGGCTCCAGTTGTTAGAGTTTCTGCTAATGAACCATTTTTGATCCTGAGAATGCTAGATGCAGGAGCTAAGGGTATAGTTGTACCTCATATAGATAATAAAGAAGAAGCTATAAAGGCTAGAAATGCAGCCAAGTACCCACCTTTGGGATTGAGAGGTTCTAACTATGGCACTGGAAGAAATAATAAATACGGATCATTAATAGAAAATACAGAAGATTATTATAAGTTTGCTAACTCAAATACAATTTTGTTCGCTCTAATTGAATCAAAAGAAGCTGTTGATAATATTGATGAAATACTATCAGTTGATGGGATTGATGCTACCTGGCTAGGACCCTCAGATATGGCTCTATCAATGGGATTACCAGGTAAAGACCATGTACAAGATCATCTAGATAAAGTTGTGAAAAAAACAATAGAAAAAGGCAAAATTTCAGCAGCTACTCATTCAGGGCCAGATCAACTTAATGAATATGAAAACTTTCATAAACTAGGATCAAAAGTTTTGTCTATAACATCATTATCTTTACTAAAAAATTCAGCTATTGATTGGCAGAATAAAATCCGAAATTTAGACTAAATAGGGCTAAAATTTGAATATTATAAATGTAGAAAACTTGGTAAAAAAATATGATAAATTTACTGCGGTAAATGGTGTAGATTTTCAAGTTAAACAAGGTGAAATATTCGGTCTTTTAGGACCAAATGGAGCTGGTAAAACTACAACTGTTGAGATTTTAGAAGGTTTGAGAAAAGCTACCTCAGGTGTTGCAAGCATTGACGGAATAGATGTTTCTAAAAATTCAAATGGCGTAAAAAAAATAATAGGTGTTCAGCTACAAGAATGTTCATTTTTTGACAAATTAACCTTATATGAAATAATCGAAATGTTTTCAGTTCTTTATTCCACTACTGCAGATATTGATTCTATTTTAGAAAAAGTAGGTTTAATAGAAAAGAAAAAATCCTATTACAAGCCCTTATCAGGTGGTCAAAAACAAAGATTATCTATAGCTGTAGCACTAGTTAATAATCCAAAAGTATTATTTTTAGACGAACCTACTACCGGACTTGATCCTCAAGCAAGAAGAAATATGTGGGATTTAATTAGTGAAATCAAAAAAGATGGCAAAACTATAATTTTGACGACACACTACATGGAAGAAGCTGAAATATTATGTGACAGAGTTGCTATCATTGACTCAGGAGAAATAGTTAAAATAGACTCTCCAAAAAATCTTATTGCTGAGCTAATTAATTCGGGATTTGTCACTGAAAAGAAATATCAAGAAGCAACCTTAGAAGATGTATTTCTAGATCTTACAGGCAAAAGTCTTAGGGAATATTAATGAAAATATACTTAATTATTGCCGCATCAACAATAAAGATGTATTTCAGAAGAACCCAAAGTCTTTTTTGGACATTATTTTTTCCAGTGGTTATGATGGTAGGGCTTGGATTTTTTGGTTTTGGAGAGTATGAAAAACCTAAACTAGGTCTAATAGATGAAGCCGAAAATAGTATATCTGCTGAATTTGTTAATAAATTAGAACAAAAATCATATATTGAAATAGATAAAAATTTAGGTGAAAATTATGAAGAAAAATTATTGGAACATAAAATAGATTCAGTTCTTATAATTCCTGAAAACTTTGGATCAAATAATAAAATAGAAATATATTATGAGAAATCAAATTCTGAATTAGCAGATTCATTTAAAGATACCTCAATATTTTTATTAGGAGATTTTGAGGGAAATAATTTTACAGTTGAAGTATTAGAGAAAAAATTCATACATGAAAATCAAGGATATAAAGGGTTTTTAGTACCTGGCATAGTAGCTTTAGCAATAATGCAAAGCGGAATTCTTGGAGTAGTTTTTACCATCATAAATTATAAGAGCCAAGGAGTGTTAAAACGATTACAAGCAGCCCCAATAAATCCAGGGCATTTTCTTATAGGGCAATTAATAAGCAGGCTTTTGATAATAACCATACAAACTGTGGTTTTATTTATAATAGGAGTATTAATTTTAGATATAAATATTGCATTAGGTAATATTTATGCATGGATCAATATTGGAATTTTTTCTATTCTTGGTTCTATACTTTTCTTATTTATAGGGCTAGCAATTTCAGGAGCCTCTCCAAATGAAGATTATGCTGCTCCATTCGCAAATCTAGTTACTTTCCCTATGATGTTTTTATCTGGAGTTTTTTTTGATAATGACATTCTTCCTGGATCGATATCTACCTTTACAGATTTACTACCATTATCACCTCTAGTAGAATCCTTAAGAGAATCTGCTCTCTACGGTACAAACACTTTTGAACTTCTTCCTGAATTAGGGATTATATTAGCTTGGATAATAATTGCATTTGTTATAGGTGTTAAGACATTTAAGTGGGAATGATTTTAATTTTCAAAATCATCTTTAGTCAAATGTGGAATTATCAAATTAGTAACCTTTTCTAATGTTTCTTCTGGAGAATCTGATGATGTATCTACATGGACAACAGGCCCAATAGTACTCTTTTCGACAAAATGTTTATAATCTTTCATTACATCAATAATGTCTTCTTTATTTAAGGGACTATTAGTATGTTCATGATTATCACTTAATTTATCCATCCTAGACTCAATGACAGATTGACTTGCCTCCATATGAACAATAATTATTGGATCACTAGTAATTTGTTTAATTCTATTTTCAATTCTTTCAAATACAATTTTTTCTCTATCAAACGCTTCTCCGTCTAATCCATATCCATAATATCTTCTAGAAAGCACAGCTTCCTCTATGTGGAATCCAACAGTTAAATCATCTTTTTGAAAATAATGATGAAGATGATAGTACATATGATATCTGTGATACATCTCCATAAGTTTAGGTGATAAATTTAAAATTTGCTGTTGTTCTTCTAAAGTTGTGTCATCAGGGTGCCCTGAAGTATGAGGGATTTTCATATGATCATGCATTAATCCGTCATAAAAGGGTCTTCCTGTATACTCAACTTTCCAATCTTTCAGTAAGTTTGCTATGGTTGTAGTTCCAACATACTCTATTCCTACTAATATAATTTTCATGAAGCTTCCTAACTTAAAATTAAATTAACTTATTTTTTCTAGCTTTCCTTCATCTAACTCAAAACCTAAGCCAGGTTTATCATTCAAATGAAAATGACCATTTTTTATCAAATAAGGTTCTTCAAGAAGGTTATTGTGTTCTGGAATGAAAGTATGGGAGTGCTCTAGTTTATAAAAATTAGGAACTGAACTCATAGTATGAGCAGCCGCAATAAGTTCTATTGGACCTCCTGGAATAACATGTGGAGCCACAGGAATATAATAAGCTTCAGCCATCGTTGCTATCTTTTTGATTTCTGAAATACCACCTGTCCATATAGTATCTGGCATTATAAAATCTGCTAAATTATTTTCTAAAATAGGAATGAAGTCAGCTCTTGTATATAGTCTTTCTCCCACACAAATAGGGGCATTTGTATTTTGTTTGACTTGTTTAAGAGCATTGATTCCTTCAGGAGGAACAGGTTCTTCAAACCAAGCAATATTAAATCTTTCATAAAGATTATTAGAAATTCGAACAGCATTTGGTACATTATAGTGACCATGCGCATCTATTAATATTTCAATTTCTGGGCCAACAACTTCTCTTACTGCAGCTACAATATCATAGCCTAATTGCTCGCCTTCTTCTGATATAAATCCATCCTGATACATAGTATGGTACTGAGTCATTTCAAGAAATGGATCAAGCTTACAAGCAGTATGACCATTGTCCACAACATTAGATTTAGCAGCTTTTGCATATTCTTCAGGAGTAGAACATCCTGTAAACCAAGCATTACAATAAAGTCTTACTGGATCTCTATATCTTCCACCAAGTAAATCATAAACAGGGAGTCCAGATACCTTTCCTTTAATATCCCATAAAGCTATATCAAAACCTGCAGTTAGTGAGGTTGTAAATCCTCTAGACCCCATGTATGAAAACATTCTAAATAACTTATTCCATAATCTGTCTATATCCATAGGATTTTCACCTATTAATTGAGGAGAAACTTCTTTTATAGCCGTAGCCATAAAATTCTCTGAAACATTTACTGAAGATCCAACCTCACCCCATCCATGAATTCCTTCATCGGTTTCCATCTTAAGAAAAACCCATTTTTTATTTGTGAGACTTTTGGATGTTTGAGCATACTCAGCTGCATAAATTTTAATATCAGTTATCTTCATTTTTCCCTCAGATATATATATGATTTTTCCTTGAGTATATAAATGGAAGAGAAAAAGTCAAGAAAAGACTTAATTATTTTTTAACCAAGCAGAATATTCTTGCTCAGTTTTTTCCGACCAAGCATTTCTAGGATAAAACTCACTAAGCTCTCCTCCTTCTGAAAGTTTTTTTCTTGCAAAAACTTCCCATTCTGTGTGTCCGGTAGCGATCTCAGCAAGTTGTTCTGCAAGTGTTATTGGAACAACTACTGCACCATCATCATCAGCAATAATAATGTCTCCTGGATTTACTAATACTCCCCCACATGAAATAGGGATATTTACAGCATTAGGGAAAATAGAAACTTGAGTATGATAATTAGGAGTGACACCTTTTAACCACATTCCTAAATCTAATTCTTTTGCATGTGTAAAATCTCTAATCACGCCATCAACTATTATTCCTTCTCCCCCTTTACCTTGAAAATAAGTCAACATCATTTCACCAAATACTCCACTTCTAAGATCTCCTCTAGCATCAACTACAACTATATCGCCTTTTTCAGCAATATATAGTGCGTGCCTATGAAGTTGAACTTCGGGATCCATCTCTTGATCATCTAGATAAACATCTTCTCTTTTTGGTAAAAATTGTAGAGTTATTGCAGGTCCTGCTATTATTTTTCCAGGTGAGTAAGTTACTGGACCTTGTATAAAAGGATCATTTATCCCTAATTTATTTAGTTCTCCAGATGCAGTAGCTGTTCCTATAGATTTCAATTTTTCTACTAATTCTTTTTTGGGTCTATTTATATTATTAATCTTCATTAAAGTTTCCTTTTATTATTTGAAAGAAATTCATATGAGGTTAACATTAACAATTAATATAATAAATACCACCATGAACAACAAAAAAAATATACTAATATCATCAAAAGATTCAAAATTGTCAGAATTGCTATATGAATGTCTTAGTGATTTTAATGTTAAGTACCTAGATTTGAGCAAAATTGACGTAAATTCTCATGAATCATATAACGAAATTTTTAAGGGTGTAAATATATATATCCATCTTTGTCATGGAGGTTTTAATCATAGCGATACTATGAAAATGATTGATTATCATACAAGAATTACTTACGATATTCTTTTTGCTGCTGGCAAAGAAAACGTGGATAAGGTTTTTGCGATATCAACCCTAGATTTATTCAAAAATCTTGAATCTAATTTAACTGTTACTGAAAATTGGGAGCTAAATTATCCAGCTAGTGAAATTGATTTGCTTTGTGCTAATCTAGCAGAAAATGTATGTAAAGAATTTGCTAGAGATAAAGTGTTTGAAGTAATTAATCTTAGATTAGGAAATATTCAGAAAAAAGATAAAAGCTATCTGTCAAAAACAGAACTAAAAAATAAATTTTTAAAACTAGTAAATTTTGATAATGACGAATTTGAAAAAGCAAAAGCAGCTCAAAATGAACAATTTGTTTCGGCTAGAAAAAAAGGTCCTAATTGGATAAATTTGCATCTACAAGATTCTTTTGAAGGTCAAAAATATCTAACTTCAAAAATTAAAAACTTGCTAGATCCTGAGGTGAAAATATGAATGTTTTAATTCTTGGTGGAACAGGTATGTTAGGTCCATGGGTAGTAAAATCACTAAAGGATAAACATAAAATTTTACTGACTGATATTAAAGAACCCCCGAATTCATATGATGGAGATTTTTTGAAATTAAGTGTAGACAATCTTGATGGAGTAATTAAGGCTGCTGAAGGAATGGATTGTATTGTAAATTTATCAGTCCTAAGAACAGATAGAAAACTTGCTTTTGATGTATCTACTAAAGGTAATTATTCAATGATGGAAGCTGCAAGAATAAATAATATTAAAAGAGTAATTAACACAGGTCCACACTTTCAATTAGTTGGTCAGTCCTATGAAGAATGGGATTACAATCTTAATCCAGATATGCCTGCTCAACCAGGAACGAGGCTATATGCTATTAGTAAATTCCTGGGTCAAGAAATATGTAAAAGATATGCTGATCAATTTGGCATTCAGTTAATAACTCTACTTTATTATAATATGCGACATCATTTGGATTTAACTACACCAGATTTTGAACCGGCAGAGTTACACAATGATATGACCCCTTTCACTACATCATGGATTGATTGTGGAGAAGCTGTCAGATGCGCTGTAGATGTTTCAAAAGAAAGATTAGCATCAAATAAAGAAACTTTTTTTATCTCTCCTAATATTCCGCACAAAAAATTTAATAGCGAAAAGACTTATAAAGTTCTTGGATGGCAACCTCGCTATACATTAGAAAATTTATGGAATAAAAAAATAGTTAGTTCAGACGGTCATAAAGAGGATTCATATTAAAGCTCCTTAATTATTTGTACTAGCCTTCCAATCATACGAACCTCATAACAATCAAGATTCATATAATTATTAAAAAAGCTAAGATGCTTTTCATCATTTTTTGCTCTAGCTATTGTGAATCCTTTTGAACATAAACAAGAATATTCTTCTTCAAATTTTGGTCTATTGAAATGATCTTGTTTACCTCCACAATCATTACAAATTAATGATTTTGAACTTGGAAGTATTTCTAACAACCATAAAGTGTTATTTTTTACTCTTCTAAGAAGGTCTTCATATCCGAAAGGGATGTTATTTTGCCATTCACTATTTATATAAACTCTATCACCCGGGTTTAACTCAGGAGCATTTGAGTCATCATCAATAAATAGCCCCAATGCTTCATCAGTAAAGATATTAGGATCCCAATAAGCGTACATTGTGGGGTTAACGGGTTCTTTAGTTATAAAAAGTTTGTCCAACTCCTGAGTTCTATAGACAGGAATTTCGTTAGGCAAATTTGATAAAACATTTTGGAGAACAGTTTTATAACCTGAATTACTCTTATTTATACCTAGTAACTCTGATATATCAATTTGAAAAATCTTACATATTTTTACTAGATCATTAACCTTAATTTCTCTTTGATCAGTCTCAATTTTTGATAGCCAAACAGGAGATTTTTTCATCATTCGAGCAACATCAACTTGAGATAAGTTATTGTTTAATCTATATTTTTTTATCTTTTCACCAGTTGAAATTTGTGGTGTAAATTCATTGTTATCGGTATAAATTGCCATCTAGCTTATTAAAATGCCTTTTTGCTATTTTTATTTTATAATAATTTCCATATAGGACATATTGAATTTGATTATAAAATAAATTTAATAATAATGTGGTATATAAACCACTATTCTTGAATATAATTAAATAAAAATAAAACCTTATTAAAATGAAAAACTTTAAAGATGCCATAATTTCAGGTTTAGATGAATATCTAGAAGCACTCTTAAAAGCTTTAGATAACTTAAATTCCCATGAATTAAGATGGCAACCATCCCTAGAATCAAATAATATAATTTATCTTGTCTGGCATATGGCTAGAGTAGAAGATAACTGGATAAATAAAGTTATTGGAGGAAATGAAACAATTTGGGAAAAAAATAATTGGGGATCAAAGCTAAAGATATATTTAGATGATGGCGATTATGGGAAAGGTTATGGCAAAGAAGATATTTCTAACCTGCCTGAAATGAACATAGATAAACTTTTAGAATTTTATCTAGATCAAAGAGAAGCAAGTCTTAAAGTTATAAATAAATTAAGTGAAGAAGATTTAGATAAAGATTATAAAAGATTAACTGGTGAATTAAAAAAAGGATATTGGATTCTTGGACATGTTTTAGTTGAAGAATCACAACATCTTGGTCAAATAGCTTATATAAGAGGAATGATTAAGGGTTTAAATAAATAAATTATTCCGGTAATTTATAGGCTCTAAAACCATAATAAGTATCAAATATTAGGAGAAATAAAGCTTGAATTATAACTCCAAATCCATGACCTATTATAGACTCTCCCTCTGCTATAAACTCAAAAATTAGACCTAAGGCCACAATAATATAAATAATATCTAAAAAAGAGTTAATAAATAAAATTTTATAAAGTTTCTTTCTCTGAGATATCTTATTTCTAGCAATTGGTATTACTCCCAGAATGAAATCAATCAATCCCCATAATAAGAATTGGATTGAAATAGCTCTCAAGAATTGATTATCAAAAAAGAATAGAGTTGCTCCTAAAATCATAGAAGATACTCCCCATCCCATAAGAAATAATGAAATTTGTCTGTTTAATTGATATAAATTTAGGTTATTATTTATCATAAAAAAAATATAATATTTCTAATTATATATAGGATGAAAAATTGATATGGAAAAAAATTGGCCAAATGTTTATAAAGAACTAGGAATAAAACCAGTAATAAATGCAAAGAGTTGGGTAACAATTTATGGTGGAAGTATTATGCGACCAGAAGTTATCAAAGCAATAGAAGAAGCTAGTTCAGTATTTGTTGATTTGGAAGAACTACACGAAACTGCAGGAGATTTTGTTTCTAATGTTTGTGGTTCTGAAATGTCTATAGTTACAAGTGGTTGCGCAGCTTCGATTGTTCTGATGGCTGCTGCAAGTATTACGGGAAAAGATAAAGATAAAATTTCAAAAATTCCACATACTGAAGGAATGAAAAATGAAATATTAATTCATAAAGGACAAAGAAATAATTATGATAAAGCATTTGAGATTCCAGGAGGAAAACTTGTTGAGTATGAAAATCATAATATAGAAGAAATGATTAATGATAAGACATGTGCGGTAGCTTACATAATTGCACCATTTTTTGATGAAGGTATTGGATTAGAAAAAACGATAGATATTGCACATAAAAATAACCTTCCGGTACTTCTTGATGCAGCAGCAGAATTACCTCCGCGAGAAAACTTAACAAAATTTATTTCTCTTGGAGTAGATGCAGTCGGTTTTAGTGGTGGTAAAGGTATTGGCGGTCCACAATCAACTGGAATACTTACGGGGAAAAGAGAAATCATGGAAGCTGCTAAAATTCATAGTTTTCAAAATTTACATACTACAAAATCTGCTATTGGCAGACCAATGAAGGTTACAAAAGAAAATATTGTAGGTTTTATAACCGCTTTAAAATTATTCATTGAAGATGATGAAATCTTAGAGCAAAATATTTGGTACAAAAAAGCTCAAAAATTAAAAGATAAAATCAATCCAAAAGATGGAATTAATATTTATATTGACGATGAGTATCCAAATAGACAAGGGCCAACGGTTGTAATGACCTTTGAAGATGATTATAAGGGGCCAAAATCAGAAGAAATTATGGAAGAATTATCAAAAAATGATCCTAAAATATATGTTGGCGGAGGTTTAAATGATGGCCATGCATTTAAGGATGAAATTTACATAATTGTTCATAGTCTTGAAGAAATTGATATAGAGATAATTGCCGAAAAATTAAACGAAATTATTGAATAGTAAATTTTTTGTATAAATCTTCTGAACTTCTAAGTGTACCTTTATAACTTTCTACAACTATACCATCATTAAAATATATAAAAGTAGGAACTACTGATACATTATATTTTTTCACCATGTCACTATAATCATTATCTGCAATATTTATTTGTATTACCTTAAATTCTTCTGAATATGTTTTCTTAAAATTATTTATAGCTCTTTCACTAAGAACACATCCTAAGCAATTAGGAGAAAAAAATTGTACAACGATCTTTCCATTTTGTTCGATTGAACTTAATTCAATTTTTTCTTGTTGAGATGGTTCTTGAGGAGCAAAAATCAATCTAACTAAAATAAAAAATGCGGTTAATGAAATAAATATTAAAAAAATAAATAATCTATTTTTTGAGATATAAAAATAAGTAAAAGTTGAAATTACAAATGGAAAAATAAAAATCAATATGTAAAGAGAATTATGATTAATCCATGTAAACATAAGTTTATTTATTCCATTTTAGAACCAACAAATTTTGAAATGGCTCTTGCTGTTGGATCAGTATGAACATTGATTATAGAAGGCAAACCAGAATCAATCGCTCTCTCAATTGCTGGCTTAATTTCATCTGGTTTTTCAACCATTTCACCATAGCCACCTAATGATTCAGCAATCAAATCAAATCTAGTAAATCCAAGCTCTCTACCAGGTTTTCGAATACCTTCGACTCTAGCTGTCCATCCTTCATTATTTGATACCAAAATAATGATCGGTAAATTGTGTCTAACTGCTGTATCAAAGTCTTGTATGTTCATTCCTAAAGATCCATCACCATGAAGAGAAAAAACTTGGTTTTGAGGTTTAGCTATTTTTGCTCCAATAGCATAAGGAAGGCCAACTCCCATGCAACCAGTTGGACCAGAATTTATAGAATGACCTGGGAAAAAAGAAGGAATACTTTGTCTCCCATAATGAAGAATTTCATTACCATCAATAGTAACTATGGAGGATTTATCCATAATATCTCTTAGTTCTTTACAAAGTCTTAATGGATGTATAGGTATTTGATTTGATTCTTCTAAAGGTTTTACTCTTTCAAGTCTTTCATTATTTAAGTTGGATAAATGTTCTCTCCATTTATCCCATTTAGAAGATTTTAGGTTTTTATTTTTAAATTCTTCACTTAACTGTGAAATTACTGTCTTGCAATCGCCAACAATTCCTAAGCTTACATCCCTATTATGGGCAATTTCTTCTTCTAATATATCTACTTGAATAATTTTAGCATCAGGATTAATTCTATTACCATAGGTCATTATCCAATTAAATCTTGTACCTAAAACTAACACAAAATCAGTTTCTCTGAAAGCACTTGATCTAGCTGCAGGAAATGAATATTGATGATCATCAGAAACAATTCCTCTTGACATGGGAGTTGTATAAAAAGGAATTCCAGAATTATCAATAAATTCTTTAAGTTCCTTCGATGAATCCGACCAAAAAGATCCTCCACCCGCAAAGATAATGGGAGCATTTGAATTTTTCAATAACTCTATAGTTTGTTTTATAATGCTTTCGTCTCCAGATGGACCAGAAGATAATTCAGATCGTGTAGCCTTAGAGGTGTCTTTTTCATTTATCTTTTCATATAGCACATCTTCATTACAATCTATATAAACAGGTCCAGGTCTTCCTGATTGACTTATTCTAAATGCATGAGATATTACTTGTGGATATTGATGTGCAAAAGTGGGTCTAAATGTAGCTTTTGAAACTTTTTCAAAAATTGATACCTGATCAATTTCTTGGAACCCTCCTCTGTAAAAATCTTTTACAGGACCTGCTCCTCCCAAAGTAATCATTGGAGCACAATCAATAAAAGCATTATATTGACCTGTTAATAAATTTAATGTTCCTGGACCAGAGGCAGCCGTTGTTACTCCTGGTTTTCTAGTAACTCTTGAATATGCATGAGCTGCCATTGCAGCTGCTTGCTCATGTCTAAAATCGTATGTTTTTATCCCTAAATCTTCGGAATTATTTATGATTTCATAGTTTGGACCACCCATAAGATAAAATAAGCATTCTGTATTTTCCTCTTTAAGTGTTCTTGCTACAAGATATGATCCATCAACTTCTGACATCTTTTCTCCTAATTGCCCTTTAATCTATCTGCTTCATCAGGTAAATCAATAAGACGTTTATAATATTTCTCTGGTTCTACAATATCCAATTTTCCTATATTTGTCATGATTTTTATAGCGTTCTCGTAGTCTAAGATATTGATTCTTTCAGGTTCAACATTTCCATCTGGAGTGGAATTATGCCAATTTATAAGTGGTAATGTAATTCCAGTCACTCTATAACCAAATGGAAGAAAAGCAGATGCTTCACAACCACCAAGGTTCATTAATTGTCTTTGAAATTTAAACCCTTTATCTGTTTCTTGTATTTTTTGTATAGCAGATAATAGAATAATTTCACCATCATTATTAAATGTAGAAATCCTATCTCCTGCTCTAATTATCGGCCCTAATCCTGATACAGCTCCTGGTAATTCACTACTCGTCTCTATTGAAACAATAATGGAATCATTTTTAATTCTTTTGCTATCTGCAATAACTCTAGCTCCCACTAAACCAACTTCTTCTGCCCTAGTAAAAATTGCTCGCATGGAATATTTTGTTTTAACATTTTTTAGTTTTTTAAAAGTTTCAAGTATTATCGAGCATCCTGCTAAATCATCAGCTACAGGAGTTATAACTTGATTACCACTGATTTTTGGTTCGGGTAAATCAAAAACCGCTGGAGCAGGTAAATCAATAGATTCATTAACTTCTATAATTACTTCTTTTTTAGTTAGCCATCGATAATCCTCAACTATAGAACTATCTGAAGATTTTAAGATTTTTCCTTTAACAATTTTTTCATTATCAAAAACTATAATTGGAGTAGACAAATTCTCACAATTTTTAGGAAGTCCCCCAAGTGGAATTGCTTTATATTTTGAATCAGAAATTTTTTCAGTGAGCTCAAACCCCGGATGATCCATATGAGATATAAAGACTAATTCTTCTTCAGATGTTCCTTCAATAAAAATCTCTATATTTCCCCATTCATCAATAGTAAATTCTAAGCCCATTTGATTAAGTTCATTTTGTATAAAATTTGAGATTTTATACTCATAGAACGAGGTTGTAGGAATTCCAGATATATTTAAAAAAGTTGATAATTCTTCTGATTTCATAAAATTACAATCATTAAAAAGCGTAAAAAAAAGTAATTTTCTTATAAATTACGATTTCTTTTTTTAAATTATTTTATACGATAAAGCGAAATAGTAATAAAATTTGATCTACATAATTTAGTTAATTGAAAGGAATAATTAATGGCAAAATATAAAGTAGTTTTTCTTGGCCCTGAAGACGATAGTCTTGAGTATGAAAAAGCAGAAATGGCAGATTTAGATGTTGAATTTGTAAAAGCTAATCCTAAATCAGAGGGAGAAGCAATGGAGGTTGTAAAAGATGCAGATGCAATCTTGAATAGAGCAGGATGGGGAAGTGAACAATTCATAAAATCAACTAAACACTGTAAAGTTTTAGCTGTTTATTCTCATGGTTTTAATCATGTAGATGCTGAAGCAGCTACTGAGCATGGAATGATGGTCACAAATGGAGCTGGTATGTGTGCGGAAGAAGTTTCTAACCAAGCAGTTGCATTCACATTAGCACTTAATAGACAAGTCGTTCAATACACACTCCAACTTAGGAATGGTGGAAAGTGGAATGGTGGAGAATTCAGTCCGATAGAACCATTAGATGAACAAACCCTAGGGATTATTGGTTTTGGAAACATCGGTAGACAAATAGCTAGAAAATTAGGTGCATGGAGAATGAAAACTCTAGTTTATGATCCATATTGCCCACCTTGGCTAATAAAGGAATATGGTGTTGAACAGGTATGGGAATTAAATGATATATTCAAAAACTCTGACTATGTTGTAACAATTGTTCCTCTAAATCCTGAGACATATCACATGATCGGTAAAGAACAATTTGATCATATGAAGAAAAGTGCATATTTTATTAATGTTTGCAGAGGTTCAGTTGTTGATGAAAAAGATTTAATCGACGCATTGAATAATAAAAAATTTAGAGGAGCTGGGCTTGATGTTTTTGAACAAGAACCCGCAGATCCAAATAATCCTTTATTTAGCATGGATAATGTTATTGTTGCACCTCATATCGCTGGACAATCAACAAGATCTGCATGGTTATCTAGAAGAAGAGCTTCTCAACAAGTAGCTGCTGTACTTAGAGGACAAAGGCCTACAGCTTTACAAAATCCTGCAGTAACATCTAAGTTAGAAATGCTTCAAGCTATGCCTGCTAATGAACCAAAATTATAAAGAAGGTTTTGGTGTCAAATAGTGTAATTGAAACAATAAATGTCTATAGAAACCCAGATTATGCACAAATAGTTTGGGTTTCTATAAAAACAAATGATGGCTTTGAAGGAATTGGAGAAACCTCTTATGTTCCTGAAACTGTAGAAAGTTTCATTTTGGGTCCTGCTTCTGATTATTTATTAGGTAAGGATCCTTCAAGAATAGATTTACATTGGGAAAAAATTTCAAAACTAGGAAGTTCAAAAAGAGGTAATTATTCAGCTGAAATGAGAGGGCTTTCAGCTATCGATATGGCCTTGTGGGATTTAAGTGCTAGAAAGCTGAATGTTCCACTTTATGAATTACTAGGTGGTCTTTATAGGGATAAAATCAAAGTTTATAATACTTGTGCAGGATACTCATATGGGGTTAATAGAAAGCCTTATGAAGCAGGAGATATTGATTTCAGACAGGATAAACCATATGAAGATCAGCATGCTTTCATTAATGATCCTGCAGGATTAGCTGAAAGTCTTTTAGAGGAAGGATTTTCAGCAATGAAAATTTGGCCTTATGATCAATTTGTAAGTAATACAGATGGCAACATGATTGATTTAGCTCAACTAGAAGAAGGAACTGAACCTTTTAGAATTATTCGTGAAAAGCATAAGAATAAAATGGAAGTTATGGTTGAATTACATTCTTACTGGAATTTACCTTCTGCAATAAGAATAGCAAAATCTGTTGAGCCTTATAAACCTTTTTGGATTGAAGACCCAGTACCGATGGATAATTTCGATACTTTATACCAGTTTAAGAATTCTACAACCATACCTACTACTGCATCAGAAACTTTGTCAACAAGATGGAGTTTTAGAGAGATGTTTGAAAAGCGGGCAGTTTCAATTTGTATGTTTGATATTTCTTGGGTTGGAGGAATATCTGAAGCAAAAAAAATATCTAGTATGGCTGAGGCTTATAATCTTCCAATCGCAACACATGATTGTGTTGGGCCATTAACTTTAGCATTTTCTATTCAATTATCCTTAAATGTTAGAAATACACTAATACAAGAAACTGTAAGAGCTTTTAATAATACTTGGTATAAAGAAATAGTTTCGAATATGCCAGTAATTAATGATGGATTTGCGCATTCTACAACTGAATTAGGATGCGGAGTTAAGCTTTCAAAAAACTTTCTTGAGAATAAAAAGACCTCTATTAAGACAAGGTCACTGTAAGGAGTAACAAAATGACAAAAATAGCTGATCCTGTTCAACTTTTTAATTGCCCTGGACCAAAACCAAATGGTCTTCAGGCAACAAAAGATGGATTATGGGTAATTGATCAAGGGAATAATTATGCATACTTATTAGATTGGAAGGATGGAAATACTCTAAAAAGCTTTGAAACAGAAACTGATAAATCTTCTGGAATTACGGTAGATGATGAGGGTAATATTTGGGTTGCTTCTACATACAATTGTAAAATCTATAAAATAGATTCTACTTCTGGAGAAACAATAGATATTTTAGAATCACCAGGTCAAGGAATGAATGCTACAAGAGAACATGAATCAGAGAAATTCCAAAATACAGGTGATCATGGATTAGAATGGAAAGATGGACTTTTATATGTCGCCTCTCCTCCATCTCAATATATACATGTTATGGATACAAAATCATGGTCAGAAATAAGTCGTACAAAAGTTCCTGGATATAGAGTTCATGGAATAGCTTGGGCAGAAGAAGAAGGAAACATTTGGGCTGCTGACACAGCAATGGGGATTGTAACCAGAATTAGATTATCAGATGGAAGGGTTTATGATAGTTTTAGAGTTCCGCATCCAGTTCAAGTTCATGGAATGACTATAAAAGATAATGTTCTTTGGTACTGTGATGATAGAAGACCAATTGGCTATTTAGACGTTAGTATGGAGCCTGACTTTTAGAATGTTAAATAAAGATAATCAAGGCAAAGTAATGACTGTGCTTGGCCCTATTGAACCAAATCAAGTAGGAAATACAACAACCCATGATCACGTACTAATTAATTTCCAAGCGATATTAACTGAGCCCCTAAATCCTAAAGAAAAAAAATATATGGATGAAAAAATCAATCTTGAAAATATTGGTTGGGTAAGATTTAACTGGTCATCCTCAAAGGATAATCTTACTTATGAGGATAAAGAGATCGCTATAGAAGAATTAGGCCATTATAAAAAATCAGGTGGTCAAACAATTGTTGATGTTACGAATATTGGTTTGGGTAGAGATCCTGAAAAATTAAAAAATATAAGCCAAGAAACGGGTGTAAATATAGTAATGGGATCGGGTTTCTATGTAGAGCTTGCTCAGAAAAAAGGATATACAAATGATGGAATAGAGTCTATGTTTGAAGTAATCATGGACGATATTAAATTTGGAGCGGATAAAACAGATATTAAATCAGGAATTATAGGTGAAATTGGATGTTCTTGGCCATGGACAGATAATGAAAAGATTTCTATGGAAGCTTCAGTAATGGCTCACAAAGAAACAGGACTTCCTTTACTTATTCATCCAGGAAGAAATCAGTTTGCTCCTTTAGAAATAATTAACTATATTGAAAACTTAGGTGCCGATCTTAGCAATGTTGTTATGGGACATGTTGATAGAACAATATTTGACTACGACATTCTTAAGGATACAGCAGATACTGGTGTATATATAAATCTTGATTTGTGGGGTCATGATAGTCCCTTTTATCCTCTAGCTCCAGAAACTTACATGCCTGGAGATCATCAAAGATTAGATATGATTGAGTTCTTAATTGAAGAAGGATTTGAAAATAGAATTCTTCTAGCTCAAGATATTTGCACTAAACATAGACTAAAGAAATTTGGAGGCCATGGCTTCGATCATTTATTAACTAGAATTGTGCCTTGGATGAAAAGTAGAAAAATTGACCAAAAAAACATTGATAAGATGATGGTTCAAAATCCTCAAAAAATGCTTACAATTAAGTAATGATAAAAAAAATATTATTAATAGTTTTTATTTTTTTCAGTTGTTCAAACGAATCAAATAATATTGAATCAAATCCAGAAAATATATCTTTATTTGTTATTACAGAAGATATAGCAGTTGGAGAAAATAGAGTTTTATTCACTGTTTTAGATAAAGAAGGAAATAATATTTCTGAAAACTTAAAATTCAGTCTAAAAAAGTTAAATCATGAAGAATCAATATCTATAGAAGATTATGAATTAATTAATTGGCCAGGTAAAAGAATTGTTTTCAAGACTAATATAAATTTTGATACTGCTGGTTATTGGGAAATCATTAGTCACTATAGAAACAGTAAAGCAAGTGGTGTAATTGATGTTAAAGAGAAATCCAATACTTTATCCGTAGGAGAAAATATTTCATTGATAAAAACTCCTTCTTTAAAAGAAAAAGAAATGAATGAACTATCAACTGATGTAAACCCTAATGAAAATTTATACAAATATAGCCTTGATGAAGCCTTAAGTACAAATATTCCTATTATTTTATCTTTTTCTACTCCGGGATTATGTGTAACTGCTACGTGCGCCCCACAACTGAGTGAGTTGAAAAGTTTAAGTAATGATTATGAAGATAAGATAATCATCATACATGTAGAGATATGGGAAAATTTCAAAGAAGTTATGAACTCAGGAGATTTTTCTGTAGGGATATTAAATAAATCAGTAGAAGTATTTGGGATTACAAGTGAACCTTGGACTTTCTTAATTAATGAGGAAGGAATTGTAAAGAATCGATATCAAGGCTATGTAGATTCAAAAGAGTTAAGAGAAGATTTAGTTAAAATCAATGTTCATGATCAATAAATTCTAAATCAACAAGTTTATTAATAGATTCACCTTTATATTTTGATTTAACATACTCTATTTTCAATTTATTTCCTGTAAGCATATGAGATTGTATGTGAGAATAAGTATAAGCTAAGTTAATTTTCTCCAAAGAAATATTTGGGTCTATATGAAAAGACTTAGTCAGATTATTTTCATCTCTAATTTTTATTAAAGCTACACTTTTTTGCCT
>RQOS01000052.1 GCA_008373205.1 SAR202 cluster bacterium
CAGAAGAAAAATTAAATATATTAAGAGAAGCTGATCATATTTTTATAGATGAAATTAAGAAAGCAGGTTTGTATCATAAAATATGGCAAGCCTTTGCAGTTTTGACTAATACTCAAAGTGTTGGAGTTATGGGAGATAATAGAACGTATCAAAATTGTGTAGCAATACGAGCTGTAAATTCAAAAGATGCCATGACCGCAGATTGGTCTAAAATTCCTTATGAAGTTCTTTCTTCTGTTTCTTCGAGAATAATTAATGAAGTTGAAGGAATAAATAGAGTGGTTTATGACATAACATCAAAACCTCCGGGAACAATTGAGTGGGAATAATATTAAGAAATAATATTAATAATTAAGGTAAATTTATTAATGAAAGTATTGGTAGTTGGATCAGGTGCAAGAGAGCATGCAATTATTTGGAGATTATCCAAAGATATTAATGTTGATGAAATCATATGCTTAGGTCAAAATGCAGGTGTGTCAGAAATTGCTAAAACTATTCAGGTAGATATTGAAGATATTGCACAAATAAGGGAAATAATTATCGAAAACAATCCAGATTTAGTAGTTATTGGACCTGAAGGCCCTCTTAGTAATGGTATAACTGATGTCTTATCTGATGAAAATATAAAAGTATTTGGCCCTACAAAAAGTGCAGCTCAAATAGAATCATCTAAAATATTTTCAAAAAAATTAATGCTCGATAACAATATTCCAACCGCTTATGCAGAATTTTTTAATAATGCAGAAAAAGCTATTTCATATGGAAAGAATAAAGGTTTCAATAATCTAGTTATAAAAGCTGATGGATTAGCTGCAGGAAAAGGTGTTTTTTTACCTAGCTCAAATGAAGAAATGGAAGAAATAATAAAAATGCTATTAGTTGAAAAAAAACTAGGTGCTTCAGGTGAAATGATTTTGCTAGAAGATAGGATTTATGGGCCTGAAGTTAGTGTTTTTTCTTTTACTGACGGAACAAATTTTTCTAGTCCAATAGCAATTTGTGATTATAAAAGAGTTCATGATAATGATTTAGGGCCAAATACTGGAGGTATGGGATGCTATACCCCACCTGAATTTTGGGATGAATCACTAAGTAATCAGATAATTAACAAAATCATTTCCCCTACACTAAATTCCATGAATAAAAATCAAACACCATTTCAAGGTATTCTTTATGCAGGCATAATGATAACTGAATCAGGACCCCAAGTTATAGAATTTAACTGTAGATTTGGTGATCCAGAATGTGAGTTGATAATGCCTATGTTTCAAGGAAATTTATCGGAAGTTTTTCTAGATATTGCCAATCAAAAATTTGATAGTAAAAAAGTTAGTTGGAAAAATAAAAAAGGTGTATGTGTTGTTTTATGCTCAGGTGGTTATCCTAATTCTTACAAAAAAGGGTTAGAAATATCTGGAATAGATAAAATTAAATATAATTTATTGTTTCATGCAGGGACAAAAAAAACCGAAAATAAAATCATTACTGACGGTGGAAGAGTTTTAGTATTATCAAATTTAGATGAAAATATCATGAAATCTAGATCAAATATTTATAAAGAAATAGATAAAATTAAATTTGAGGGATCATTTTACAGAAAAGATATTGGTCTAAGAGCCGAAAATAATGAATAAAAAAGATATCTCATTAATAATAGATTTTGACGATACATTAGTTGAAGAAAATGCAGCAAGAGTTGTTTTAAATAGATTTTCACCTAATGAATATGAAAAAATTTCAAATCAGTATAAATACAAGGAAATATCTTTCAAAATCTATCAAGAAAAATCTTTTGAAAAATCTCTTGAAAACACATCTTTTGAGGAACTTGAAAACTACTCAAGAAATAACGTGAAAGTTCGTGAAGGATTTAGCGATCTTTATAAATATTGCACTACAAATAAAATAAAAATCACAATTCTAAGTTCAGGATTAAAAAATTATATTCAGCCAGTTGTCGAAAACTTTACAAGTTTAGAAATAATAGCCGCAGATATGAAAAGAGATAAATCTAACAATTTGGAATTTGATTACTCTAAATCCTTCAAAAAATCATGCTCCATGCAATGGGGTATTTGTAAATGTGAGACTGTAGAAAAGAAAATGAAAGATAATTTCGTTATTTATGTTGGAGATGGAGTCACAACAGATTTGTGTGCTTCACAAAAATGCGATAAAATTTTTGCTTTGAATCCGTTATATAATAGATGCTTAGAAGAAAATATTTCTGCAACTAAGTTTAATAGCTTCAAAAAAATAATGGAATATATAAATAAGCTTAAAGGAAGTTATATTGATTCCTAGATATTCAAGAGAAAAAATTTCTAAGATTTGGTCTGAAGAAAGCATGTATAATCATTGGCTTCAAGTTGAGATTGCAACTTGTGAAGCTTGGAATGAATTAGGAATAATACCTAAAGAAGATCTAAAGAAGCTTAAAAACCTCACTTTTAATATGGAGAGTTATAATAAATTTTTTGAAGAAACTAAGCATGATATAGTTTCTTTTGTAAAATCTATTTCTGAAAATGTTGGAAAAGAGTCACGTTGGATTCACCATGGAATAACATCCAATGATGTAAAAGATACAGCCTTAAGTCTACAATTAAGATCTTCCATAGATCACTTGATCGATGAAATAGAAGAATTAATGAATTCTATAAAGTCTAAAGCCATAGAGGAAATCAATACTCCTTGCGTAGGAAGATCTCACGGTATGCATGCCGAGCCAATGAGTTTTGGAGCAAAATTAGCTATTTTTTGGGATGAACTTAGAAGGCACAAAGATAGACTAATGGAAACAAAAAAAAGAGCTTCAATTTGTATGATTTCAGGGCCAGTCGGTTCCTATGCCACAGTTTCTCCAGAACTTGAACAAAAAGTTGCTAAAAAACTAAATTTGGAGCCAGCAAATATAACAAATCAAGTAATCCAAAGAGATATTCACGCAGAATATTCACAGAATTTGGCGTTAATTGCCAGTTCTTTAGAAAAACTTGCTTTAGAAATAAGGCATCTGCAAAGAAGCGAAGTGGATGAAGCAAGAGAACCATTTGGTAAAAAAGGTTTTGTTACTAAGGGATCTTCTTCTATGCCTCATAAAAGAAATCCAGAACTATCCGAAAGAATATGTGGCCTATCAAGGATTATTCGATCAAATAGTATTGCTTCATTAGAAAATGTTCCTTTATGGCATGAGAGAGATATTTCTCATTCTTCTGCTGAAAGAATAATTCTTCCCGATTCATCAATAGCATTAGACTATATAATTTATCTATCAAACCAAATAATCTCAGATCTATTCGTAAATAGAGATAAAATGTTAGAAAATCTTAATAAAGCAAATGGTCTAATTTTTTCACCTCGAGTAATGCTTAAACTTATCGAATCAGGGTTTGATAAAAACAAATCATATGATTTAGTTCAATCACTATCTATGAAAAGTGCAGATAAAAATATAAATCTAGAAACTCTTTGTCTAGAAAATGAAGTTATTTCTAATAGATTGAGTAAAGAAGAAATACTTGAAATTTTTGATTTTGAATTCTACCTAAGATACACCAAACAGCAATTTATTTCATTGGGATGGAAAATCGATTAGAATGAATTCTAAATCTATAAAGCATACTAACTTAAAGAACAAAATTCATTCAGGTAAAGTTAGAGATATATATGAAATTGATGAGGATAAGCTACTCTTCGTAGCAACTGATAGAATTTCAGCTTTCGATGTAATAATGGAACAAACAGTTCCTGGCAAAGGTATTGTGTTAAATAACTTAAGTTCGTTTTGGTTTGATTTTTTTAGTAATTACAACACACACTTTATTTCTAAAGCAGTAGATTTTGATTTCTCAAATACAAATTATGATGAAATTTTTGACTTAGAAATATTAAAAAGATCGACTGTAGTTAAGAAGGCTAAAAGGATAGATATGGAATGTGTTGTTAGAGGATTTATTACTGGAAGTGCTTGGAATGAGTATAAATCTAGAAATAGCGTAAATTTCAAACCAATTATGGAAAACCTTTTAGAAGCTGAAAAATTTAAAACTCCTATATTTACCCCTTCTACAAAAGCTGAGGAAGGTCATGATGAAGCATTATCTGAAGCGGAAGGTAAAAATTTGGTAGGTTCTGAAATTTACTCAAAGTTAGAAAATTTATCGATTAATTTATATTCTAAGGCTGCTAAATTTTGTGAAAATAAAGGGATTTTACTTGCTGATACAAAATTTGAATTTGGTTTTATTGATGATCAAATAGTTTTAATTGATGAAGTTCTAACTCCAGATTCAAGTAGATTTTGGAAATCTAGTGATTATAAATTAGGCTATTCACCTGATCCATTTGATAAGCAATTTTTAAGAAACTGGCTAAATGATCAAGTTTGGGATAAGTCTCCACCTCCTCCTGATTTACCTGATAGTGTAATAAAAAACACATTAAAAAGGTATTTAGATATCTATGAAATTATTACTAATGATAATCTAGAATAGTAAAAAAAAATTAAGGAAAAAAAAATTACAACTTCAAGACCTAAACATAGAAAAGGAATGAGCAAATCTCAAATAACTAATGAGAGGCGTGAAAAAAACAAAGAGAAAAAAAGAAGAAAAAGATTTTTTATATATTTCTTTGGTGGAATTTTAGCTTTTGTATTTATTTTAGGATTGACTATCAGCCCAGCTCTTGGATCAAGCTCTAATAGTTCAAAAATTAGCGGTGGAGGAGTTAATCTCGAAGGACCAGTTGAAACTGATAAAGAAGATAAAAGAAAAGAAGTTGGGATTGGAGAGCCTCATGATGGTTATTCTATTTCACCTCCAACTTCAGGGGCATATTGGTATGATCTTGAAAGGCCTGTTCCTGGTGTTGGAGTCACATCTCCAGCTCCTTGGGGTAAATATGAAACTCAGTTACCAAATGAAATCTTAGTTGCCAATCTATTACATGGAGGGATTGGATTACATTATGATTGCACTAGAATAGATCAAGAAGCAACTTCAATAAAAGAAGGAGGTGAAATTTGCGATCAGTTAAGAGAACAACTTTCTGACTTAATGCCAACAAATCAATTCCAATTCTTAATGACTCCTTATAGTGCTTTTGATGAATACCCAATAATGATTACTGGATGGAGACATCATTTGAAATTAATGGAATTTGATGAGGAAAAAATTACTGAATTTATCAATGCTTATCAAGACCGAGCTCCCCTTTCTTCATTTAGAGGTAATTAGTACATGATTGAGATAAAAGTTTTAGCTATATTAAGCTTGATTTATATTTCACTTTTCTCTTTAGTAACACTTTTAAATTTTCTCAATCCAAATAATTTTATTACAAGTTCTTTGCACTCTAAATTCAAACTTGATGAAACGAATGTATTACTATACTGTTTCGTTCTTGCTGCATTTGGAACTATAGCAAGTTTATACTTATCTGAAATAAAAAATTTAGAACCTTGTAAATATTGTTGGTTCGAAAGAATTTTGTTATTTCCTTTAGTAATAATTTATCTCACAACTTATCTAAAGAAAGATAAAAATGGAATATTCATATCTTTACCTTTTATATTTCTTGGAATGATTATTTCTGTTTATCACTACTTCATTCAGTGGTTTCCAAGTGACGATTCTTGTGATTTGGTAAATTGTTCAAGCCCGTATCTTTGGGAATTAGGTTTTATATCGATTCCATTAATGGCCTTTTTCAATTTTTTTGGATTATTATTAATAATAGTGAACCAAAAAATCTTATCAAAAAAATAATATGAAAAAAATTTACACTATCATCTCATTAATTTTTATAATCTCTTGTTCAAGTAGTTCATTTACTTTTTCAGATGTCTCAATAAAAGGAGGAAAACTTCCTGAATATAATAGAAGTTCACAAGATGCTGCAGTAGGAGCATTTGCCCCAATTCCAACTGGCACAAATCTATATGGAGAAAATATAACAGTAACAACTAGAGTGGGACTTGAAGAAAAAAAAGCTACAGTTATAGTCTTTTTGGCACATTGGTGCTCGCATTGCCAAAGAGAAGTACCAATGATAAAAAAATGGTTAGATAAAAATGGTTCACCTAATGCAATCAACCTTTTTTCTGTTGCTACTCATATTGATAAAAACAAGCCTAATTATCCTCCAAATGATTGGCTCATAAGGGAAGATTGGAATGTACCAGTAATTTTTGATGATGAAAATAACTCCATAGCTGAACATTTTGGATTGCCAGCATTTCCCTACTGGGTTTTTTTAAATAGTGATGGAACAATAAATATGAGACATTCTGGTTCTTTATCAGAAGAAGCATTTGGACAAGTAATGACTGCAGGATTAGATGAGAGTAAAAATTGATTTATAAATTTGAAGTCAAAATTTTATATAAAGACAATGTAAATGATCCTCAAGGCTTAACTATTTCAGAATCTGCAAATAGAATAGGCTTCGAAAATGTAAAATCAATAAGATCAGGGAAAATTTTCATTCTAGAAATAGAATCAGATAACGAAAAAAATGCTAAAAATGTAACTGAAGAAATTTCTGATAAATTACTTTCAAATCCAATTATTGAAAAATTTTCTTTCAATATAATCTAAAGAGTTCCTTTAGTAGAAGGTATCGAATTTGCTCTTCTAGAATCAAATGAAGCAGCCTCTCTGAATGCTCTAGCAAAAGTCTTAAACGAACATTCTAAAATATGATGATGATTTGTACCCGAATGCATTCTAAGATGTATACCAAATCTTGCATTTGAAGCTAAAGATTCATAAAAATGTTTTGCCATCTCTATAGAAAATTCCCCTTCATTATCAATTTGACCCATATCGATTACAAAATAGCCTCTTCCTGAAAGATCAAGGGCTATTTGACATAATGCTTCATCTAATAAACAAGTTTTATCTCCCATCCTTAGAATTCCAGCTCTATCACCTAAAGCTTCATCTAAGCACATACCAAGAACAATAGATGTATCTTCAATAATATGATGAGTTCCTGTTTCCAAATCTCCTTTGATTTCGGCTTTTATGTCAATCAAACCATGCCTAGCTATTTGGTCAAGCATATGATTTAGCATACCTATAGGTGAAGTTATTGAAGATTTACCACTACCATCAATATTTATTTCTATAGATATTTCAGTTTCACCAGTAACTCTTGTTTTTTTTGAAATTCTTTTATTAGTCATAATAATATTTATATCACTAAATTATTGACTTAAGCACTCGTAATAATTTACGAGTTTGGTCAGGAGTTCCAGATGAAAATCTAAGAGAATTTGAAATCACATTATCTGAAAACTTTCTTACAAATATCCCATTTTGAGCTAATTTTTCAAATATTATGTTTGAATCCTTTTCCTTGAAATCACATAAAATAAAATTTGCAGAAGAAGGAAATGGTTTCAATTCATCATATTTTGATAAAAAATCATAAATCTTATTCTTTTGATCTATTAGAATTTCAACTTTCTCAAGAAGAAAATCTTTTTTACTCATAGCATTGATAGCTACATGTTCAGCAGCTGAGTTTATATTATATGGTTGCTTGACTAGTAAAATTTTTTCAATTAATTTAGGATTTGAAATAGCATATCCAATTCTAAGTCCGGCTAAACCAGCCCATTTAGAAAATGATCTAAGTATGATCACATTATCATGTTCATGAATGAGATTAGAATAAGAAAATTTAGAAAATTCATAATAAGTTTCATCTATAACAACAATTAAGTTTGTATCTATGAGTGTTTTTATTTCTTGAGGTGAAGCAATATTTCCAGTTGGATTATTTGGAGATGCTAAAAAAATCATCTTTGTCTTGGAGTCTATTTGTTTTAATATTAGGTCTAAATCTAAATTATATTCTTTATCTCTAGATACAGATATAACATCAGCTCCCTGAATTTTTGCAAAAAATTCGTACATACCAAAAGTTGGTTTTGCATCTATCAATTTATCTCCTTCACTTAAAAATATTCTTATAAGAATATCTATAAGCTCATCACTACCGGAACCAGCAACAATTTCCTCAAATTTATTCCCTGTATAATTTACTAAATATTCTCTAAGTAATTTTTGATTAGGATCAGGATATTCATGTATGTTTATTTTAGACAAATCTTTTCCTAATCCTAAAGTATCTCCAAATGCATTCTCGTTTGCATTTAGTTTGATAATATCCTTAGGATCAATACCTGATTCTGATGCAAGTTTTAGAGATGGATCAACCCCTTTATATGAAGGGATTTTCATTATATTTTTTCTGATACTCTTATCTAAACTCAATTAATTACTCCATTAAGTATTTTTCTTTTCTGATGGAGATAGCCTCGCTATGCGCTTGAAGTGATTCAAGTTTAGCAAAATTTTCTGCATCATTACATATTTCTTTAAATGTTTTTTTATCAATTGCCAAGACAGGGATAGATTTCTGAAAAGTTCTTGATGATAATGAAGAAGAATATCTAGCGGAACCATTAGTTGGCATAACATGACTAGGACCTGCTACATAATCAGCTAATACTTCTGAAGAAATTTCTCCAAGAAATATAGAACCAGCAGAATCAATTTTTTCAGATATATTTATTAACTTTTCTGATGCTATAGATAAATGTTCAGGTGCTACTTGATTTACTAATTCAATTATCTCTTTTTCATCTTGTAAAACTGAAATAAATCCTCGATTCATTGACTTTTCAATAATATGTTTTCTTTTCATTGAATTAAGCTTATTTTTATAGAAAAATTGGATGTCTTTTGCAAATTCTAGACTATTGGTAGCCATCATAGGAAGAGCAAGCACATCATGTTCAGCTTGAGCCATCAAATCCCCAACAACATATTCTATATTTGAGGAACTGTCTGCAACAATCATAGTTTCAGTAGGCCCAAATATTCCATCTAATCCGACCTCTCCATATACAAGCTTTTTTGCTGTCATTACAAAAATATTTCCTGGGCCACATATCATATCAACTTTAGAAACTTTTTTAGTTCCAACTGCCATACTAATTATCGCTTGAGGCCCTCCATATGTATAAAAATTATCAACTCCTGATAGATAAGCCGCTGCAAGTAGCATATTATTTGGCATTTCAATACCTGTAGCAGGGGAAGCAATAGATATCTGTTTTACTCCTGCTACTTTAGCTGGAATAACTGTATGTAGAACAGTAGAAATAAGAGGTGCAGTTCCACCTGGTATATAGCAACCTACAGATTTTATGGGTTTGATATATTCTCCATACCCATTTTTTTCATCAAACCAGTTCTTTATTAATGTCTTTTTTTGAAAATTTTCGATTCTTGAAATAGTATTTTCAAGAATATTTCTTTCTTCTTTTGATATCCGATCAACTGAATTTTTTAATTCTTTTTCTGATATTTGTAGATTCCCAAATTGTTCATCATCTAATTTTGAACTTAATTCAAACAAAAAATCATCGCCATTAAGTTTAGTCATATCCATAATTTTTTTTACATATTCCTCAACAGAATAATCTTTTTCAAAAAAACCATTACCACTAGTTAATATATTAGAGTATGTACTTTTTCTAAGTTCTTTTATATATTCAAGTGTTGATTCTACATCTGATAGTATTTTCATTTCTTTTCTCCATACATAGATACTGCTTCAGATAATTTTTCAAATCCTAATGATTCTTTATAAAAGATCATATCTAAATCAGAAGTAGTTATACTAATCCCCCCTAATTTCCTTAGTTCTTCTACACACTGCATAATTTGATCATTAGAAATTATTAATTCTAATGAAATCCATGATCCTGGCTCTCCAGTTAATACATGGCTAAATGATGGCCCCTTTAATCCATGTAAAATTGTATTTGAGCTAATAACAGCTTCTAAATCATCCACACTTGCAAGACCTAAATCAGTAATCGATAGATTAACTGTAACTCTTTGGTATTTTTTTGAGTTCATATATGCTTCAATTTTTTCTATAACTATCTTAATATTTTCCAAATTAGTCTTCTCAGATAATGATTCAATATTACCAACAAGAGCAGCTTGAGAAGTAAAAACAATTCCATTATCTATTATCTTTAATCTATTTTGCCTAAGAGTATTACCAGTAGCAGTAATATCACAAATCATATCTGCATATCCAATAAATGGGGCAACTTCAATCCCCCCACTAGCATCAACGATATTGAAATAATATATAGAATTATTATTAAGAAACCTTGAAACCAACCGAGGATACTTAGTTGCAATCCTTAAATCTCTTCCTTCCTCTCGCATTTTGAAAGATAAATCTGCAAGATCAACTAGATTGGTAACATCGAGCCAAGCTTCTGGAACTGCTAAAACTAAATCAGATGCTCCAAATCCTAAATTATCAATTAATACTGTTGAACTTCCATCATCTAACTTAGATTCATAAAAACTATCTAAACCTACAATCCCTATGTCTGCAACTTTAGAGTCCAAGCGAGCAGGAATATCTGATTGCCTTTGGAACATTACATCCAATCCTTTTAGACTAGGGATTTTTGCTGTATAAACACGATTATTAGATCTAGAAACAGAAAGGTCGCATTTATTTAGTAAATCCATACTTCCTTCATAAAGTGCTCCAGATACTGGTAAGGCAAACGATATATTTTCCAATTTATACCTCAATCCTATTTATTTTATTTTGACTTACACTAATAATTTCAGAAAAATTGTTTTCTTTAGACCAAACTCTTAATTCTTCTATATTTTTTTCCGAAGTCTCTAAGAGTACTATATTGCCAATATTTCTTTCGTCAAAACAGGTTTTTTGGGCTAGAGTATAATCCTCATTATTTTTTGCATAAACAATAATCTTCTTAATATTTTTTGTGGAAAAACTTATTGAATTATTAAATATTTTCTCAGAATCTATTGCAAATCCTGTCGCAGGAATAACTCCTGATTTAGATGAAAAATCATATCTTCCTCCACCTCCAAAAGAATTTTTTTCACCAAAGCCCTTGGAATATAATTCAAATACGAATCCACTATAGTATCCCCACTCTCTAACAAGCCCAAAATCAATTTTTATATTTGAGATATCTATTTCATAATTTTCTAAATTTTTTACAATCTGATAGAAATCTGAAAGATTCTTTTTAACAGGTACACCTGCAAGAATTTCATTAGCTAAAGAAATAGCTTCTTCTAAATTAGTATCTATATTAATTAGCTTTGATATAGTAGATAAACATTCTGAAAAATTTTTAGAATTAGATTGTTTTTCAAAATTATTCAGAATCCCTTTTATAATAGATTCTTTATCTCTAGTTTGCTTAAAATTATTATCATTAGAAAATGCAAAATCTAACATCTTAGATATTTCTACATCAGACAAATCTTTTGACTTGGAGGTACTTGAATCATCGTTTATAAATATTCCGAAATCCTTAGCCTTTGAAAAAACAGATTCAATAGATGTCTCGGATGAAATAAAATCTAAATTCTGAAGTATAAACAAAGATTCCCTGTCACTGATTTTATAAAATCTAAATATATCCATTAAAATTCCAACATGTCCAACTCTTACAAACACATCCTCAGACATCATATTTCTAGAAAATATCATAGCTATAGATAAAACTTCTACATCTGAGGTTATATTATTGGTTCCAATCAACTCAATTCCATTTTGAGAAATAAAATTATTTTCGTTAGGACTATATCTAAAGATATCTCCAGAATAAGAAAACCTTATAGAATTTTTAGAATAATCAATTTCTTTTTCTATAATCATTCTCATAATTGAAGAAGTAAAATCAGGCCTTAGAGAAACATCGACTCCCGAAGGATCTGTAAAACTATAAATATTATTAGTTAAGCTAGTTCCAGTTTTGCTAGTAAAAAGGTCTGATCTTTCAAGTATAGGGGTACTGACTTGTTCGTAGCCCCATTTCTCTACAAAATCTGAAAAGTCTTTCCTTAATTTATTTGAATAAATCAAAGAATCAGAAAACTTATCCTTAAAACCTGATAATTTATTTATATTTGAAAAATTGTTCAATCTTTATTTATTTCTACGTTGTTCTGCAAGTGTATATATATATATTACTTAAATTAAAAAAATAATACTAAAAAAATTTAGTTCCAAATAATATGAAAAAGTGAATTTTTCTAAACAGGCATTTTTCTTCCTGTTTTGTTTCTTCCATACTCAAGCAGATTTTTTTGATCAGCCTTTGAAAGCATTGCTGGTATACCAACCATCTTACATCCAAGTTCATCTATTATATAATCTAGTCTTTCTTCTTGTGTCATACTCTCATCCATCCAACTTGAATAAAATACTATTCCATTTTTGTCTAAAGCAGACTTAATTTTATTTCTAGCTTGATTCATAATATCTGGATAAGGAGGATCATGGGCATCTGGCTGCATATAACTCATTCCCATATCCCCTGGTCCCCATTCAGCAAAAGCTATTCCTGGTACTTTTGCGATATCATCTACATTGGCAACACAGTGCCTATCCTCTATTTTGAGGCCTAAAATCAATTCACCCTTAGGATTCATAGGCCATGGATCCGCCATATCTGTATAATCATGTTGCTCTAATCCCCATAATTCGGCTGGTTTTTTTTGACCTCCAGATCCTCTTAACCCTTCTCCTATAAAATCTCTACCAATTTGTTGATAAGGATATCTTGTGACCTGCACAAAAGCCTTGACCGACTCTGGGCTTCTAGTATGGGTATGCAAAATACCATGAACTCCAGCAGTAAGTAAATGCCTAGCTTGCCATGCATTATATCTAACTTCCTCAGGAGTAATAGCATTAGAAGGTAAAGTACATACAACTGTCGGAGTTAGATGCCCACTATTAGTTGGACCTCCATCTTTTAGCCCTTCCATAAATTTTGTTAGCCCCACTGTATCAAAGGGGTTATGTTCAAAATCTATCAAAAACATATCTGCCAATGTTTTAGCTCCTTCTAAACCAGCCTCATAGCTTAGTTCTTCAGGATGTTCATGATAAACAGGTTGACCTTGTTCCCATAATTCAATTACTTTATTAACTCTTTTAGTCATATTTCCCTCTTTCAAATATTTTTTAACTTAAGTTCCAATCTATACCCAACTCTGCACAAATGTTTTTAAACCAATCAAGTACCTCTGGATGATATGGGATACCATCATCTTCTCTTTCAATCTTTTCTTCATACTCCGGTAATCCAGCGTAAACAACCCTATCAACACCTGGAGCAGGCTTTGTTTCTTTAATTGATTTCATATATTCATCCATATCAGATTTGAATTTATCGACATCAGTAAATGCATCAATGTCATATGCTATAAAATGATGCGCTGCTTGTGATCTTCTGAAGTTTCCAGCACCAGATCCACCTAGGACACCTGCTAATATTTCTACCAACATTGCTAATGAGAAACCCTTATGAGATCCAATTTCTCTAGTTCCTCCAGCAGGAAGCATAAGATATTCATCGGGGACTTCTGTCTCTTCCATAATTGGTGTGCCATCAGCTTTGGCAATCCAACCTGGCATCACTTTAACTCCTATTCTTTGAGCAAGAGCTATTTTATTCCCAGCAACCGACGACATCGAAGCATCAAAAATAAATGGAGGTTCATCTTTTGTTGGTACAGCTACTCCGATTGGATTCAATCCTACTTTTGCCTCAGCTCCGTTAACAGGAGCAACCATTAGTCCTCCAGTAGTCATTGCTATTCCAATCATATTATGTTTAAGTGCCATTTCAGCATGATATGCGCATGCTCCAAAATGTCTGCCATTTATAACAGTTACAGATCCTATACCATAGTCTTTAGCTTTTTCAATTGCCATATTCATTGCATATGGACCTACAACTAATCCATGACCTGCATCAGAATCAAGAGTTGCTACTGCTCCTTTACCTCTTATTACTTTAGGCTTAGGAGTAGGATTTATATCTTTTTCAGCAAATGCATCAACGTATCTTCTAAGCATATTAGAAACACCATGAGATTCAATTCCTCTGACATCTGCATAAATAAGTACATCAGCAGATATTCTTGCATCTTCATCTGACATGCCCATTTTAAGGAAAATATTTTTTACAACATCAAAAATTTCTTTGTGGTTAACTTTTACTGCAATATCATGTGGCACATGAAATCTTTCTAACATCTTTATCTCCTTATATATATTTTGTGAAATAATATTCTAAATCATTCTATAGTTATTATAAAAAATATCCACTGGGGAAAAAATTATATTTTATGATTTTTAATCAAATTTTCAGTATAAAATGTCTCATATTTCATACTCTGGGAAAATTAGGGGTTGCATTTTAAAAAAAGTGTTGTATTATTTATTTAATCCTAAATGGAGAGAAGTTGGAGATAGTTCTTTAGGGAGCTATTAAGGGTAAGCTGGAATGGAAACAGGAAAGCACCTAATCAGCTAAAACTGATTCGAATGGATCTATGAAGTTTAGGAAACTCTAAATGGAGAGAAGTTGGAGATAGTTCTTTAGGGAGCTATTAAGGGTAAGCTGGAATGGAAACAGGAAAGCACCTAATCAGCTAAAACTGATTCGAATGGATCTATGAAGTTTAGGAAACTCTAAATGGAGAGAAGTTGGAGATAGTTCTTTAGGGAGCTATTAAGGGTAAGCTGGAATGGAAACAGGAAAGCACCTAATCAGCTAAAACTGATTCGAATGGATCTATGAAGTTTAGAGAAAAAAAAGCCCGCTTCTAACGAAGCTCTAGTTGATTGCTCAGGTAGGACTCTGGAGGTGGGTTTTTTTATTTAATATCACTTCTTGTTAAATTTTTAACTTGACCTTTTTCTCCTACTTGATCTTCAATTTCCTTAATAAATAAATCTGTCATTTTCACAAAATCATCAGGCAATTGATGCCTTATCATACTTTCTCTGTACATTTTTCTCATACCTGGAAAAAGACTTAATTGATTTTTTAAGAACTGCTTAGCATCAATATTTATAAGATCAGAATATTGATTTGATATATTATGCAAATACATTTCTGCTGAGAATTGTCTAAAATATCTAGTTCTTTCTTTTTGATTTTCCAATGCATCAAAATCATGATTACCTCTATATTGAATTTCTGACATCTTCTCGTCAGAAAGTAATGAAATCAAATCTAATCTTTGTTGATTAATTGAAAGAATCAGATCCCTTTCAGCATCTTTATGTTGTTGTTTAAGTTCGTATAAAAGTACAAACGCTACTATAAATGTTGCTACTGCAGAAATAATTTGAGCATAGCTTACTATAAAATCAGTTTCCAAAATTTACCTCCTAATTTATATATTTACATTCTAAGATATAATAAGCATAAAAATAAATCGGAGAAAGAAATGGCATTTGTAGAGATAGATAAACAAGATCAAATAATGATAATAAAACTCAATCGTCCAGAACGTTTGAATGCCTTAAGTAAGGTTATAAGAGAAGGTATGGCGAATGCATTCATTGAATATAGAGATGATAAAAACTTAGAAGTTGCTATTTTAACTGGTGAAGGGAGAGGCTTTTGCGCAGGAGAAGATATGAAGGAATCTTTAGAAGTTGGCTCATTAGCATCAGCACCAGGTAAAGGTGAAGAAATTGAAAATCCATTTATGAATGGAACTCTAGACAAACCTGTTATAGGTGCAATAAATGGATATGCTATGGGTGGTGGTTTTATGTTGGTAGAAAAAACAGACTTAAGAGTAGCTGTTAAGGAAGCTATATTTGAAATGTCAGAGGCTAAAAGATGGCTTTTAGGAGGATATAACCACGGATTCTACGCTAATTTACCACATCCTGTTGCTACAGAAATGGCATTAGGATTTAGATTTAATGCTCAAAGGCTGTATGAAGTTGGATTTATAAACAGACTTGTAGAAAAAGAAGAACTATTGCCTACATCGATAGAAATGGCTGAGCATATTTTATCATTGCCTCCAGCTGCAAGAGTAAATACTATATATATGATGAGAGAAATGGCTCCAAAAGTTGGAAGTAATTTTGAAGATTTAGCCGATCAATTACACTCTCATGGAGATCAAGAAGATCGAATGGAATCTAGAAGGGCTTTTGCAGAAAAAAGAAAGCCAAACTTTAATGGATGGATTAATCCTGAAGATCGTTATAATATGCCAAAATTAAAGCCTAGTAAATAAGGAATAAATATGACAGATACAAAAGGACCTCTATCAGGAATTAAAGCAGTAACATGTTCTACTGCTCAAGCAGGCACAGTTCCTTATATGCTAATGGCAGATATGGGAGCTGAAATAATCAAAATTGAGCTGCCTAAAAAAGGTGATGGAAGTAGAAGAGCTGGTGAAGTAAAAAATGGAATAAGCTCATTTTTCGAAACGAATAATAGAGGAGTAAAAAGTTTGACTCTTAACCTTAAGAGTCAAAAAGGTAAAGAAATTTTACATAAGTTAATCAAAAGAGCAGATATTTTTGGACAAAATTTTAGTCCAGGGGCAGCAGAAAGAAATGGCTTTGGTTACGAAGAATTGAAAAAAATAAACCCTTCAATTGTTTATGCATCTGTTTCAGCATACGGTCCTGATGGGCCAAGCGCAAATCTACCAGGTACAGACGCTGTGGGTCAAGCAATAGGTGGAGTTACTGAAGCTTTTGCAGTACCTGGCCAGCAAAGAAGAACAGGGGTTGCCTCTGTAGCAGACGAAACTTGTGGACTAATAACTCTAAGTGGAGTTTTAGCAGCATTAATTCATGCAAAAAATACAGGCAAAGGTCAAAAAGTTGAAACATCATTAATAGGTAGTGCATTTAGACTTATGGGGTGGACTATGACTACATCTATGTGGAGAAATATACCTCCAATAACTGGAGCTAGAATTAATGGTTCACGAGAAAGAGCTGGAATAGCTGCTTGTTTTAATGATATTGAAGGTAAACCTCTAGCTATTCAATTAGAACCTGATCATTGGAGACCTACATTAGAATTATTGGGTTTTTTAGAAAATTTAGAAAATAAAGGATTAGACGACTTAGGATTAGCTTTTGAATCCGAAGAAAATAAAAATTTAATTTTAGAAGAGCTAAATAAGATGTTTGCTACCAATAAAAGAGAACATTGGATAAAAATTCTTAGAGATGAAAGGAGAATAGCCGCACCAGTTAATAGCATGATTGAAGCTTCTAATGACCCTGACATTGTAGAAAATAATTATGTAACTGAAGTATTTCACCCTGATCTAGGAGAAAAATTTAAGACACACGGAACTCCTTGGAAATTTTCTGAAACACCATCAAAAATTGGAATAGCACCAAAGCTTGCAGAGCATAATAATGAGATTTTATTAGATTTAGGATATTCAATTGATGAAATTAAAGATTTTGAAAAAAAAGAAATAATTTAGAAATATTTCGTAATAAGTTTTTGGGAAAAGTTTTTAGCTCAGGTAGAAATTCTCTGAAGATTTTATGCTCAGGCCCCTCTGGGGGTTAACCTTATTTAACTATTTCCCAGAAATAATTTGTTACTAAAAAAAAATTTAAATGTTATCTTTCTATTAAATAAAAATATTTAGGAATCTTTATGAAATATAATATTCTTGGCAATAATGGACCTAAAGTTTCAAATATCTGTTTAGGAACATGGCCTATTGGCGGAGGAATGGGAAAAATAGAACAAAAAGATGCTATAAATGCTATTCATGCATCCATTGACAATGGTGTTAATTTTTTAGATACCGCCCAGATGTATCTTGATAGTGAAAATATTTTAGGTAAAGCATTAAAAGGAAAAAGGAAAAATTTAGTATTAGCCTCAAAGCTTTCTTCATGGAGAAATACTTTAGATATTGAAAAAGCTTTAAGTGATTCATTGAAAAATTTACAAGTAGATTTTATAGATTTGTATCAAATTCATTCTTGGCAAGATTCAATTCCAATGGAAGAAACAATTACAAAACTACTAGATTTAAGATCTAAAGGATATTTTAAGTATTTAGGTGTTTCAAATTTTTCTTCAGAACAAATTAAAGCTATGAATGAATTCTCTGGAAATCAAATTATTTCTAGCCAACCTCATTTCTCTATATTGTTTAGACATTCAGAAAAAGAAATTATTCCAGAAAGTAATAAATTAGGGATAGGGTCTATTGTATATTCACCAATAGCAAGAGGATTGTTGTCTGGGAAATATAAACCTGGACATATTTTTAGCAAAGATGACGCAAGGCATAATCATCATACTTTTGAAAATGAACATTTAGAAAAAGGTGGAGAAATTTTCAATCTCTTAAGTGAATGGATAAAAGATAATAGTTTCAACGCTACGCAATTATCAATAGCTTGGACACTTTATACCAAAGGAGTGACTTCTGCAATCTGTGGTTCAAAAAATCCTGAGCAAGCAATATCAAATGCTAAAGCAGGTGACATTGAGCTAACTCAGGATGATATTTCAGAAATCAATAAACTAACTGAAAATATTTCAATCTATGACTTAATTACTCCAAAAAGATTTGGATAAATTAGTGCCAATCAACTCCATATTCTTTTCTTATATCACTAAAAATCTTAGATAGACCAATGGTTCCATACTGTAAAGAAGATCCAATATTCATCATTGTGTATCCTTCTTTTATCCATTGTTTTGCATGATCAACGTCACTCATAGTTGTTGCCAAAGCCTTACCTGTACCTTTTACTTTATGAGCTAAATCTACCATTACATTAGCAGTTTTTGGATTAGTTGCATCGTCACCAGGAAATCCTAATGAAGCTGACAAATCAGCTGGTCCGGCTAGAATAACTTCAAAATCAGGTATCGCAAGAATTTCATCTATTTGCTCCCAGGCTTCTACAGATTCCATTTGTAGAATTAAGAGAGTTTCATCATTGGCATTATCTACTACATCTCTTGCAGATACACCATCAAGATACCCTGCAAAAAAAGGAGCTATACCTCTCTCTCCAACTGGAGGATATTTAGCATCATGTATTGCTTGTTTTACTTCATCAGGAGTGTCCACTTGTGGAATCATTACTCCAACTGCACCTACATCATATGCTTTTTTTATATAAGCCGGGTCATTCCAAGGTATTCTTATTACAGGAGCAACTCCTTTTTTTCTTCCGTCTACACATAATGTTCCCATAGATTCTGTTCCCCATGGATTATGTTCGGTATCAATCCATACCCAGTCAGGCTTACAATTATAAGTAGCATTTGCAATATGTGGTTCAAAACTAGGCATGCTAGTTGATAAAACTGGTTTTCCAGTTGCTAGTTTTTTCCTAATGTCACTTGGGTACATTTTTTTCTCCTATATTAATGATTTTTTTCACGTATGTCGTTATACTATTTTTTGAGTATACCCTTAAGAGCTAATAATGAAAATAGAAAAGGATATTTTATATGAAGCTTACTAATTTTGCATTTTTACCACCGCTAGATGATATAAAAAAAGAATTACTAAATAGATTAAAAAATGATTTCCCTGAAATAGAATTCTTAGTTTTTGAAGATGAAAGTGAAGTACTTGAAAATATACATATAATCCAAGCAGGATATGGATGGATTTCACCAGAAGGGATAATAAATGCTAAAGAATTAAAATGGTTAGCTAATCCTGATTCAGGAAGTTTTGTAAATGAATCTGGAAAAGATGGCTGGTTCTATAAAGAACTTGTTGAACATCCAGTAGTAGTTACAAACCCTAGGGGAATATATTTCGACTACATAGGTAATCATGTGATGGCTTATTTGTTATCACTATCTAAGAGATTGCCTGATTTTTTGGAAGCTCAAAGAAAAAGAAGTTGGAATAAAAATGCAAATAGGCATAAAGCTATTCATCTTGATGAAGCGACAGTTATGATAGTTGGAGCAGGCGGAATTGGTCAAGAAGTTGGCAGGCTTTGTAAAGCATTTAATATGAAAGTTATTGGTGTTGATCCAAAATTTAAGAATCTTAAGTATTTCGACAAACTTATAACTCAAAAAGAAATTGAAAAAGAAATTCCAAAAGTTGATATTTTAGTTTCAACCGTAATGCATACACCTGAAACACACCATATGTTCAATTTAGAATTATTTAATAAAATGAAAAACTCTTCTATTTTTATAAATGTCGGAAGAGGAAAAACAACAAGTCTAGATGATTTAGTTAATGCTTTAGAAAATAATATTATTTCTGGTGCTGGCTTAGATGTTTTTGAAGAAGAACCATTACCTTCAAATCACAAATTATGGACTACTCCTGGAGTAATTATCACTCCTCATGTAGCACTTTTGGATGCAGGAGACACTATAACTAATAGAAGGTATGAAATTATCAAAAAAAACATTAATCTTTTCAATCAAGGTAAAGAGCTTCACAATATAGTGGATAAAGAAAAATGGTACTAATTTTATTTTGATATAGAAATTATTATTGCTCCAAAAAAAATTATTAATATCGCTACAAATCTAGTAATTGTAAGTTTTTCTTTTAAGAAAAAATAGCTCCATATAATTCCAAATATTATAGTTAATTCTCTAGCTGTAGCAGCATAACTCATTTTAGAAATATTTAAAGCATAAAGCATCACTGAATATGCAATATACATAATTACTGATCCACCTATAACAGTAAGATAATTATTTTTAAATTGAAATTTTAAATCTGCTACTTTATTTTTACTACCGGTAAATAAAATAGCTCCTAAAGACCCACCAACAGTAATTAATATTGGATAAATAAAAGGATTTACTGATGACACCGCCTTTTTATCTACGATGGTATATAGAGAAATATTTAGGCCTACCAATATTGATAGGCCTATACCTATTAATAAATTTTTATTTATGATTAGATTTTTACTAATTATTGGAATTAAAGAAATAAATACTAGTCCAATAAAAATCATTGATATTCCAATAATTGCTGTGAATGATACTGATTCATTTAAAAAAATAATCCCCCAAAACGGAATAAAGAAAACAGCACTCCCTCTTGCTAGAGGATATACGATAGATAAATCAGCTAATTTATATGCTTTACCTAAAAAAGCATAATAAAAAATTTGAAGAACTGAATTAATTAATATAAATATCCATGATTCTAAACTGATAGGATTTATCAAAATGTAAACAATTGCTAGTGGAGAAAATATTACCCATGAACCAATAGCAATTAAAACTAGCATTATTTGAGGATTATCAGATTTTTTAACAAGAAAATTCCAATATGAATGTCCTAAACAATAAAGAAGTATTAAAAAAGTTGCAAATAACGTCATTTTTTAAGAGAATTTTTTAGATACTATCGTAAAAAGTAAAAAAAAAATAGAAGTGAGATTTAAATGAATTACAGGAATTTAGGAAACTCAGGAATTTTAGTTTCTGAAATTGGGCTTGGCACTAATAATTTTGGAAGAAAATTAAATTACAAAGAGTCTGAGGTAATCATTAAATCAACTTTAGATCATGGTATAAATTTGTTAGATACTGCCGACATGTATTCTAATGGTCTTTCTGAAGAATATATTGGAAAAGCAACTAAAGAAAATAGAGATCAATATATTATTGCATCAAAAGGTGGTATGAACCCCATGCCATCTCCCACCGATACAAAAGTAGCTCAAAGAGTAAATGAAGGTCCAAATAAATCTGGGTTATCATCAGTGCATATAAAAAGATCAGTGGATGAAAGCTTAAAAAGATTACAGACAGACTATATAGACTTATATCAAACTCATATTTTTGATCCTTTTACTAGACAAGAAGAAACTCTAAAAGCATTAGATGATTTAGTTACTCAAGGTAAAATTCGATATATTGGATGCTCTAATTATATGGCTTTTGAATTAGTCGAAGGAATTCATATTTCAAGAAAATATGGATGGGCTGAATTTGCAACTATTCAACCTGAGTTTTCTATGTTCGAGAGAGAACCAGAATCTGAACTCATACATGCATGTGATAAATATAATGTTGGAATACTCCCCTACTTTCCTCTTGCATCAGGATTTCTTACAGGAAAATATAAAAGAAATCTTATACCAGAGGATGGCAGATTAGCTGGCGGAAATACTGCATGGAGTGAAAAATGGCTAAATGATGAAAATTTTGAAATTATAGAAAACTTAGAACTTTGGGCTAATAATAAAGGAATTACTATGGTTCAGCTAGCATTTGCGTGGCTTTTATCAAAAAGATCAGTAAGTTCTGTTATAGCTGGGGCTACTAAGGTTGAACAAGTTAAATCCAATTCTGAAGCTTCAGGAGTAGAATTATCCAATAACGATCTAGAAGAAATTGATAAAATTTTGCCTCAGACAAATAAAGCTGGCATAGGTAATTTACCTAGAAGAATTCAGAATACTCCTTAGTTTTTCTCTAAATAATTCATCGCAGCCTTAACACCTCCAGAATTATAGTCTATTTCTCCTAGTGATAATCCCATCTCTACGGAACTTAATGTTCCTAATAACATTGGATCATTAAAGTCTCCCAAATGGCCTATTCTAATT